>JAYEJT010000064.1:0-15751 GCA_034660675.1 Elusimicrobiota bacterium
TCTGTCCAACGGACTTGATTTCTGGGCCGCAACCCACTTTTTATTAAACAACACAAAAGCCTCGTTCAACATAAAATACGGCGCGTCCACATCGTCCATAAGTTTCATCTTCAACTTCTCAATTCCAGCATCTTTCATATCCTACCTCCATTTTTTTTTACTCTGCAGAGCACGGCGTCATAAATTGCAACCATGCATTTTTTAGCATATTTCAGTTTGTCATTCATAACCAGAAAATCAAAAAATTTTATCTGCCTTAGCTCTCCCTTCGCGTTTTGTAGACGCCTTTTTATCGTCTTCCTGTCATCCTGTCCGCGGGCGATAATCCTGCGGCGAAGCTCTTTTATACCAGGAGCGGTTATAAATATCAGCACGGCTTCGGG
This sequence comes from Elusimicrobiota bacterium, assembly GCA_034660675.1. Taxonomy (GTDB): domain Bacteria; phylum CG03; class CG03; order CG03; family CG03; genus CG03. Next base: position 384 of record JAYEJT010000064.1, read on the forward strand.
AAACAATTTTTTCACCTGTCTAGCGCCTTTTACGTCAAGATCCAGAAGAACACTTCTGCCTTTGCCGAGGGCATTCTTTATGTTTGCCGACGGAGTACCATAGTAATTACCGTGAACAAGCGCCCATTCGACAAATTCCTTTTTCTTTATTCCCCTTCTGAAATCACCTGGCGTTATAAAATTGTAATCGTGACCGTTCTTGTCTCCCGGGCGGGGCTGGCGGCTCGTTGTTGAAACGGAATAAACAATCTCCGGAAACCTTTTTTTCATGAATTTCACAAGCGTTGTCTTGCCGCCTCCTGAAGGAGAACTTAACACAAAAATCCCCGGACCGGTGTGTTTTGTTTTTTTCATTTATTCCCCCCCAATTTGGCCAGAGCCGCTTTTATTATTTCGTGTACTTTTATAGAAGAACCTTTATTTTTCATCACTTCCTCAACGGCGCCGCGAGCTGTGTGAAAAGGCCATCCCATTGCCGACAGAGCAGCCACAGCATCGGAGAAATCACCTTTGATCAGAATCCCGTCATCCTCTATCTCAAGCTTTCTGACACTGTCCTTGAGATCCACTATTATTCTCTTGGCGCCTTTTTCCCCCAGCCCGGCAACGGCGGAAAGAGCTTTCGCGTCGGCGCCTCTGATAGAGGAAGCGATCTGAGACGGCGTATAAATATTGAGTAGCGCTATGGACACTTTCGGCCCCACTCCGGAAACAGAGATAAGAAGCCTGAAAATATCCCTTTCCTCTTTTTTCATAAAACCGTATAACTGCGGAAGCTCGTCCCTGTTATGCTTCATAAGAGTGTAAACGAGGCATTCTTCTCCCGGATCCGGCAACGCCATTTTTGAGGCATCCGTCATAAAAAGCTCAAAACCTATTCCCGAAACAGCTATCACGACGGTCGAATTTTTTTCGACCAGTATCCCTTTCAGCAAAGCTATCATATCCAAGCCTTTAAACCATAACCGGCGGATGGTATCCGGCGGGGCTCATATGAGTGAGGAATTTTACCCAATGTCCGGAGCGAATAGAGAGCGAACCTCATACGTGAGCGTCCCTCGACGGATATTTCCGTCGGTTTTGAAGTTCAGAGGTTTGAGCGTAATTCCTCATATCGGTGAGATGACAATAAGCGCACGAAAGAGCGTCGGCAGCATCCTCGGGCACATCATCGCGTATATCAAGAATGGTGCGTATCTGGGACGCCATCTGTTCTTTTGAGGCCCTGCCGTATCCCGTCACGGACTTTTTTATTGCCGTTGGGGAATATGTGCTGAAAGGCAAACCGTTTTTTGCCGCGGCGAGAGCCGCCATTGCCCACGCGCGCCCTATGGCCAGCGCCGAGCGGACGTTTTTATGCAGAAAAGGATCCTCACAGGCTATCACATCGGGAAAATATTTTTTCCTCGCCCTGCAAATAGCGTCATACACAAAAGCAAGGCGTTCGGGAAGAGCAAGTGTCTTCACAGGTTTTATAATGCCCCATTCACAGCGCGAAAAACCTCCGCGGGTCCCTTCAATAAAACCCCAACCGGTTTTATATGTTCCTGGATCAATGCCGAGAACTTTCATTTGTCAGAGATTTTCAGAAATTTGTTCAATTTCCGCGTCATCAATATCAAAATTGGCGCTTGTTTCCATAACATCATCATGATTGTCCAGCTCGTCCATCAAACGCAGCGTGGCGCGGGCCTTCTCTCCTTCCAGCAGAACAGAGGTCTGCGGAATATTTGAAACACTTGATGAAACAATTTCTATTCCCGCCTTTTTAAGAGCTTCCGTCACTTTTTCAAAATTATCAGGAGATGTGAAAATCTCAAAACCCTCTGCCGTCTCCCTGATGTCTTCGGCCCCTGATGAAATAGCCGCGTCCATCACCTTTTCCTCTCCCGCGTCAGACGACGCGTGAATGCATCCCTTTTTGGAGAACATCCAGGCGACACATCCCACCTCGCCGAAATTTCCGCCGTGGCCCGAAAAAATATTTTTTATTTCCTGGGTTGTCCTGTTTCTGTTGTCAGTCTGCGCGTCCACCATGACGGCCACACCTCCCGGGCCGTATCCCTCATAACGGACGGTCTCGTAATTCACCGAAGACTCAGCGCTTTTTGCGAGAGCCCTTTTTATGTTCTCGGCCGGCATATTAAACTGCTTGGCTTTTTGTATCACGAGCCTGAGCCGCGGGTTGTCGCCGGGATTGGCTCCGCCTTCTTTGCAGGCGACATTCAGCTCTCTAATGATTTTTGAGAAAATTTTCCCGCGTTTCGCGTCAACAACAGCTTTTTTGTGCTTAATTCCTGCCCATTTTGAATGTCCGCTCATTTATTTCTCCGCCTCCAGCCCGGGGGCCGGCTGTTTATCTCCCCGCCGCCTGCTCCGTTTTGTATTTGTCCACAAGAGCGTTCATAATATTTGCGGGGGCGGGCTCATAATGAGAAAACTTCGTCGTGAAATCGCCCTGGCCTTTCGTCATGGAACGCAGTTCGTTAACATAAGTGCTTATCTCGGCCTGCGGCACGTCCGCCTTGATTATCTGCATGCTTCCGTTTTTCTCAAAAGTGTTGATTCTGCCCCGCCGCGAAGTCAGATCGCCCGAAATAGCGCCCGTAAACTCGTCGGGAAAAGTGATTTCAAGTGACATAATCGGTTCCAGCACTACGGGCCTTGCTTTCGCCATGGCGTTTCTAAGCGAAATTGAAGCCGCTATCTCAAAAGAAAGATTTGACGAATCCACTTCATGAAACGAACCGTCGTAAAGAGTGGCCTTTATATCAACCATCGGATAACCCGCCACAACGCCTTTTTCCATGGCGGCAATAAGACCCTTTTCTATGGCGGGAATATAATTCCCCGGGATTGCCCCGCCGACGATCTTATTGACGAATTCAAAACCGGCGCCTCTTTCAAGAGCTTCATATTTCAGGACGCAGCGTCCGAACTGCCCGTGTCCGCCGCTCTGTTTTTTGTGTTTACCCTCAGCATCAGCCGGCACGCTTATGGTTTCTTTATACGGTATTCTCGTCGAAGAAAGCACAATCTCTGTGTTAAAATTCGCCAATATTCTCTTGGCAAAGATATCCATCTGTATGTTCCCCATGCCCGAAAGAACCATTTCCTTTGTCTCGGAATTAAAGCCGAACTGGACAATAGGATTTTCCTTTCTTATGGACGCCAGAGATGTGGCTATTTTTTCTTCCGCGCCCGGGGTTTTTGATTTAACAGAAACCGAATACACCGGCTGGGGAAATTGGACAAAATCCACGGTTTCGGCGCTTTTTGACTCCGAAAGAGTGTCCCCGGTATACACATCTTTCAATTTAACAAAAGCAACGATATCGCCCGCAACAGCTTCACTCACCGTTTTTTTATCCGACCCCTGCACCGCATTGATCTGGGTCAGACGACACGAACTGTTTCTGGACACATTATAAATGTTGCCGCCCTGAGAAAATTTTCCCTCAATGATTTTGGCGTAAGCCACTTCTCCCACGTGTCCCTGCGCGGAAATTTTAAATATCTGGGCAAGCGCGGGTTTGGCCGTGTCAGAAGATGTGTCCGGTACATATTTCAGAAAAAAATTCATGAGGCTGTCAACCCCGTCTTCCGTTACAGCGTCACCGCTCAACACAGGCACTATTTGCCCTTCGGCTATCCCCTTCATGAGAGGCGCGGCAATTTCTTCTTTTGCTAAGCTTCCCTCTGCCAGATATTTCTCAAGCAACGCATCGTTCGAAGAAGCTATGGCTTCCATGAGAGTTTCCCTGTGGGGAGAATCGGTTTCGTCATTGAGAATGTCCAGTTGCTTATCTTTCCCGGCAATATAAAACGGCGCCGCGTTGATTGTTATTTTATCCTTTATTTCCGCAAAACGCGCGTCAAAATCCGCGTTATCCTTAGACATCGCATTTATGAAAAACGCCGCGGGTTTTCCGTATTTTTTGGCCAGCGCAAAGGCTTTTAGCGAAGCGGCCGAAACGGGTTTCTCGGCGTCAAGAAGTATGAGAACAAAATCAGAAGCGAAAACTCCCGCTATTAATTCCCCTATAAAATCAGCATAGCCGGGCGTGTCTATGACATTCACTTTCACGCCGTCTTTTTCAAAATATCCCAGAGCCATATCAATGGAAAGTTGACGATCTTTTTCATCGCTCTGCGAATCAAAAACACTCTGGCCTTTTTCTACGAGATTCAGCCGGGTTGATATTCCGGCTTTATGCAGTATGGCCTCGCACAACTGTGTCTTGCCAGAAGCGGGCTCTCCTGTTATAGCAACATTTTTAAATTTTTCCGCCATTTCGCCTCCTGTTTTAAAACCTGATTAACATGATTCACGACAGCAATCGTACAAATTTTGACACAGTGTGTCAAAAAATTCAGCCACACACTGAAGTTTTGCCATAAGCAATCACGACAGAAGTATCCGTAGACGGACACTCACGTATGCGGTTCGTCCTCCCAGGCGGACTTTCAGCTGCCTATTCGCCCGCCATAGGCGGACTTCGCAGGGCTCAGCTTCGCGGGAACGAGGCAAAACCCCTCACTCATATGGCCCGCACGCCACGGCGCACTTACAGCTCCGGATACTTCTGTCGTGCCTGCTTTATAAATGCTCTTATGGCAAAACTTCAGGCCACACAGGATCCTAATCCTGTGCCAGGACAATCTCGGTCTTTTTATTTCTTAAATACACCGGAAGCCCGAGAACAACAGCAACCAGAAGAATAATCAGCTTAACAGAAACGGACGTACCCACGGCAATCTCGCTGGTAACGGCAATCATTTTAAAAAGAACTGTGTAAGCCGCTTCTCCAACCCCCCATCCGGCAAAAGACACGGGCAGGCCCTGGATTATATTCGCAACCGGTATAATGCACACAAAATGCCAGTAAGACAGGGGTTTTGAAAAAAAACTTAACATTATGATATAATTTATTGTGATGATGCACAGCTGTACGAGAAGCGACACGGCCATTGCCCGGAAAAAAGCTTTTCTGCCGACCCTTTTGTAATAAAAAAAAGCGTAATGCAATTTTCTCACAACATGACCTTCGGGAAGTTTTCTGAAAAAACTGAGCTTTTCAAGATATTTTTCGTCAAGCACAATCATTGCCGCAACGCCGGCGGCCCCCGCCGCGCAGAGAGCGTAAACAACAATTCTCAGTGACGGCTCCCTTGTTTGAAGATACAGCGCTCCCGCGAAAATGGTAATCAGAGTCGCCAGGGCGCCTATGACCCTGTCCATAAAAATGGTAAACACCGCTGTTTTCTTTGAACCCCTCGCGTCCCGGTGAACATAATAGGCTTTCACAAAATCACCGCCGAGAGTTGAAGGCATAACATTGTTAAAAAGATGGCCGACGAGAACATATTTCAACGTGTTCTTGAAAGAAACCGCAAAGCCCCTGTCAACGAGCAGAATCCTCCATCTGAGCGTTATTATCAAAAGCACAATTATATAAAGAGCAATTGACAAAATCAGGACAGAAGGATGTATGGACATGAATTTTCCTATAACGGCCGAAAAACTCGCCCAGAACCTTAACATAAAAGGCCCCTCCGTAACGCTGCCGGTTGCTGTTATCACATATACGAATATTCCCGCGCTTACAATTAAACGCAGGAAAAACGAACCGGCTCGCCGCAAACCAGCTCCGCTGTCAGGCCTTATCGGCGCTGCCGAGCACTTCTCTGTTCTTGCGGGCAATAAGGTCCTTCAAAGCTTCCCTCGCCGGACCCAGATATTTACGGGGATCAAATTCTTCGGGTTTTTCGCTGAACACCTGTCTGATTTTAGCCGTCATAACGAGCCTGCCGTCTGTGTCAATATTTATTTTGCACACCGCGGACTTGGCCGCTTTGCGCAGCTGTTCTTCCGGCACGCCAACGGCGTTGTCAAGTTTTCCGCCGTATTTGTTGCACAACTCCACATATTCGGCCGGGACCGACGAAGAACCGTGAAGCACTATGGGAAAACCCGGTATTCTTTTTTCTATTTCATCAAGAATGTCAAACCGCAACGGAGGAGGAGTTTCTCCGGGCTTCAGTTTAAATTTATAGGCTCCGTGAGAGGTGCCTATGGATATGGCAAGGCTGTCAACACCGGTTTTTTTAACAAAATCCTCAACCTTTTCGGGTTTTGTGTAACTGGATGTTTCAGATTTCACCTCGTCTTCTATCCCGGCCAGCACACCGAGTTCCCCTTCCACCGTCACATCATATTTGTGGGCATACTCCACAACTTTTTTTGTGAGAGCCACATTGTCGTCGTAAGAGTGGGCGGAACCGTCGATCATAACAGACGAGAAACCGCTTTCAATACAGGAAACACAAAGCTCGTAAGTGTCCCCGTGGTCAAGATGAAGGACGATAGGAATATCGCTTTTCATGTCTTCCCTGGCCATAGCCACGGCACCCTCGGCCATATATCTGAGCATTGTCTGATTGGCGTATTTTCTGGCACCGCTGGACACCTGGAGAATAACCGGCGAACGGCTTTCAACGCAGCCGTTTATAATCGCCTGAAGCTGCTCCATGTTATTGAAATTGTAAGCCGGGATGGCGTATCCCCCGCCAACAGCTTTTTTAAAAAGTTCCTTCGTGTTAACCAGCCCCAGTGTTTTGTAATCAGTCATTTATTTCCTCCCGAATTTCTTCATTCTCCAAACCATGATTCTAAAACATAATCCCGTTTTAGTCAAACAGCCGCTTTGTCAGGACACAATGACATTGAACACAGGGAACTATAAACGGATGATAAACAAGATCGGGGAAAAACAGGTTATTTTATGATATCGGGGTCTATGCGGAAACGCATACAGATTGCGAGAACGTACTGTTTTGTCTCCTGCCGCGATGCTGACAGCTTGTCGGCATTTTCTTTTACAAATTTAAAAATGACATTGTGATATACGTTTTCCCTCATTCTGTTTTGCAGCATAAAATAGATGTCAAAAAGAATTGTCAGAAATTCAAGGTTGGTAAAATTTCCCTTTGTGAATCTGTTGAGCTCTTTATCTATCGCCCTGCGCAGACACTGCGCCGTATAAAAACCGTCAATTTTTAGCCGGTGTTCCTTTATCAGATCCACGAGACCCCTGACGGCCTGGATGCGTTTCAGGTTGTGGAGCTGTTCTATCTCCATGAGCTGAAACATCAAAACTTTCGCTATCAGCGATTCTATTTCCTTAACGGGTTTGTTAAAAAAATGGAAGGCCCCCTCGAATTCCAGAAAATGATCCAGCAGCATATTGTAAGTTTCTTTCAGCTCTATTATCTTGTCCATCCAGAATCTGACCATTATTCTGTATCTTGATTCCGCGAATATGGTATCAAGAGAGTAATGTTTTTCTTTGCCGTCAAAGAAAAGCCCGATGGAAAAGGGAATATCCGTATTTTTCGTGTCATATCTGTAAGACAGTTTTTCCTCTGTGTTCTTTTTGTAGTATTCCAGCTTTTTTACCGAGGGATCTATGAAAATGTGGTAATAACGGCCTTCTTTTGACACCGGTTTGCGCAAGCCCGAAGAAACCATCTGAATTATGAGACCCGCGACAAATTTGTGACGGGTTTCTTCCTGGGGTACGACATATTTTTCAAAAACCGTCCGGCCGTTTACGAGGTTTTTTATGTTGGAGGGCGCGCGTTCCAGTATTTCGAGGAAATCTTCTTTTATATTTTTCCCCGAAAGCTTTTTTAAAAGTTCAATCGCCCGGTCGGCATAAGCCATGTTCTGCACGGATTCGATACCGCTTATCTCCGACCAGAACCAGCCGCAGGAAGTAAAACAAAAAAGCGTTTGTTTCAACATTTCAAAGAGAAGCAGTATTTTTTTCTTCGTCTCAAAAGATATTTCATTTCCAAAAAAACGCGATATAAATATGTCTGTTGACGAAAAATTATGGAGCACGGCGGGGTAATTTTTCAGCGCCTCAGCCGGTTCACCCGTGTATTTTTTGATTTCTTCGCTGAAATAATTGCAGATTTCGGAAGCCAGAAAATTAAACGAATCGCGCAGCGGACCTCTCCACTCCTGGGTCTGGCCGTTTTCCCGGCCGCAGCCGCAGTCCTCTTTCCAACGGCCCAGGCCGTGAGAACAGGACCATGCTGTTCCGGAACCCGGATGACTGTTTTTGATCCTTATTTCCCATGAGGGATGAATTTTGTCGCACAAGTGCGCGGGGTTTACAACTTTTATCCCCCGTGAAGGCAGCTCGTGTTTCAAAAGATAAGCCAGCCCCCTTTCCGCAAAAGGCTGATGATGTCCGAAAGTTTCACCGTCGCAAAGAATTGTGATGACCTGATCGTGATGCGTTTTGGATGAAAAAGCCGCTTCTATTCTGTCTGCAGCAATCCGGCTGTCCGACAAAAGATGATTAAAGGAAATATCATGCGATATTTCATGGTGCGCCACAAACACATTTATGTGTCCTTTTCCGTTTGTTATCCTGTAGGGATATCTTGTGTCTAAGCCGCTGCCTGACACATCAATTTCGTGCTTTATGTTTTCCGGGCGCGCGGATTCTATTTGTGTTGACACCAGAAGCACATATTTGAGGCCTGAATTTATCAGATCATCTATCACCATATCGTTTACGGCGGTTTCGGGAAGCCACATCGCGTCAGCGGGACGGCCGAAATCTTCCTCAAATGATTTCAGTCCCCAGCTGATATCTGTTTTCCTTATAAAATCCGGGCTGAGCGGAAGAATGCCGTGGCTGAAAGCGCAGGCAATAGCGTTACCGCGGCCCAGACGTTTCAGCGAACGCGAGTCCCCTGTTTTTACGCGATTCCATGTGTCGGGATGTCTGTACCTGAACCACTCGGCGAGCGTGGGACCAAAATTAAAAGACATGAATTCAAAATTGTTCACCACATCTATGGTATAGCCGTTGTCATTATGTATGCGGGCGGCGGAATTAGGAAGATAGCATTCGTTGAATATTCTTTCGTTCCAGTCGTGATACGGGTCAGCCGAATTCTGCCTCAAAACATTGCCGAGCCACGGGTTGGCCCGCGGCGGCTGATAAAAATGTCCGTGCACAATTACGTATCTTTCCGCCATTTTTTTCTCCCTCAGATATAAATTCTGAAATCAATATGAGGAAATATATTATTTCTCTCTTCACAGGTTTTCAGATAATTTTCATCTATTTTATTTCTTTCTATCATTTTTTCAAGCTCAATAAAATTCCTCAGATGCAGCTTTGTTCTTTTGTGAGCATACGGCACCATGGTTCCCGTGGTCATTATAAAGGCCCAGTCGCTGGATTCGGCCAGCAGCAACTCTCTCGCCATCTGATTGAGCGCGCGTTCCCTGAGGCCGGACGCTTTTTGATTTTTTTCAGCGTGAAAAATCATCTTTTTCGCGGCATGATGAAGGTGCCTGTAAATCCAGTCGTTTGAAGCGTTCAGCCAGACCTCATTGTACCCCTTGTCTCCCCAGCTTGACGGCGAAGGCTCAAGGATCTGAAGGCCGGGATGTTTTTTTAGATATTCCGAGGGCGTAACGGATTTTATTATAGACTGCTCTGAAAGTCTTTTAAAGAGGCGGTATATAAATTCGGGGCCCTCAAACCACCAGTGGCCATAGAGCTCAGCGTCGTAAGGCGAAACGATAACCGGGGTTTTTCCGAGAGAAGATTTGAGATGTTCGCATTGCGCCGTCCGGCAGAAAAGAAAATGCCCCGCGTGCTGGTCGGCTGCCTCCGACGCGGCGGCGGGATCATAAAAATCTTTTTTGTTCAGAGGCACTTTTCCCGTTATGCGGTGATGTTTAATGCCTACGTTTCTTCTGACACCGTCCCTGTGAAGATGTGCTTTTATGTAATATTCAGGAAGATCATGTCCTATGTCCCTGTAAAACTCCCTGTATCTGTGATCGCCCGGATAGCCGCATTCGGCGCTCCACACCTGCATTGAGGACTCCACGTCTCTGGCAAAAACCGCAATCCCCGAAGGGCAATAAACCGGCGCATAAACGGCGTATTTGGGCCTCGGACGGCCATAAAGAATGCCGTGGGTATCGGTAAAAAAATACCTGATGCCGTTTTCCGCAAGCAGATCGTCAACGCCGCCCGTGTAACCGCACTCGGCAAGCCATATTCCCCGCGGGGCCCGGCCGAATTTTTCACGGTAATCCGCCACAGCGGCCCTCACCTGAGCGCGTCGGTCTTTCTTTTCCGGCATTAACGGCAGAAAACCGTGCGTTGCTGTGCATGTTATTATTTCAAGCGAACCCCTGTCCTGAAAATATCTAAAAGCCTTTATAAGCTTTCCGCCGTATTTGTTTAAAATTTTCCTGCAGTCGCGGAAACGTTTTTTGTACATCTTCACCGCAGGTTTTATACCGGGCACCTTATCGGAGCGCTTCATCTCTTTTTCGGTGAGCGTTTCCAGGTTTTCAAGATATTTTGAATATCTTTGCATCAGAAGGCTGTCGGAGAGCATGTTCGCCAAAGGCGGCGTTATTGACATTGTCAGACGGAAATCAACGCCTTCTTTCTCAAGACGGCTCATAACCAGCAGCAAAGGAATATAGGTTTCGGTTACGGCCTCATAAAACCAGTCTTCTTCAAGGAAATCGGGACATTCAGGATGCCGCACAAAAGGCAGATGCGCGTGAAGAACAATACAGAGATAGCCTTTAGGCATTTATTTTTTCTTTATTAATAACGATGAACTTCCACCGGCCGGGCCCTTTTTCAATATTTCAAAAAGTATTCTTGTGTTTGTCTGCGCCTGTCTCAAACTGCTCCTGGACTCTCTGTCAAGGCCGCTTTCTTTGATAATTTCTCTCAGATCCTCCTTCACTACCATCCAGTTTTCATCAGCCTCGTCCGAAACAGAAGCCCGGGGAATATCTATAATATTCGACGACAGGATACGCGTGAAAAATCCGTTGGTCATATATCCCATTTCAGACCTGTATTTTCTTCCGGGGTGCGGCACTTTCACATACCAGTTGTTTATGAGGCCGTCCACATCGATATCAAAATAATATTTGTCGGCGGATTTTTCCAGCTCGTAAACCCTCAGAACAAGAGGCCCGAATATTTTACGGCTGATTTCCCAATAGGCGAAGATGCTTGACGGATCGCGCGGCATTATAACAAGAGTTTCACCGTTATATTTTGCCGGGATAGCCGGGCCCATATCTATAAAAACTTTTTTCTTAGAAGCTTTCGTTTTTTTCTTTTTCACAGAAGAGGATGAATGTCCCGGCCGATGAAGGTTTTTTGCGGTATTTTTTTTCAGCTTTTTCTGTTTTTTGATTTCCGCTTTGATTTTTTTTATCTGGGTATCTGTTAAACTTGATATAGCGTATTTTTTTCTCATCCCGAGTTTATCCGCAATCCTCAAAATGTCCGTCACTTTCACCTTTAACCTTTCAGATAGAAGATACACTCTCATTTTGATTTCCTCCCCCCGCCACGGCGCATCCGCCTCGGCGGACGAAGCGCTTTCAACGGTGGTATTCTGAGATGCCCGCCCAAAGTTTTATTTCTGAACTTCATGATTTCAGCCGTTATGCACAAAGATATTTCTTCGGGGCTCTCGCCGCCCAGGTCAAGGCCTATGGGCGAAAACACCCTGCCGTCCACCGGCAAACCGGCAAAAACAGCCGGCACTTTAGAGCGGCTGCCTATCACTCCTATATAAAAGGATTTTGTTTTCAGCGCTCCCCTGAGACAATCCCTGTCGCCCGCGTGATTGTGAGTAACGATGATCACCGCTGTTCCTGAATCGATTTTTTTCCCGTTAAAAGCTTTTTTGTACGAAGAAACAAAGGAAGCGTTTTTCAAGGCTGTTTTTTTAAGATATTCTTTTCTGTTGTCAACAAGTTCGCATTCCCATTTCATTATTTTTGACAGTCGCGCCATAACTTGTCCTATGTGTCCGGCGCCGCAGATGAAAAGTTTAAGCAGCGGTTTGTATAAATCCAGAAAAATCTCCGTTCTTCCGCCGCAAGCCATCCCCGTGTCGATGGAGCCCTTTGCTCCGCCTCCGGCGGAAGCCCCCAAATTAAAAGAAACACTGCGCGAAACGCCTTTTTTCATAACCTTCGCAGCCTCGGCAATAACCATTTTCTCAAGAGCACCGCCTCCGACCGTCCCCGAACATGTGCCGTCTTCAAAAATAATCATGGAAGTTCCCGGCGAACGCGGGACAGAACCCGAAATTTTTGTGACCGTGGCTATAACGGCCGGAACGCCGTTTTCCCTGATCTGTCTGATTTTATCTATATCAATCATTTTTTTCCGCGCACGTCCTCCGGCGGCTCTCCGGCTTCTCTCTGGGAAGCTTCCTCCATCCGCTCATAATCCGCAAACGTGTCCGCATCCATTATAACACCTTCATCCTCTGTGTCAACGTATGAGATAAGCTCTTTTTCCCTTTCAAGAAAAAATTTGAGACCGCCGGGGAGATCATCAGGGCTTTTCAGTATTTCTTCAACGAGAAACGCGGGGTAAATCGCAGGGTGACCGCGGCGGCGGTTAAAAGAAAGAATGTGTATTTTACCGGGAGCTTTTTGCCACTCAAAAACAAGTCTCTCGTAAGTCTCCTTTTTTACCACGGGACAATCCACCGGATTTATCATAAAAGCGTTTCCGCGCGGAACACGGGAAAGGCCCTTTTTCAGTGAAGAGAACATTCCGTTTTCATACTTGTCGTTATAGACGATTTGAGCACGGCCAGCCCCGGCCCCGGCTAATTTTGAACGTTTGGCGATTTCGTCTTTATCCGCCCCGAGGACAACAATGACTTTTTCCGAAAAAAATGACACTTTGCGGTAAATTTCTTCTAAAAATGTGACGCCGCCGGTCAAAGTCAGCAGAGCTTTTATCCCCTGCCCGTTCCCGCCTGCCGTCCCGGCCCCGGCGGTCTTTTTCATTCTTGAAGAAAATCCCGCGGCAAGAATGAGTGGGGTCAGGTCTTGACATTGGACATGAGAAGACCAATGGGGACGGTTCCTATTGATGCAAATAGGAACCGTCCCCATTGGTTATACCTGCCCCCATTATAACCGTTTTGATTGTGTCTTTGAGAAGCACCGCGAATTTTTCGGCGTCAGCCGCCGAACCCACAACTGAACCGTAATGCATGGGAACGGCAATTTTAGGCGATATTATGCGTGCCGCGGCCGCTGCCTCTTCTGCATTCATTGTATAAGTACCTCCCACAGGCAGAAAAGCAATATCAATGTTTTTTATATCCTTCATTTCGTCTATAACATCCGTGTCGCCTGCGTGATAGATTCTTCTTCCGTCAGGCAAACTGATCACAAATCCCAGCCAGCCGTTATTCATGGGATGAAAATCTTTGTTTGTGTTATATGCTCTCACCGCTTCAACCGAAAAACCGGCCTTGTCAAATCTGTCACCCGTCCTCAGCGTTTTAATTTCGCTTTCTAATTTTCCAACGCAGCTTTCGGCCGCTGCGATCAATGTGTTTTTTTTTACAATCTTTTTAACATCGCCGGAAGAACAGTGATCAAAATGAGCGTGTGTTATAAGTATCAGATCGGCTTTTTTTTCGGCAGCCGGAATGTTATAAGGGTCTATGTAAAGTGTTTTGTCACCGGATTCTATTCTGAAAGCGGACTGCCCAAGCCAGAAAATTCCGTCTGTATTTACCAACATCGCCTCCCTTTTTCAAACCGGACCAATGGGGCCAATGGGGACGGTTCCTATTGGCCACTATAAGAGCGCTTTTTTTAGTATACGGGAAATTATAACACCCGCCGTATCACGGCGGTACTTTGCGGTGCTGCGGAAATCATCTATAGGGGATATTTCGCCGGAAGCAATTTCGGATGCGCGTGATATAACGCTGTCGCAAAGTTTTTTACCCTTAAGGAATTTTTCGGCTCCCGCTGCTCTTATAACGGTCGGTCCGACAGCTCCAAAAGCTATTGAAACTTCGCGGATAACCCCGCCGGAGATAACCAAAGAAACCGCGACCGACACCTTTGAAATGGCGAGAGCTTTTCGCGGGCCTATTTTTTCAAAAAAAGATATGTTGTTTTCCCGGGGCAGCAGTATCTCTGTCACGATCTCGTTTTTTTTGAGAACGGTTCTTTTCGGTCCCGTAAAAAATTTATCAACCGGAACCGAGCGTAAATTTGTTTTTATCACAGCCCTCAGCGCGTAGAGAGCGGGAATGGCATCTCCCGACGGCGAGCCGTTGGCAACATTACCGCCTATTGTCGCGCGGTTTCTTATCTGGGGGGAACCCACGGATGCGGCAGCTTCGGCGAGGCAATTAGCGTATTTTTTTATAACGGAAGATTTTGCGATTGAGTCAAAATTCGTAAGAGCCCCCGCGCTTATCGTTTTTGCTTTCATCCCGATTTTATCCAGACCCTTAAGAAACGATATATCGCAAATAACAGCATCGCTTAGCATGTTATCGTTCAGTGCCACATATATATCCGTGCCCCCGGCAAGAAAAACACATTTTTCCTTTATGCGGGCCAATTCCGGGATGCTCTTAATCTTTATAAATTTTCTCATCTTTTTTTGTTTTGTCCGCGCCCGGCGCTTTTTGCAGCTTTTTTCACGGCGGTTTTTATCTTTGTGTAGCCCGTACAGCGGCAAAGATTCCCTGACAGGGCTTCTTTTATCTCTTCTTCTGAAGGTTTCTTGTTCTTATCAAGCAGCACCTTGGCCGCCAGCACCATTCCCGGCGTGCAGAAACCGCACTGAACAGCACCCTCTTCTATAAAGGCCTTCTGTATGGGATGCAGTTTTCCGCCTTCGCTCACACCCTCAATCGTGGTTATGGCGCACCCTTCGGCCTGCAGCATGGGAAAAAGACAGGAATCCACAAGTTTACCGTCAACAATGACAGAACAGGCTCCGCACTCGCCTTTGGAACAGCCTTCCTTTGTGCCCGTCAAGCCGAGATCTTCTCTTATGACATCCAGAAGCCTGGCCTCAGGCGCGGCCTCAACAGCCACTTTTTTTCCGTTTATTTTAAAACTTATGCGCATTTGACCCTCTCAGGTATCAGAGGAAGAGCCTTTATCCTTTTTCCCGTGGCGTTATATATGGCGTTGGCAATTGCGGGAGCCGCGCAAATAAGAGGCGGCTCGCCGAGGCCCTTGGCGCCGAAAGGTCCTTTCGGATATTTTTCCTCAACAATTATCGGTTTTATGTCGGGAGAATCCATTATCGTAGGTATTATGTATCCCGTAAAATTCGGATTCATCATCCGGCCTTTATCTATCACAAGATTTTCGGAAAGAGCGTATCCTATCCCCTGAAGGCCTCCTCCCTGTATCTGGCCTTCGGCCTGCTGCGGATTCACGGCTTTACCTATATCGTGGGCACTTATAAAATTCAGCACTTCCACATGGCCTGTTTCTG
>JAYEJT010000065.1:0-15717 GCA_034660675.1 Elusimicrobiota bacterium
TGGCAACCGACTTTTTTGACTCAGATAGTTTAACTCTTACTATGAAAATACCGGAATTGTGGTTGTTTTTAAACCCTATTTTTAATTGTCGTCAGACCCTAATTTTAATTGTCGTTATATACCCAATGCTCTGATTGTTATATTCTCAACTTCCCTAATGTCTTTTTCAACGCCCTTTTTATAAACCACTTCACTTGTTTCCCAAAATAAATCCACTTGTTCCTGAGCTAATTTATAATCCTGATGCAGATAAGCTTCCAAGGATCTCAAATATACCTCTTTTTGATTGCCCGCGTCAAATCCTATTTTTTCAGCGCTTGCCAATTCTTTCTCAGTTTTACTTATGGCTTTTCTCACTGCCTGCGGAAACAAATCCCTGATTGCGGCCTCAGGAATTTAATGCAACACTCACAGAGAAAAAGTAAAATGAAAGAAAGGAGGAATAAATACGCCATCGGGTATCTTTCCTTTTACCACCGCTTTCAATATTCCTGATTCAATTGATTCATTCCGGTTTATCCTGTAAAATACAGGAAACGCGGCGCCGAAATCAAATATTTATCATCTTTATAAGCTTCCAGGACATCCTTATCCGTTACAAGCTGAATGTACGGTACGCCTAAGATATCACTGAATCGCTTTCCTGTTTGAGAAAGTTTTGAATCATGAAGTTTGCATTCTATAAGAAGCAGGGGATTACCGTTCTTTATAATCAGGAAATCTACTTCTTTTTTATTGCGGTCGCGAATATATCTCAGGCCGTAATCACCCATGCCGTATTCATTCCATCTGTTTACCATCCTTAAAAGTGAAACGGCAACGGCATTTTCAAAATTAATTGCTTTATCTTTTATAACAGCCCAGTCATAAAAATAATATTTGTGCTCTTTTTTCAGAGCTCTGTTTATTTTACTTGTCCACGGCATTATAGAAAAAACAAGATATATTTTCTTTAACGCTTCAAGCCAGGTGAAAACCGTTCTGTAATTCACGTTTAAATCTTCACTCAGCGAATTTATGCTTAAAGGAGAACCTGTTTTTCCGGGGAGCATTAAAACTAATTGCTCCAGCCCGCTAATATCGTTTATTCTGGTGAGTTCCCTTATATCCTCGCGGGTTAAAAGCGTAAGATAATTTCGCTGCCATTTAAGCGTGAACCTTGCCGACGATTTTAAAAACGGCTCGGGAAAACCGCCGAATTCCAGCCAATTCGTAAAATCAGCTTTTTTATCTTTTATTTTTCCGCTTATAAATTTTAATAATTTTTTCCCGTTGCCCTTGAGAAAAATACTGTCATCGTTCATCACTTCCGCCAGATTGCCCACCGCCTCCGATAATCCGAGCGGAAACATCCGGTAATGAAAATATCTGCCTGCCAAACTATCGCCGGACTTTGTGAAATACTCCAGCCTCGCACTTCCCGTTATCAAAAACTGACATTCATCCTTATATACGTCGTAAATACCTTTGACAATATTTTTCCAGTTTTTAATTTTATGGATTTCATCAAATACGGCAAGAGGATTACGATTTCCGCAGGCAGCCAAATATTTAGTTAAAAAATGCGGGTTTTTGTTATACATCCTAAAAACAAATGGATCATCCCAGTTGAAATACAAGTTTTCGGATTTTCTTTTTTTTAACGCTTTCCGGGCAAATGTGGTTTTCCCCACCTGCCTCGGGCCGGATAAAAATATCATTTTACCCCACGAAATATTCTTATCCCAAATATACGTTTTCTGTATTCTTTCCATGGTGATATTATTGCATAAACATACAATATTGTCAAGTCATTTATGTGCTTACCTGCAAAATTATCAAATGAGCTCCCGTGAAACTCCGTTCCTTCGGGGCTTTCTGATACTTTCGCGAAGTTTGTCTTTTATTTTTTTATGGAGTTCAGAAGTCCGCCGGCGGCGACAATCTTTTTTATGAATTCCGGAACGGGCTTCACTTTATAAACTTTTTTTGTGCGGGCGTTCGTTATTTCGCCCTTTTTCATATCAACCGTTATTTCGTCCCCCGACTTACTGTCTTTTTTCATGTCGCAGACAAAAACCATAAGACCTATGTTTATGCAGTTACGGAAAAAAATCCTCGCGAAAGATTTGGCTATAACGGCCGAGATGCCCGAAGCCTTTATGGCTATGGGAGCGTGCTCCCTGGAAGACCCGCAGCCGAAGTTGTCTCCGGCGACGATGATGTCTCCTTTTTTCACTTTCTTTCTGAAATCTTTATCCAGATCCTCCATGCAGTGCGCGGCAAGTTCTTTGGCATTGTCCGTTGTGAGGAACCTCGCAGGAATAATAACATCCGTATCCACCGAATTACCAACAACATAAGCGCGGCCCTTAATAATATTTTTTCCGCCGCTGGCGGATTTCGCACGCCACGGCGCACTTTCAGCTTTGCTCAACATAATTTACTCCATATTTTTTCTGAATCCCACAATACCCCTAAAGCTGCTCAGGCGAGATTATCCTGCCCTTGAGAGCCGAAGCCGCCGCCGTGTACGGCGAGGCCAGATACACTTTTGATGTGACAGCGCCCATTCGGCCGACAAAATTTCTGTTGGTTGTGGATATTGCCGTCTCGCCTCCGGCCAGAACACCCATGTGACCGCCCAGACACGGCCCGCAGGTCGGCGGCGCTATAACACATCCGGCCTTCAAAAATGTTTCGATGTAACCCGCCTTCATCGCGTCACCATAGACCTGCTGGCTTCCGGGAAGAATAATGCAGCGCAGACCCGCGGCTACCTTTTTACCTTTCATTATTTTCGCCGCCTGAGCGAAATCGCTTATCCTGCCGTTTGTGCAGGAACCTATAACCGCCTGATCTATTTTCACATTATTGAATTTTTCTGCCGGCTTTACCTTGTCGGGGAGATGCGGCGCGGCGACCAGCGGCTTGACAGAACTTATGTCCATTTTGATGCTCTCCGCGGAAGGACCGTCTTCAAAAACGCGGGCTTTTCTTCCGGGCCGGCCCTTTACATACTCCGCTGTCTTATTATCAGGCACGACAAAACCGGATTTACCGCCTGCCTCTATGGCCATGTTACACATTGTAAAACGCTCATCCATGGAGAGAGCGCGTATAACCGGCCCTGAAAACTTCATGGCTTTATAATTGGCTCCGTTAACGCCTACCTTCCCTATGGTCAGAAGAATGAGGTCTTTCCCGGTTACAAATTTTCCCTTTTTGCCCGTGTAAACAAAATCCATGACCTCCGGAACCCTGAACCATATTTTTCCGGTCAGCATCGCGAAAGCAGCGTCGGTAGAGCCCACTCCCGTGGAAAAGGCCCCCAGCGCCCCGTATGTGCAGGTGTGGGAATCAGCGCCTATGACAACATCCCCCGGCTTGACAATTCCCTTCTCGGGCAGAATGACATGCTCCACACCGCCGTCGCCTATTTCAAAAAATTTGATTTTCTGTTTTTTCGCGAAATCTCTCAGGAATTTTACATTTTCAGCGGATTTGATGTCTTTGTTGGGAGTAAAATGATCACAGACGATCACAACAGCCGACGGATTTTTTATCTTTTTTCCCCTTTTCAGAAATTCCTTCACAGCCAGCGGCCCCGTCACATCGTTCATCAAAACGACATCGCAGCGGGCCTCTATGTATTCTCCCGCGGAAACGCTTTTTCGGGCCGATGCACCGGCCAAAATATTTTCAACATAATTCATACTACCCTCTTTTTTTACTTTTTTTCAGTTCAAATTTATTAAGCGCGGAAATATAAGCCAAAATGGAAGCCTCTATTATGTCCGTTGATGACGACACCCCCGCCAACACTTTTTTTCCGAAAGCAACTCTGAGCCGCGCTTCGCCCTGCGCGTCTTTTCCGACGGTGATGGACTTCACTTGATAATCGGCGAGTTTGCCCTTTCTGCCGCTAACGGCTTCCACCGCTTTAAAAACGCTGTCAACGGGACCGTCTCCCGAGGCTTCGCCCTTAAAAATTTTACCGCCTTTTTTTAGCGTAACCCTGCCCTTTGAACCCGCGGGGGTGGTGTGCACCTCAAAATTTTTCAATTCAAAACCGTCTCTTCTGCCCATATCTTTTTCGATAAGAGCTATTATATCCTCATCATAAATTTTTTTCTTTTTGTCGGCCAGCTTTTTAAACGCCTTGAATATTTCGCTCAGCTTATCTTTCTCGACCAAAAAACCTAATTCTTTAAGTTTTTTATCCAGAGCCGCCCGGCCGGAATGCTTTCCGAGCACAAGCTGCGAACCCGATATTCCCACATCCTCCGGCCTCATTATTTCGTATGTCTGAGCTTTTTTCAGCACACCGTCCTGATGGATACCGGCCTCGTGGGCAAAAGCGTTGGCCCCGACAATGGCTTTGTTCTGCTGAACGGCAATGCCCGTCATGTGCGACACCATCCCCGAAACACGGGATATCGCAGGGGTGAAAACGTGTGTTTTCATTTTAGGAAAACGCACATTGAGGGCCATAACAATCTCTTCCATAGCGGCGTTCCCCGCTCGTTCGCCCAGACCGTTCACCGTACATTCCACCTGTCCGGCTCCCGCAATAACAGACGTCAGAGAATTCGCAGTGGCCAAACCCAAATCGTTGTGGCAGTGCACCGAAAAAACGGCTTTGTGCGAATTTTTTACATTAGTCAGTAAATAACTTATGAGTTTCCCCATCTCATCCGGATAAGCATAACCAACGGTATCCGGAATATTTATTATTTTAGCTCCGGCGGATATAACTTTTTCCACTATTTTGCAGAGAAATTTTTTATCGCTCCTTGTGGCGTCCTCGCAGGAGAATTCCACCTCATCACAGTATTTTCGCGCAAATTTTACAGATCCAACAGCACTTGAAACAACATCCGATTCTGACATCCTCAATTTGTATTTCATATGCACCGGCGAAGTCGCTATAAAAGTGTGTATGCGCTTGTGACGGGCTTTAGCAAGAGAACTGGCCGCAGCCGTTATGTCCTTTTCAAGGGCCCGCGCAAGAGAACACACAGTCACATTCTTCACCGCCGAGGAAATCCGCTCTATGCTTTTGTAATCCTCGGGAGATGATATGGCAAACCCCGCCTCAATAACGTCAACTTTCATTTTTTCAAGCTCACGCGCTATTATGAGTTTCTGAGCGCTCGTGAGCGACGCGCCCGGAGATTGCTCCCCGTCGCGCAGAGTCGTGTCAAATATAATTATGTTTTTGGCCATTTTGTTTTTTCCCTTCTCACACGTAATGTCATAATCACCAGATCCACCAGACCGTATAGAAGATAGGCTATCAGCATGAGAGATATCACGCTTTCCGGATACATTATAAAAAGCACCATCCACACAATCATTATTATGAAAACTCTCATGGGAAGCATGCCCGTGAGTTTGAACCTGCTCCCGTGAGGATATCTTATTTTCGTCAGCATCAGAAATGAAATGAGAATTATAACGAAAGGCAGGATGTGGGCGAAAAACGGCGCTCTTTCAACAAGAAACCCGAAACTCCTTTTGGGAGAATCGGCTTTGTATATTTCCATAAGAAGCACGAAAGCCGCCATAAATCCCGCCGCCGCGGGCGAAGGCAGGCCTTCAAAATACTGGGATTTTTCGTCGGGCGAAGCGAAAGTGTTATAACGCGCCAGCCTGATTGCGGCAGTGAAAACATACAAAAGACAAACCGCCCAGCCGAGACGAAAATCCTGGAGATAGTATATCCACACCAAAAGAGCCGGCGCCACGCCGAAAGACACCATGTCGGCAATGCTGTCGAATTCCACGCCGAAACTCGAACTGGTGTTTGTCATGCGGGCAAGACGGCCGTCTATGGAATCCATCACCCAGCCTATAACAATCAGCCAGGCAGCCAGCGAATATTTACCCTGCAACGCAAAAATAACCGACATAAAACCGCATCCGATGTTTACCGCCGTAAAAACGCTGGGAAGATATATTCCGGTTCTGAACTTTTTTATCACCACTTCGCTATTACCGACTGCGCGCAACCAAGATGATCTCCCTCTTTTACCAGCACCTCACACGACGACGGAAATTCACAATCCACCTGCGAGCCGAATTTTATCATACCGAATTTCTCGCCCTGCATCGACGGATCGCCCTCTTTTTTCCAGCACAGAATGCGGCGCGCTATGGATCCGACAATCTGAGTCACCGTTATCTCACCGCGAACAGTTTCAAACACCACATCGTTTCTCTCATTTTTGATGTGAGCGTCACTCCTTGACGCGTTTACAAAACTGCCGTGCGTGTAAGTTAACTTTTTCACCGTTCCCGCGTAAGGAACACGCTGAATGTGATAATCGAAAATGCTCATAAAAATTCTGACTATTTTCGTACCCTCAGAGGTTTCCTCCACCGACAACACTCTTCCTGAAGCGGGAGAAAGTATGTGTTCCCCGGATGCGTTCACCTGTATGTCCGGGTCCCTGAAAAACCACAGCGTCCACACGGCAACAACAAAAACAAGCGCGGCCGCGTAAAAGTTCCAGCTTGAAAGCAGGCTCTTTTCCACCGGTATAAAAAGCGGTACCGTCAGGGCCGCAAGAACGGCTCCCAACGGCAAAATTACAGGTATGACCTCTTTTGAAATCCTCATGGGGATTTACTTTTTCTCTTTCAGCCAGCGCATCATTTTCCTGAGCTTACCGCCTACTTTTTCAATTTTTAACTCGAAACTCTCTTTTCTCGCCTGATTGAACACAGGGCGGCCCACTCTGTTTTCGAGCAGCCACTCTTTCGCGAATTCACCGGAAACGATTTCCCTGAGGATTTTTTTCATCTCTTTCTTCGTTTCATCCGTTATTATTCTCGGGCCCCTTGAGTATTCGCCGTATTCAGCTGTGTCGGAGATGGAATAATTCATCCAGCCTATGCCTTTTGTGTGCATAAGATCAACGATGAGTTTCAGTTCATGAAAACATTCAAAATAAGCAATCTCCGGCTGGTAACCCGCTTCAACAAGCGTTTCAAAACCGGCTTTGACCAGCTCCACAACTCCTCCGCAGAGAACAACCTGCTCGCCGAAAAGATCCGTTTCCGTCTCTTCCGAAAATGTCGTTTCAAGAGTACCCGCGCGCGTTCCGCCTATGCCTTTGGAATAGGCCAGAGCAAGGTTTTTCGCTTTTTTTGAAGCGTTCTGATAAACGGCTATGAGGTTCGGCACACCGCCGCCGGCGGCGTAAACGTCCCTGACAAGATGTCCGGGGCCTTTGGGCGCAACCATCACAACATCAATTGTCGCGGGAGGTTTTATCTGTCCGAAACGGATATTGAAACCGTGGGAAAAACCCAGCACCATTCCCTTTTTCAGATTAGGCGCGACATCGTTTTTATAAATTATAGCCTGAAGCTCGTCGGGAACAAGCATCTGCACCCAGAAGGCCTTTTTAACAGCTTCCGCGCATGAGACAGGTTTGAAACCGTGTTTTTGCGCCAGTTTAAAATTGTCAGAACCCGTCAGATCGGCAACAATAACATTAACCCCTGAATCCCTGAGATTCTGAGCCTGCGCGTGCCCCTGCGAACCGTAACCTATAACAGCCACGGTTTTGCCTTTCAGCGCCGACAGTTTTGCGTCTTTGTCATAATAAATTTTTGCCATTTTTTTTACCTCCAAACTTCTTTTTATCAAGTTAGAATATTAGCACATTGCAGAATATTATTCAAATGGTTCAAATGGGGTCAGGTCTTGACATGTGACACCAGCAACGCTTTTCTGAAACCCACAACGGCATTGGAGACATAAACGGCATCGGCGTTTTTCAAATCTCCGGGGCAAAGGTTTTTTTCTCTGGCTTTCCCGTCGGCTAAAAGTTTTTGCCTTATTGTACCTTTCAGAAGGCCGCAGGAGGCCGGCGGCGTGTAGATACACCCTTTCTTCTCAACGTACACATTTGTAACAGCGCCCTCCGTAACGAGGCCTTTTTCGTTGACAAAAACAAGGTCAAAAAAACCTTTCTTTCTCGCCGCGGCTAACTCTGTGTCAAAAAGCGCCCTTTCTGTTGTTTTGTGATACAAAAATCTGTTGGACGAATCAACTTTCCGCCCGCAAAATAAAAGTTTCAGGGCACGCGGCGCAAACGCCCGTCCGGCTGTCACTGAGACATTTCCGTTCTCAGAAAGCAGAACTCTTATTTTCCGTCGTCCGTGCGGGAGTTTGCAGATTTTACCCGATAAAACACCGCGAATTTTTTTATCATTAAAATAAAAACCGAAATACGCTGCTGACCGCCGCATTCGATCCAAATGAGCAGATAAATTTTTGAGCTTACCGTCAAAAAGCAAACTTTCTATAAGACAAAAGTTTTTGCGCTCTTTCGTTAGAAAATCAGCTTTAAGAACACATTCCGCATATTCTTCCAAGGGTTTGGAATCGTAAACAACGCCGCTGCCGACACCCATTTCCCCAGACCCGCCGCGCAGAAGAACGGTTCTAATCGGCACATTGAAAACCGCTTTTCCTCCGGGAGCAAGAAAACCGACCGCTCCGGTGTAAACATTCCTCTTCTCCGTTTCAAGTTCCCGTAGAATCTCCATGCTTCTTATTTTCGGAGCGCCGGTAACCGAACCCGACGGAAAAATGTTTCTTATTATATCGTAAAAACTCACGCCCCCCCGAATTCCGGCGTTCACGGTTGAAGTCATCTGAAAAAGAGTGCCATATTTTTCCACCTCAAAAAGTTTCTTCACCATGACCGTTCCGGGAACGGCTATACGCCCTAAATCGTTTCTCAAAAGATCGGTGATCATCAGATTTTCGCTTCTGTTTTTTTCATCATTAAAAAGAAATTCCGCCTGGGCTCTGTCGGATTCGTCATCAACGCCGCGGCGTGCCGTGCCTTTCATCGGCTTAACGGTTATATTTCTTCCTTTTTTTGAGAAAAAAAGTTCCGGAGAAAGAGAAATTATTTTTATTCCCCCGAAATCCAGATAAGCGGCGTACGGCGTTTTCTGTTTTTCTCTCAAATCTTCGTAAAACCCCTGAGCGCTGCCCTCAAAGCCGAATTTGTATTTCATTGTGTAATCCGCCTGATAAATGTCCCCTGCCCGGATAAGTTTTTTTATCTTTCTCACCGATGAAAGATACTCTCTTTTTGAAACATTCAGCTTCAAATTTTTTATTCTAAACTCTTTTTTTCCGTAGAGGCGGATTGGATCAACATCTCTTATTTCAGCTTTTTTATAAACAGCAAAAAGTGCGAGGGGAAAACCCGCGCGCGGCATTCCGCCGAAACAGTTTTCAAGAGCATAGCCGAATTCATAACTGATAAAACCCGCGACATAATATTTTTCGGAAAGCTTTTCCACCTCACCGAAGAAGCTGTCAGATAGAGCCGGGCTTTTCAGCTCAATAACCCTGACCGGATTTTTAAAATAATACGATTTTCCTGTCCCTCCCGTATTTGACAGAGTTTCAAACCGGGAATGTGTCATACATGAAACTTTTTTTCAGTCCGCACTGTCGTACAGGGACCGTGACCCGGAAAAAGTTTCGTTTCCGGCGGAAAAACCAGAAGCTTTTCGCGTATGGAGCGCATCAGGGTTTCGTAGTTCCCCGTCGGCAGGTCCGTCCGCCCGAGGCCGCCCGCAAAAACGGTGTCGCCGGTAAAAACGCCATCCTCTGTTTCTATGGAAATCCCGCCGGATGTGTGGCCGGGTGTAAAAATTATTCTAAGTTTCTTCCCTGTGTCCGCAACAACTTCGCCCTCATCCAGCCAGCCGCTGATATCGGGAAATTCCAGGCCCTCCATGGCAGACAGATTAACTTCCGGACGAAAGCACACCTCTTTTGCCGGAACGCCCATATAAATTTTACAGCCGGTTTTTTTTATCAGATCAGGAGCTCCCGCCCAGTGATCCACATGGGAATGCGTCAGAATCACGGATATTTTTTTTATTCCCTTTTCATCAAGAATGTCAATAATTTTTTCCGCTTCCACACCGGGGTCTATAACAAAAGCGAAATCCCCCCTGTCAAGAATGTAGCAGTTGGACTGAAAACCTTCCGGTTCTATGTAAACCATTTAATGGGGACGGTTCCTATTACCTTCTTGTCTGCAAACTGATTTCAACGGTATATTTTGAGTTTCTGCCCCGGATAAATAAAGTGTCTGCGG
The DNA here is from genome assembly GCA_034660675.1 of Elusimicrobiota bacterium. GTDB lineage: Bacteria > CG03 > CG03 > CG03 > CG03 > CG03. The sequence continues at coordinate 10,125 of JAYEJT010000065.1, forward strand.
GCGATGCGATTCCATTTTTTGAGTTTTCTGACAGACACTTTGTATTTCCTGGCTATTGTAGAAAGATTGTCACCGCGCCGCACCCTGTAAACAACAACCCTGTGTTCTCTCGCGCGCATTTCTTTTTTTGAAAGATATTTTTGCTTTTCGGACAAGCGTGAAAAATTTTTGACAAAAAGCGCGGATTTTCCGACCGGCAGTTTCAAAGGATAAGGGAGCATATTCGGCGGCGTGCACTGCCTTGAAAGCTCGGGGTTGAGCGCTATAAGGTCTTTCTGACCGCATCCGGCGCACTTTGCCGCGCGCTTCAAATCCACAGGGCCGTAAACATCCACGATCTCATATCTAATCTTATTGTTTGTGTCATCGGAGAACCCGAAGATCAGCGGGTCTTTTGATATCATCACTGCCGCTATGATTTTCGCGACATAATTTTCGGTTTCTCCCGGAAGATATAAATCCCAGAAATTTTTTGTGCCCTGTTTCTTTATTGCTCTTTTAACCCTGTTCGGACCGCAATTATAAGCGGCTAAAGCCAGATACCAGTCGCCGAATCTATCATTCAGCTCTTTCAGCATTTTTGCGGCGGCCTTTGTTGATTTCACAGGATCCCGCCTCTCGTCATACCAGTGATTCCTCTCCAGGCCGAATATTTTCCCTGTCGGTTTTATGAACTGCCACAAACCCACAGCGTTGGCCTTTGACACGGCAAAAGGATAAACACCGCTCTCTATTATGGGAACACAAGCGAGCTCCTCCGGCATGTCATTGGCTATGAGTATTTCTTTGAACATGTGAACATAATTCCCGCTTCTCTCAAGCCATTTCCCAAAATGAACTTTCCCGTTTCCGGTGTAATAAACCAGCCACTTCTCAACCCGGTCGTTAAATTCCAGGGGGAAATCAGAATCTTTCTTTTGGGGATAGAGTTTCCGCGCGGCTTTCAGCCGCAATCTGCATATCGAATCCATCAGCTTGTCATAGTAATCAAGTTCTTCTGATTTCATTGAATTTCTGTCTGCTGTCAGCAGTGTTTTCAGCGCGTAATCGCAAAGAGTGGCCGACTGGGAGTAATCGCCGACATGGTAAAATTCCTCAGCGGAATCATGATAATGCGCGACATAAATAATATCAAATTTCGCCGCGCCGTAATTTACCGAGGCACAACCCTGAAAAAAAACTAAAAAGAACGCCGCAACAACAAATTTCAAAAGGACGAATCCGCTCAGTTGCCTGATTGTTCTATTTCCCTGATGATTGCCGGAATGACTTCAAAAAGATCGCCGACAATGCCATAATCCGCAACCTGGAATATGGACGCGTTGCGGTCTTTGTTGATTGCCACAATAACATCAGATGACTGCATACCCACAAGATGCTGTATGGCTCCGGAAATTCCGCAGGCTATGTAAAGTTTGGAACAAACGGTGCGGCCCGTCTGCCCCACCTGGTGAGAGTACGGGATCCAGCCGGCATCAACGACGGCGCGCGACGCTCCCACGGCTCCGGCAAGAGTCCCGGCAAATTTCTCTATGATTTCAAAACCCTCGGCAGAACCGACACCGCGGCCGCCTGAGACTATTATATCAGCATCGGCAAGATTTACCTGCTGACTGACATCTTTGACAAACTCTTTTATGTTCATGTTGCGGTCTATGCCCTCAGGCATAGAAAAATCTATGACTTCGCCTTTCCTTGCCGCATCCGGCTCAAGGGGCTTAAACACTTTGTGCCTGACTGTGGCCATTTGGGGCCTGTTGTTGCCTGAAAGAATTTCCGCCATTATATTACCGCCAAAAGCCGGGCGGGTCTGAACAAGAAAACCGTTTGAATCAATATCCAGCCCCGTGCAGTCAGCGGTGAGGCCGCATTTCAAACGCCCCGATATTCGAGAAGCTATACCTCTGCCCGCCGCTGTCGCGCCAAGAAGCACGATTTCGGGCTTGTACTCTTTGATCATAGCCGAGATTGTTTCAACGTAAACGGTATCATAAAAATCTTTAAGCAGTTGGTTTTCACAGGCAATGACTTTGTCCGCGCCGGCGCTTATGAGTTCGGGGGCTTTCTCTTTTATGCCGCTGCCCAGCAAAACACAGCCCATATATGTGTTTCTTTTTTCAGCGAGCTCTTTTCCCTTGCCCATGAGTTCAAAAGTTACGCCGTGAAACTGCCCTTCGGACATTTCGGCAATGACCCACACCCCCTTGTATATGCTTAAATCTTCAGTGGGCTTTTTCTCTTCTTTTTTTATGGTAATGGCATTGAAGGGGCAAGCTTTCACACAGGCGCCGCAAAGCGTGCAGGCCGGGGATATAACGGCTATCCTTTTAAACTTCGGATGCTCTTTTTTCCTGTCCTCTATCGTTATTGCCCCGAAAGGACAGCCCTTGGCGCAAATACCGCAACCCGAACATTTTGACGAATCTACTCTTATTCCCATATTATATCAGCTGCAAATGCTTGAGCTCCTCCGTGATTTCCTTCGCCTGCTGAGATATTTCTCCCGAGAGCATTCTGCCCGAAGTCTTTTGAGGAGGCGCAAAAATTTTTCTCACCCACGTCGGGGACCCGGGCTGACCTATTCTGTCCATCTCGCAGGCAATATCCGCGGCCGTCCAAACGGGGATTTCGGCTTTTCTTGCCTTCATTTTTCCTCTCAGCGACGGCAGACGCGGCGTGTTTATATCTTTTACAACAGTGATAAGAACGGGAAGCTTCACCTCAATGACCTGAAAACCCGTTTCCAGCATTCTCTCCAAAATTACAACGCCATCTTTCACCTCTCTGATCTTTTTTACATATGTAACGCAGGGAATTCCCAGCTCTTCGGCTATTCCGGGTCCGACCTGCGCCGTGTCGCCGTCAATGGCCTGATAACCGCATAAAATCATGTCATATTCGCCTATTTTTTTAACGGCCCTTGCCAGCGTATACGAGGTAGCAAGCGTATCCGACCCGCTGAAATTTCTGTCAGAAAGCAGCACGCCCTCGTCAACGCCCACAGAAAGCGTTTCTTTAAGGGCCTCCGCGGCTTGAGGCGGCCCCATGCTCAGAGAGGTAACATTTCCGCCGAATTTTTCTTTGAGAGTCACCGCTTCTTCAACGGCATAGAGATCAAAAGGATTAATGATGGCTTCGACACCTTCTCTCACAAGAGTGTTGGTTTCGGGATTTATTTTAACATCCGTCGAGCCCGGCACCTGTTTTACGCAGACAATCAAATTCATAGCCAGCCAGCCCTCAGCGATATTCTTTCAACAGAGCATTCGCGATCTCATTTCTCTGTATCTGATTGGTGCCCTCGTATATCTGTGTTATTTTGGCGTCACGGAAACGGCGCTCCGTGGGATAATCTTTCATGTAACCGTAACCGCCCATAACCTGTATGGCGTTCGTTGTCACTTCCATGGCGGCATCCGAAGCGAAAAGCTTGCTCATGGAAGCTTCTTTTTTAAAATTTTTGCAACCGGCATCTATCATTTTTGCCGTTTGATAAATCAAAGCTCTGGCGGCTTCGGTCTTCGTCGCCATATCGGCTAAAAGATGCGCAACAGCCTGAATAGATGAAATAGGCGCCCCGAACTGTATTCTTTCGCGTGAATACTTCGCGGCGTCATCAAGCGCGCCCTGAGCTATACCCAGCGCCTGCGAAGCCACCCCGGGACGGGAATTATCAAGCGTTTGAAGGGCAACGATAAAACCCATGCCTTCCCTTGATATCAGATTCTCTTTCGGTATGCGGCAGTCGGTGAAAACAATCTCTCTGGTTGAGGATGACCGTATTCCCAGTTTTTTTTCTTTCTTGCCGAAGGAAAATCCGGGGGTACCCTTCTCCACTATAAAAGCGGAAGCGCCTCTGGATCCCTTTGAGGGGTCGGTCTTGGCTATCACCGTGTAAAGATGAGCATCACCGCCGTTTGTTATAAAGCATTTGCTTCCGTTGAGAATATACGAATCACCGTCTTTGACGGCAGTGGTTTTCATAGCACCTGCGTCAGAACCGGCTCCGGCTTCGGTAAGGCCGAAAGCTGTGATTGTTTTTCCCGACGCAATACCTGGAAGAAACTTCTTTTTCTGTTCCTCGGTGCCCATGAGAAGAATAGGGAGCGTGCCCAAACCCGTTGCAGCAAGCGCCAGACCTATGCCCGCGTCGTAGCGGCACAGTTCTTCAACAACCAGCACCTGCTCAAAAGCGCCAAAGCCAAGGCCTCCGTAAACTTCCGGAATAGCCACACCGCAAAGATCGGATTTGGCGAATTCCTCGTAGACCTCGGTTGGAAAACGCTCGTTCTCGTCGCATTCTTCCATTACCGGCACTATTTTTTCTTTGCCGACAAGACTTGCTATTTCAACTATTTCTTTTTGTTCCTCAGTTAAAAAGTAATCCATCTATCCTCCGATGACTCCAAGACAAAAACAATTTTGCGTATTTCACGGAACACCGTTTCGCGAAAAATTTGGTGGCGGGGACAGGATTCGCCCACAAGTAAATTCCCTGACGGAAATTTCTCGCGGACCGCCCCTCGCGGCGCTCGCCTTTCCTCGCTTTCGCTCGTCAAACTCGCGCATCGCTGCGGTCTTCTAATCCTGCATGATAGCCAAGCAGTTGGCTATCATGCCGCCTCTTTTAAAAATTTGGTGGCGGGGACAGGATTCGAACCTGTGACCTCAAGGTTATGAGCCTTGCGAGCTACCGGACTGCTCCACCCCGCTTCATTGCGCTAAGTATAAAAAATCACGACTCAAAAGTCAAGTATTTTTTTTTGAAAAAGTGCGTCTAGAAACCCAGGCCTATGGAGAACCTGTGTATGCTGTCAAATTCGGAATTGGCCTGATAGCTGTAATCTATAAGAAGCAGCCTTTCATGAACGGCGCTCATGGCCGTTACAGAGCTTTCCCAGTTTGATGTGTTTATCTTCATACCAAAACCGGCCGTAACACCACCGATCTCGCCGAATTTCTGCCATCCCCCGCGAAGATAATAATTTTTTTTAAATTCCCATTCCGCGCCGAAATGCTGTCTGGTGTCATCATCATTGGGCATCTCTGCGTCGCAGTTTACTGACACTATTTCGGACGGTTTTATACAAATTCCAAAACGCGCGCTTGAAGCAAGTTCTTTTTCCACATCGCTGATCTCAAGTTTCGTTCCCTTATTGACGACAGAAACACCAATAGCTATTTGTCGTGTTATATCCATTATCGCCCCTGCATCGGCGGCAAAGGCTTTTCCCGATTCCGAACCGTATTTCTCGCTTATTCCCTTAACCGCAATACCGGCGGCAATCTTTTCGCGCTTTACCGCAACGGCCAGCGAGAGGTCAGTGCTGTTCCTCTTGAAATCGCCCGTGGCGTTACCCTCACCGTTATAGGAGGTTAGACCACTTATGTTGAAATATGATAAATTCGCCGCAATCTTGAGATTACTGTTTCTAAGCGGTATGGCTGTAAAAATATTGGTTTTGGACATATCCTCAAACCATGACACATAACCGGCTCTCGTGGAAGAATCGTCTATTTCTGCGATAGAGGCAGGATTATAAAAAATCTCATCAGACATAAAAGCGACTCCCGCTCCGCCCATGGCTTCATT
>JAYEJT010000066.1:0-3056 GCA_034660675.1 Elusimicrobiota bacterium
GAGCGGAACTTATAAAAGCCGATAAAATATACATTTTGTTTTTCGTGATAGGAGCCGGCCTCCAGAAATGAACAAAGCGGAGCAACATAAGCCTGAGAACAACCAAAGGGTTCTGTTTCATAAAAACGACCGCACGGCGGCGGTATTCCCTGTCGGCTTCAATCACGGGCTGTTCGGCTATTTCATTGTACTCATCAGTGTACCACTCGACATCCTTTAAGCGCCTTGTTTCTTCTTCCAACCGCATTGTTTCCTTATTATAAGCCTGGAAAAAATAAGAACCCGACGGTGTCACCGGAACAACGGCCCCGTATTTAAGGTAATTCTTCATGCTCCATGGCGTAATTATTATTGCCGCTGCCGCGAAAAAAAACACAATTTTCCTGATGTCAATTTTATTCAGCGCGAACCACACGATCAAAACAGGAAATACAGCCAGAACCGTCGCTTTTGTGAGCACCGCCAGAGAGGCCAGGACACCGGCCGCTATAGAGGAGACGGGACTTTCGTCATCATCCCCCATAGAATAAATATAAAAGACCGAAGAAACCAGCAAAAACGAATACAGCGTTTCCGAAAGAATATGCGCGGAATAGAATATGAGATAGGGATAAAAAGCCACAGCGGCGGCGGCTATGCATGCTGTCAGCCTTTTTCTGAAAATTTTTAATGTTAGAAAATAAATAAAGGCCGCCTGCGCCGTTCCCAGCAGAGCCTGAGTCAACCTGACCGCTGTCATGTTGCCGGCGCCGAACACTTTATACACCGCCGCCAGAAAAGATATATAACCGGGGGGGCGCAGATGATTGATAAACCCTTTCCCGGCAAGCAATGCCTGTGAAAGAGCGTTCCAGCTGTGTTCGTCCGGATAAAGTGCGTGCTCACACATCAGTGCAAAACCCACACGCAGCAATAATGCCGCCAAAAGCACCCAGAGAAGGACTTTATCTTTTGTGCGTAAAGACATACAGAACAGCCGCAAAGCCCTTCACATATTCCCAGAACTGAGTCAGCGTCCGCAAACTTAAAATATGACCTATAATGGTGTACGGATTCAGATAAAACTTCCTGTGCGCGTAATTATAATAAAACCTTAATCGCTCCGGCGAAATTGTGGGGAGACTTAAATTAACATCCGACATATTATAGTCATATTTATCTTCGTCAACAAGATAACCATTTTCCTTCGCCCACAAATACAGCTCTGTCCCCGGATAAGCCGTGGCTATATTAAACTGCACCTGCCGGGGTTTTAATTTCAAAGCGAATTTTATGGTCTTTTTCACGGTCTCAACTGTTTCTCCCTGATTGCCCAGCATAAAAGACGCTCTCGTGTCTATACCTATTCTGTGCGCAAAACGGACATTTTTGACAACTTTGTCGAGCGAAAGATTTTTTCTGATATTTTTCATTATTTGTTCATCCGCTGTTTCAACCCCGAACAAGATCAGATGACAACCCGCCCTTTTCATAGCCAGCAGCAGTTTTTTGTTGACAAGATCCGCCCGCGTAAAACAGGACCAGCTGATATCCAGTTTCTTTTCCTCCAGCAGCTCACAAAATCTGAAAACCTCCTTTTTAAATACGGTAAAAGAATCATCATAGAAAGCGATCTCCCTTATTCCGTAATCCCTGTATAGAAGTTCCACTTCCGCCATGATGTTTTCAGCGGAGCGTTTCCGCACCTTGCCCGCAAAAGTCCTGTAGCAAAAAGTGCATCTGCCAGGACAGCCGCGGGTAGCGAACAAACTCATCGCCGGCAGCCTGCGGTAAGAACCTATGGCCGGATAATATTTTTTCATAGGAAGAAGATGATACGCGGGAGCCGGGATCTTATCAAGATCGCTTATCAGAGGCCTTGATTCATTGTGTATGAATTTTCCGTCTTTTTTATATGAAAGCCCTTTTATGGACTCAAAGGGCAGACCTTTGACCACCTCAAGGAATGTTTCTTCACCCTCCCCGCGCACAACAGCGTCAACGGCCGGCTGGCCCAGCGATTCTTCCGTTTCCACACTCGGATGAACCCCGCCTAAAATAATCTTTGCCTCCGGGAAATATTGCCTGGCAAGAACCGCAATCTGAAAGGCATTTTTAATAAGCGGACTTGTGGCCGTCAAGCCTATATACGAAGGCGTCTCCATTCGCGCGAAAATTCTTTTCAGTTTATCCGGGCCTATATTATCCACCGTACAATCCAGGATACGCACACCAAAACTGTTTTTTTCCAAATAAGCCGCTATATAGGCAAGACCGAGACTGGGAAGACAACTGCCTATGTTGCGCCAGATATTGTGAGATGATTCTATTTCCCAGGACGGATCTATCAGGAGAACTTTCTTACTTTTCATCGCGAGAACCTGTACTTCACCAATGTCCAAATCGCGATAAGACCATCGCGAAACCGTATTTTTTTGCCCTGATAGATTTTCCGCGGGGTATATGAAATAGGCACTTCATATATTTTTTCACCTTTTTTTATTATTTTGGCCGTCACCTCGGGACAGAATTCAAAACCGCGAGCATAAAGAAAAAGGCTCTTTATCACATCCGATCTGAAAACCTTATAACCCGTGGGTTCATCTGTTATGCTGGAACCATAAAGCAAATTCGTTATTTTTGTAAGAAGAATCCCGCCGGCGGCAAAAGAAAAATAGGAAATACCGTTGTTTTTTCTCAAAAGCCGCGAGCCGTAAACAACCCTGACTTCCAATTTTTTAAAGGGCTCCAGTAAAACAGGATAATCATCAGGATCATATTCAAGGTCAGCATCCTGAATTATGATAATATCTCCCGTCGCGCTCTTCAGCGCCGCTTTCACAGCCGCGCCCTTGCCCGTGTTGCGCTTAAGCCCCACGATTTTAAGGCGGGGATCTTTTGCGGCAGCGGCTTCCATCAGCCCCCTACTACCGTCGGTTGAGCCGTCATCCGCCGCCACGATCTCACTCACTTCCGGACGGGCCAGAACCTTACCGACTATTTCACCGAGATATTTCTCTTCGTTGTAAAAAGGTATTATAACCGAAACTTTCATTTTAAAACTCACTCTCTCCGCT
>JAYEJT010000067.1:0-3053 GCA_034660675.1 Elusimicrobiota bacterium
TGTTATTGTCATAGACCATCTTAAAAAAACGATGAGGATAATATGCTGGAGTTACGGGAAGACCGATGCGCGGAAAATGTATGGGGCGGCAATCGTGAAGATTGAAAAAACGCTCAATAAGCTCCGCGGGAGCAGAAAATCCGTGCTGAAGAAAAATGTCAGAAAAACTTCTTTCAAAAGCGAAGTGACGCAAAAGCGTTTTGAAGACATGGTCAGAAAAGTAAAAAAATACATTGAGTCGGGGGAATGCATCCAAACGGTGATATCCCGCAGATGGAAATCCTGTCAGGGAGTGGAGCCCTTTCGCGTTTACAGGGCGCTGCGGATGGTCAATCCCTCCCCTTACATGTATTATCTCAAATTCGGGGATTTCGGGATTATAGGTTCGTCTCCCGAAATACTGGTGAGAAAGGATTCGTCAAGGGCCGTTCTGCGGCCCATTGCCGGCACCCGTCCCCGGGGAGAAAACAGCACCGAGGATAATAAAATGGAAGAAGAACTCACATCGTCTGAAAAGGAAAGGGCGGAACACATAATGCTGGTGGATCTGGCCAGAAACGATCTGGGACGTGTGTGCCGTTTTGACAGCGTTGCAGTCAAAGAACTTATGACGGTTGAAAAATTCTCCCATGTCATGCACATGACAAGCGAAGTGGTGGGCACGATCAGAAAAAATCAGGACAGTTTTTCTCTCTTTAAGGCGGCGTTCCCCGCCGGTACTGTCAGCGGCGCTCCGAAGGTGCGGGCCATGCAGATAATAAGCGAACTTGAAAATTCTCCGAGGGGGCCTTACGCCGGAGCCGTAGGATATTTTTCTTTCAACGGGGACATGGATTTTGCCATAACCATAAGAACGGTTTTTGTCAAAGGCAAAGAAGTGTCTGTGCAGGCCGGTGCGGGAATCGTTTATGATTCCGACCCGCGGGGAGAATACATAGAAACAAAAAACAAAGCCAGGGCGCTGATGCGGGCCGTTGAAATAGCGGGGGAGATTTGAGGATACTTTTTATAGACAACTACGATTCTTTTGTTTACAACATTGTGCAGTATTTCGGGAGGATAACGGACAATATAAAGGTTGTCCGCAACGACGCTGTCAGCGTAGAAGACGTTAAGAAATATCATCCCGCCGGCATAGTTGTTTCGCCTGGACCCGGCACGCCCGATAAGGCGGGGATGTCTATGGAAATAATAAAAGCTTTCGCGGGAAAAATCCCGATACTCGGAGTGTGTCTGGGACATCAGGCGATAGGCCGGGTCTTCGGCGCGAAGGTTGTGCGGGCCAAAAAAATTGTGCATGGAAAAACATCACAAATTAAGCACAACGGAAAAGGCATTTTCCGCGGCCTGTCCAATCCTTTCACGGCCACAAGATATCATTCTCTTGTTATAAAAGAGGCGGCGGGCCGCAATAAGTCACGAAAGTCAACCCCTGGCACCATGGAAATAACGGCGTGGAGTGACGATGGCGAGATAATGGGAATCAAGGTGAAAGGCAAAGATATTTACGGCGTACAGTTTCATCCTGAATCAATTTTGACGGTTGAGGGTTTTAAAATTATCGCTAATTTTTGTAGAATCGCGGATAAAAAATGAATAAAGAAAAATCAATCGCCTCAACGTTATCCGCAGACGGACGCTCACGTGAGAGGTTCGCTGCCTATGTCGCTTCGGGAACGTGGTTAAGCCCTCGCTCATATGGCCCGCTCCAGATACCGTCTGAGGCGCTTGCAGGATAGAAATTTAAATGAATAAAGAAAAAATAAAAATTTACGCCCGATATGCCTGTTATGCCGTTTTGTTCGGCGTGCTGGTAGGTGTCGGATTTGACATAGCCATGCGTATTATCACAAAGACACGCAGGGCTGTTGTGACACCGGACGTGACGGGGCTGAATATCGCGCAGGCCATGGATGAACTCCAGGCGAAAGGGCTGGAAGCCTACAAGGAAAAGGAATCGGCGAGCGATGAGACAATCCCGGCGGGTTCGGTCGTCAGACAGAACCCTGTGTCGGGTTCGGTCGTCAGGGTGGGCAGGAAAGTGCGGCTGACCCTTTCGGAAGGCGGTAATCTCATATATGTGCCCGATATCTGCGGGAAAACTCTTCCCGAAGCTGAAATCCTTCTGACCCGCGCAGTGCTGACCGTCGGAAATGTCACGGGCATTTACAGCGATGAGGTGAAGATAGACCAGATCATAGCGCAGGAACCTCTCCCCGGCCACATTGTTAAACCGTCGGACATGATAGACATCGTCATGAGCAAAGGCCCTGCGTCACTGATGGGTTTTCTGGTTATGCCGTATTTTGTGGGAAAATCATCCGCAGAGGCGTCAAGTTATTTGGGCGGGATGGGTTTTGAGGTAGCCGAAACGGAAAGTGTTGTAAATAACAATATTCTGCCGGGTACGGTTATCAAGCAGGAACCCGCGCCGGGAGACATGCTCTCAAAAGATTCATTCATCAAGTTTTTTATATCACAGCTTCCTATGGAGGAAAATGTGAAACGAACAGTCACAGTTTTCTGGGCCGTGCCTCAGGACATAAAAGAAAGGACGGTGAAAGTAATTGTCAAAGACGCGGTCGGCCGCAGAACCGTTTATGAAAAAGCGGAACAGCCAGGCGCGAAAATATCTCTTGAGGTTGAAGTGATAGGAGAGGCTTATGCCATTTTTTATCTTGATGGTACGCCTGTGGCGAGGAAGGATATCTGATGGAAACAGGTCTTTCCATACTCTCAAATGATTTTGGCCGGATGGGGGAAGAGATCAGAAAATACGGCAGGGCTCTTGATTATATTCACATGGATGTGATGGACGGGAGTTTTGTCCCCAATCTCACTTTCGGCCCGGCTGTCATAGATTCGCTCAGGAAAACAACAAAACTGCCTTTTGAGGCGCATCTGATGGTCGTTAACCCGGAAAAACAGTGGAAGTGGTACAGGAAATCCTGCGGCAGAATAATTTTTCACATTGAAGCTCTGCGCCGGCCCGGCGCTTTGCTTTCGGAAATGAAAGGCGTCAAAAAAGGAATTGCTTTAAATCCGTCAACGCC
>JAYEJT010000068.1:0-3031 GCA_034660675.1 Elusimicrobiota bacterium
GTCGGTGAGACATTTTCCTTTCTTGTCAAATTCCATTCCCTCGTAGAAGGTGTGTCCTATTGTTTTGAGAACGCCGCCGTAAACCTGACCTTTTGCGAGGTCAGGATTTATGGGCACGCCGCAGTCATGAAGAGCGTAATATCTGTCCACTTTTAACATGCCGGTGCGTTTGTTCACCGAAACCTGACAGAAATGGGCGGCGTAGGGAATGGGCGAGACCTGAGTTGTGAAAGCGCCGCTTGTTATCAGCTGTCCGGCGCCGTCGCCCGCCTGTGTGGCGAGAGCCAATTCCCTGAATGTCATGTTTTTGGTCTTTGTCCCCACTTTTCCTATAGGCATTATTTTTACCTGAGAAGGTTTGAGTTTCAGAATACCGGCGGCTGTCTTTATGATGAGCTCTTTCATGTTCTTTGCCGCTGTGTAAGCGGCGTTTCCCGTGAAGAAGGTGCCGCTTGAAGCGTAAGAGCCCTTGTCAAAAGGCGTTGTGTCGGTGTCGGCGGCGGTGACGGCAATCTGTTCCTGATTGACGCCGAGCTCTTCCGCGACGACTTTCGCGGCGACGGTGTCTTCTCCCGTGCCGAGATCAGCTCCGCCTATGTAAAGCATGAAAGTGCCGTCGGATATCATCTTGACCATGGCGTTGGCCGCGTCAAGGCCGGGGATTCCCGAACCCTGCATCATGACAGCCATTCCCTTACCCTGTACGATTTCGTCTCCGGGCGATGATTTTTTGTTTGACCATTTGTTGTATTTTTTGAGGCCCTGTTTTATGCATTCCTGGAGGCCGCAGCTTGAGAGTTTCTGGGCGAGGCCCTCTCTGCCTTCGCCGAGCTGTTTTAAAATATCAAGGCGATAACCGGTACTCACAATATTTTTGGATACGAAATCCTCGAATTTCATACCGAGTTTTTGCGCGAGTTGGGCGAGAACAACATGCACCGCGAAATTTGTCTGGGGCACGCCGTAACCCTGATAGGCACCGGAAACAATGTTGTTGGTGTAATATGATTGCACCTCATAAAACATGTTCTCGCATTTAAAGAGAGGCAGTGTTTTGGAGCAGCCGTTCATCGGAACCGTGAGCGCATGGGGGCCGTAGCCGCCGGCATCGGCTTTTGTTTTTATGGAAAGGGCTGTTATTTTTCCGTTTTTGTCAGCGCCAGCTTTAACCGTCATAAACATTGCCGGACGCGTTCTGATGATAAATTCGTCTTTTCTGCTTATTCTGTAATAGATGTGTTTCCCCGACTGATAAGCTATCGTGCCGACGAGATCCTCAACGCCGCAGTCCTGTTTTGCTCCGAAACCCCCGCCCACCTTTTCTTTAATCACCCTGACCTTGTTTTCCGCCAGGCCCAGAATGGAGGCGACTATTCTGCGCACGTGAAAGGGGGTCTGAACGGAAGTGTGAATTATGAGCCTGTCGTTTTTCATGTATGCGTAAGCCGTGTGGGGCTCCATGGGCGTGTGCTGAATCGGGGGCGTTGAGCATGACTCTTCCGCGATAACAGAGGCGTGCGCAAAACCTTTTTTCATGTCGCCTATTCCGCCTGAATTCTTGCAGACCAGATTCCTTTTCGGATTTGCTCCCACGTCGAGGGGGTCTATTTTTTTGGAATCCCTGTCGTGTATGACGGGGGCTCCCTTTGCGGAAGCTTCTTCTATGGTGAAGACAGGTTTCAGTATTTTGTATTTCACTTTTATTTTTGAAGCCGCTTTTTCCGCGAGCTCAAGAGACGTCGCGGCCACCGCGGCTACTCTGTCCCCGATAAAACGCATTTTGGAATTTATGACCTGCTGGTCGTAAGGGGAAGGTTCGGGGTAGCTTTGTCCGGCCTGAGTGTACCAGGTTTTTGGCGAGTTCTTGTGGGTGAGGATGTATTCAACGCCTTCCATTTTCTCCGCTGCGCTTGTGTCAATGGACACAATTTCCGCGTGGGGATGCGGGCTGCCGAGCACATAAAGATGCAGAGCGTCCGGCGCGACATAATCTTCAACATAAGAATCTTCCGCTTTCACCATCTGTATGGCGTCTATTTTCGGTGTTATTTTTCCCACGACCCTGTAATCTTTTTTGTATTCGGGCGTAAAATCTTTCGGTTTTTTACCTTTGGTAAGAACGTCGATGGCGTTATATATCTGTTTGTAGCCCGTGCAGCGGCAGAGCACGCCGCTCAAGGCGTCGTTGATCTGTTCTTTGGAGGGTTTTTTTATTTTATCAAGAAGAGCCTTGACGGCGAGAATCTGAGCCGGGGTGCAGTAACCGCACTGTACAAGACCGGCATCAATGAAAGCCTGCTGGATTTTGTGAAGTTTTCCGTCTTTGGATAGAGCTTCAACGGTGGTGATGTTTTTTCCGTTTATCTGGGGGGCTATCAGCAGGCAGGAATTAACGAGTTTTCCGTCAAGCAGTATGGAGCAGTTGCCGCATTTTCCTTCTTCGTCACAGCCTTTTCTCACGGAATTGATATGCAGGTCTTTGAGAATATACAGCGCCTTTTTTTCTGCGGGGACATCTGTTTCCGTTACTTTTCCGTTTAATTTAAATTTTATTTTCATCATTGTCTCCTTAAATTACACAAGCGCTTTTAACAGGGTGTTCAGCTGGCTTTCAATCATCCTCTGCTTTACACGGGCGCTGACTTTTACATTGCCGGCTGTTCTAATATCTTTCAAGGCGGATGCACAGAGTTTTTCCGGTACTGTTTTTTCGGGTTTTAAGCCGTTTAGATATTTTGCCGCTTTTTCGGATAGAGACAAAGGCCCTTTTGCTCCGCTGACAGCTATGACCGCTTCCGTTATCTTGTTTCCTTTGATCTCAAAACCGGCCGCTGTCACAATTGCGGGGAAATCCGAAGCGGCAATTTTATCTTCCGTGATTTTAACTTTACGTTTCAGTTTTTTTATTATAACGGCAACGACAATTCCTTTTTTTGATTTCAACCATTTTGTTAAAGGTGTGATTGCTTTTTTGCCGGCTGAAAAATATTGCACGTCACACCGGTATGCTGCGAAAACGGGAAGAAGGCTG
>JAYEJT010000069.1:0-2977 GCA_034660675.1 Elusimicrobiota bacterium
ATAACAATGGTCATTGGACAGTTGAAGTATGGTCAAATGACTATAATAAATGGATAGTAATGGACCCGTATTATGACTGTTATTATGTGGATGGGAGCATTCCTCAAGGGGCCTTGGAATTACATGGGAAAATAATGGAAAAAAAATATGGAAAGCTTCATATTATAACGGGAGATAAGACACATCCTGTGGAGAAGCTTGCGGGACGGGCTTCTTATTTTACCCATCTTACTGTTTTTATGAATAATGCATTTATTTCATTCTGTGATTGGACAGGGGCGACTCATATCAAGCTCAGACCCCTTTGCAGGAAGGATGAGTTTACCTCCGGATTGAAAGTATTCAATAAGTGTCCTCACACAGAAATCGATTCGGATTTTAACTGGAATTTAAATCAGTGCGTAATCAATATTAAAAAAGTTGATGAGGCGAATGCGAAACTAAAACTGAATCTGGAAACCAATACCCCTTTTTTTTCTCATTTTGAGATAGAGACAAACGGGAAAAAGACTGAATTCGCAAAAAATGAAAACATATTACTGGTTTGGCCACTGGAACCGGGTATCAACGTGATGAAAATTCAAGCGGTAAATTCATTTGGAATATACGGCCGGGAATCATTCATAAAGGTTAGGTATTATCCTTTGGCAATATGGGGCATAGCCCCGTGGAATTCATAGATCAATATAACATGCCTCGACGGTTAATATTGTTAATCAAAAAGAAATCGGGAGAAATAAAGCGATGTTTATATCTTATTTTTAACAAAACCGGTCATAATAAGGGGGAGAAGCTTATATTTTTTTACCGGCAGTCAATATTATTTTGATGAGCGCTCTTGAAATAGGGAGTGGTTATTTTGTATAATCAAAAAATGAACGCTGACACTTTTGTAATTATTGCTGTGCTGATGTTCACTGTTTGGGGTTTTGTGAAAGGGGCCTTGAAAGAGATTTTCAGTTTGCTGGCTTACGCATCGGCTTTTTTCTTCTCATCTCCTGTCACCAATGTTCTGCTGGCGTTTTTCAAGCCGGCTCCCGCGAATTACATGCTGATACAGTCAGCTGGTCGTGTGCTTGTGTGGTTCCTGCTCTATTTGATCATAATATTTGCCGGGAAGTTTATTGAATCCCGTTTTGTGAAAAAGAGAGTTCTCCGTTTGGCTAACAGAGCCGGCGGCGGAGCTTTGGGGTTTTTAAAAGCGGCGATGTTAGCGATAGCGCTTATGTGGACGGCGGATGTTTTTATTTCTTTGACAAATGCGGATACGCCTGACCTGTTTGGAAAATCCCGGATTTATAAAGAAGCGGTCAAAAAAAATCTTCTCATGAAAACAGAGAAGGTGAAAAATCTTAAAAAAATGATTGCTCTGGCAAAACTTGCCGAAAAACGGGATGCTCTCGCGTCTGCGCGGTCAGGCGCATCCGATATGGCTGATGAGGCGCTCGCGGGGGGCGTATCCGCTGAAGTGGCTGATGCGCTGAAGGATATTGACGCGTCGCAGATAGAAAAGCTTTTGGAAGAGATGCACGCGGTTTTTCCGGATTTGAAACTTCCCGCGGATATGAATATCAAAAAAATACAAAAACTTGTCTCGGATATGAACAAGGAATCTGTGAAAAAAATCCGCCGGGCTGTAAAATAATCCGTGTCCGTGATAAATAAGTCTGCCGCGGAATTCGCCCGTCTTATCAGGATTTCTCATTCGACAGTGGCTCTCAGCGGAGCCGGCTGTTCCACAGATGCGGGGCTTGCCGATTTTCGCGGCCCCGGGGGATTGTATGATTCGGGGAGATATGACCCTCAAAAAATATTTGATATTGACGAATTCCTGAAAGAGCCGGCTTATTTTTATGATTTCGCCAGGGAGTTTATACAAAAATTAAAAAATACAAAACCCACTTTTACGCATTACTTTTTTTCCGAACTGGAAAAAAAACGGAAGCTTAAAGGGATAATAACACAGAACATTGACGCTCTGCATCATAAAGCCGGTTCGAAGAATGTTGTTGAGCTCCACGGAAGTTTCTGGACGAGCCGGTGTATGGCCTGTTCCAGAAAATACAGTTATGCCGAAATGGAGCCTAAAATATTGAGTGCCGAAGTTCCCCGCTGCGAATGCGGGGTTGTGATAAAACCGGATATTGTTTTTTATGGTGAGGGCGTTAAGCATCTCGGGGAATCCGTAAAGCTAGTCTGTGAAAGTGATTTGTTTATCATAGCGGGTTCGTCTCTGGAAGTTTATCCGGCGGCGGCGCTTCCCGATTCCGCTTTCGGTAAAATAGCGCTTGTGAACAAAGGGCCCGTCAACATAAAACCGGAGAAGGTGGCATTAAATATCAGCGCGGATTTGGACGATTTTTTCAGGGCAGTTTCCTCCGAACTTGAATAAATAATCACGGTGGCCGGTATCCGCAGACGGACGCTCACACACGCCGTAATTATGGATTTTTAAATAAAAGTCCGGACAGTTATGAAAGTTTTTTTGTTTTTTCTGACTTTGACGCCGCTCAAAATTTTTTCGCCTATGTTTGCGCCGGAACTGTTTTTTAAATTTAAGCGTAGATTAAAAGAGCCTTCTTTCACCGGAATCCGGCAGACGGTTATGCCAGCGCCTATTGTCCGCCATGACCGTGTGTCAGCCTGTTCGGTTGCGGCCGAAAAAGCCCGCAGGCCGCTTCCCACAAGAAGGCCTGTCAGCGCTCCGCCGCTTTGTTCGGCGGATTTTTCCGCTTCTCTGGCGAGAACATGTTTTATCCAGGTTCTCGCAATTGATTTGGCGCGTATACGGTTTATGCGGTCCCCGAGGCATTTCATGGCAGCTGAAGTTATGTCGCATATTTTTTCCGATCTAAAGTTATTTTGTTTTCCCTCAATTGCTGTGTTTAAATAAACGCAACCGTAAGGGGGTTGAGTGTATTCGGGAAATGACACGCTGAAAGTTTTTTTTGAGGCGAAACCTCTCGCCGCGGAGTTT
>JAYEJT010000070.1:0-2957 GCA_034660675.1 Elusimicrobiota bacterium
GGCCCCTATGCTTATTCCTGTCGGAAAATTATAGGAAAGAGAACAGTTGACATCTCTGCCGTCTTCTTCAACCCCCACGCAAATGCCTCCGGAGTTCAGTTTCAGCCCTGCGAATGTGCCGCGCAAAGCTTCAAAATCTCCTGTTTCATCCACAAATGTTCTGTTGCCTTTTCCCGCGGAAAGCGTCAGTAAACTTTTCCCTATATGGAAATTCTGACTTATGACGCCGTAAACGGAATTTGAAACAGCTTCGTCGCCTGGCGCGCCCACGGGAAAGGTTTCTTTTGTTTTGCCTGTTATGTTCTTCACGCCCACCGCCAGCGACGGCAGCTTGCCACCGTCTATAAGGAGCAGTTTTATGTTCGCCGCCGCCTGAGTGCTCGTGTAGAGAGTGATGCCGCCTTCCAACCGGCCGGCCACGCCAAAATTCGCCCAGGCGTTTTTATCGCTGCTGTAAGTATCAGCGTTTCCCGGTTTATAAATTCCGGCGCCGCCCCCGAACTCAATGATTCCGTTTCCCAGAGTTCGGGCGGAAGGGGTTTCAATTGTGTCCGTCAGTCTGCCGAAAGCCGGCGATTGAAACATTATGGCGCAAAAAACAGCCGCGCCTAAGACGGAAATGTGCCTGCCGAATTTTTTGGTTTTCATTTTTTCTTCTCCTCCCCCTCATCGTAATAATGATAGTAGTTGTGATAGGGGTAATAATACTTGTGCTTTTCGGTGTCTATGTTGTTAATAACGGCGCCTATGATTTTCGCGCCCGCTTTTTCAAGTTTTTCTTTTCCTTCCCTGGCCGGTTCTTTTTTTGTCTGCCCGAAATTTATGAGATAAACGGTGCCTTCGGCTATTTTGGAAATTATGACGGCGTCGCTGACGGGAAATATGGGAGGGCTGTCAAAAATTACCCAGCGGAATTTTTCTTTGAGTTTTTCCGCCAGTTCCCCAAAGCTTTCTCTTTCCAGAAGCTCGGACGGGTTAGGGGGGATTATGCCTGCGGGAATAACCGAGAGATCCGGTATGTGTGTTTTGTGTATGATTTTTTCAAGTCCCGCTTGCCCGCTCAGATATCCGCTGAGGCCGGGGGATTCGTCTATACCGAATATCCCCTGTATTTTAGGTTTGCGCAGATCAGTGTCTATGAGAATGACATTGTTGTCGGCGTGGGCAAGAATGCGGGACATGGCCACGGCGATACTTGTTTTCCCTTCACCGGGCATGGTGCTTGTTATGAGAAGTGAGCGTATTTCTCCCGCGAAATTTATGCTGACCCTGATGTTCCTGAGAGATTCCGCGAAATGGGAATGCCGTCTTGAGTCCAGATCTTCGGTCAGATCAATCACGTTTTTGAAATCATTCGCGACGCGCGGTATGTAGCCGAGAAACGGAACGGATAGAAAATGCTCAACATCGTCTTTTGTTTTAATGCTGTTGTCCAGGAATTCTATAAAAAAAGCCGCAAGAATACCCGCCGCGAGACCGCCGAATGCGCCGATAAGAATATTCTTGCGTTTGTTCGGAAGCACGGGGTTTTCGGGTGTTATGGCGCTGTCTATGACGCGTATGTTGTTCACCGTGAGTTTCCCCTCAAGCTCGGATTTTATACTGGCTATAATGTTTTGGGTTTCCTCTCTTATTTTTGCCTCCATAATGGCGACGGCTTTTTTTAAGCCTATTATTTCGGGATAATTGTCTTTGTATTTCGTGGAAAGGCTCGCGAGTTTTACCTCGAGGGATATGTGATCTCCCTTCAGTCTTTGAAGAAGAGGGTTGTTGAGAATCTGCGGAAGAGAATTTATATCAGAATCATCCTTAGCGGCGGTTGACCCGTTTTCCGATGAAATTTTGTCCAGTATGCTGTGCGAGAGGAGTAGCCTGCTTCTCAGGTTTTCGGATATGTACACTTCGGCGAGTGTGTTGACCACGGCGGTGGCTTCGTCGGGATATATGCTGTCATAGCTGATTTTTACAAGGCGGCTGCTTTTGACGGGTTTTACCGTTATGTTGTTCATAAAACCCGGACTCAGTATTTTTTCAGGAGAAAGATCTTTTCGTGAGTTCATAATTTCAGCGACTTTTTCAGCTATGCTGCGGCTTGTTATGATGGAATACTGAGTTTGGTAGTAATCGCTTTGTGTCATTTCAAAACCTATTGCTTCCTGTATTCCGCGGGAAACTTTTTTTTCTATCAGCAGCATTGCGCTTGAGCGGTAAACAGGGGTTTTCAGCATTGTCGCCGCGATAGAAACGCCGATACCAGCCGCAAAAAACAAAAAGATAAGCAGTCTGTGTTTGGCGGCCAACGCGTAAATTTCGCGAAGATCTATCTCGTCTTCTTCTTTCATAAGCTCACCAGAATGGCTATGGTCATAAGCGTTGTGAGGAATGTCAGTAGGGGAGATATTTGTCTGATGGCGACATTGGTGTTTGACAGCGCTGTCCGGGGCACATTAATCACATCGCCCGCCTCAAGTATGATGTCATCGCTTTCCCTCCGCATGATCTTCGCCGCGTTCACTTTTATTATTTTATCGCCGCGAATTATTTCCAATTTGTTTTCTTTCGCGGTGTCGGAGAAACTTCCGGCCAGCGCGATGAGCTCAAGCAGCCTCATGTCTTTTTTTAAGGGGTATGTTCCCGGTTTTTTGATCTGGCCTATAACGTAAACCTGACGGCGTATGAATTTTTTGACTATCACCGACACCTTAGGGGTTTCTATGTAGGAGGAAAGTTTTTCGGTTACTTTCGCGGACAGTTCCCCCCGGGTGAGGCCTGCGGCCATGATGTTTTCCATGAGTATGTAGGATATTTCGCCATTGTTCTGGATCGTCAGCGTGCGGCTTATGTCGGGATTCTGCCAGACGAATATCTCAATGTCGTCCCCGGCTTGCAGCCTGTAATCTTCGCTTTCGCCGTCAGCGCAAAGCGGCGCCGTCAGGAGAAAACAGCCGCGCAAATTA
>JAYEJT010000071.1:0-2932 GCA_034660675.1 Elusimicrobiota bacterium
CCGCGTATCTCCTGTGCCGCCCACATTCCCGAAGCGGACGCTGCCGTGATTTGTCGTCGTTACAGTTGAGGTAGAACTCAGCATACCCGCGCTTCCCGACGCAGGAACCGTATCAAAGTAAGTTGTATCCGCCAGAAGGCCGGAAATACTGTAAGTTGAATGAGCAAAAAGAATAAAATTATATGTCATCCCCGGGATGAGAGACGCCGAAAACTCAAGTTCATCAGGAAGTCCGTCAGGCGCGGCCATCGCCACAGCCCTTCCGGTCGGCGTCACATTTGAGCGCCCGTCACTATCCCACGCTGAAACGGTTATCCCTTCCTGTATGGCGATTGATTTCCCGACCGACGGCCACGGCGTATGAGAATTACTGTTTACGCGAATTTTGGCAATAATAAAATCAGCGCTCGGACAAACGCTTACCGTTGAGGAAAGAACGCTGTAGATATTCGCGCCTGTTTCTCCGGCCTTCGCTTTGAAAGTGTCGGAAGATCTCATCAGAAAATAATATGTCACATTATTGGAAAGGCCGGTAAAATTCTTTGAAAAGACAGACCCCGCGACCGTCGCCGTTATTTTGTATGACGAAAAACTTCCGGGAGTAAAAGTCGTCATATAAATATGATAACATCCGCCGCAGACGACATCCGCCGCTTTCATTTCCTCGCCTGCGCTGAGAGGAATATTGTCTCTCACATTAACCCAGTTCGCTCCGTAAGGCGCGGACCAGTAAAGCGCAGCGGCGCTGTCCGACGGAACGGCCTGAATATAAGTCGGCGCCGTGGGGCTTGAACCGAAATTCGCGTAAACATACCATGTGGAATTGTCCGCGAGAGACGCCGGCACCTGTATCACGCGGCGGGCGTCGCGTGTCGTGCCCGCGGGATAAAAAACGCCTGTCTGCTCCCCCGCAACGGAAGTTGAAGAAGTTGACACGATAAATGTTCCTGTGTTCGGGACAGTATCATAATACTGATAATTCGCTTTGAGGCCCTCCGGCGGGTCGGATGTGGTTTCGGCAAAAAACAAAAAATTATAATACTCGCCTTTTAAAAGCGGCACAACAGTTTTGTAAGTTCCCGCGTCCGCATCCGCTGTCATCTCTTTAAGCCCCCCCGTTATATTCGCGCTGTCCGCCGAACTCCACACGGATGTCTGCGTTGAAGACATAACTGTTAGATACATTTTGAGGCGGGTATTGTCGCCCCACGGGCCTGAACTGAGACCCGCAGAATAAGGAACGCCGAAATTAACAAAAACCGGACTGCTTATATACACCGACACAACAGTCCATGTGCTGCTTTCCAGCGCCGGCGCGCCGGCATCAACAGCTGAAATTTTAAAACTGTAGGTTGTGCCGGAAGCCAAATTTGAAACCGTGAAAGGCTGACTGTAAGTAACGGTTGACGGCTGAACCAAAATTGCCGGCTCCCCCGCGCCGTTGTTTCTATAAATGTTATAGCCCGCTAAATCTTCCGCAGTTGTTAATCTGTCCCAATAAAGATACGCTTTTTCTACTCCCGGGTAAACAGTTGTTCCTGAAATGCCGCCGGGGTTTTCCTCCCAGTTTTTATTAAGAGTGCTTGACGCCGTCGGCACGAGGTATTCCCTGTAACCCGAATCTGTGACGAAATCCTGCTCTTTTGTCGCCGCCGAGTTA
Organism: Elusimicrobiota bacterium; assembly: GCA_034660675.1. Lineage (GTDB taxonomy): Bacteria > CG03 > CG03 > CG03 > CG03 > CG03. The sequence goes on from JAYEJT010000071.1 coordinate 1,661, forward strand.
TATCCGAACTGATACTGTATTGTCGTTCCGGAAATAAAACCCATGGTGATACTGTAAACATTTCCGCTTTCAGCCATAGTGCTTGACGCCGTCCGGTAAAGCGGCTCCGTGTTTCCCAAAATTTCAACATCCGCAGGATTTATGTTTCCGGTGTCTATCTTAAAAACAAGCGGTACAAGCCGGGCATAAAGCGGGGAGCTTGACGGGGAAGAGTTGCCGGATGAATCAACCGCGGCGAGTTTATAATAATATGTCGTTTCAAGTGAAATTCCGGCGTCTGTGTAATAATCTTTTTCGGGCGAAATAAGAGTGCCGTTTAATTTATTTGATGCGGCCGGCGTAAAGCCGGATTCCGTTGACCTGTGTAAGTTATATCCCGCAAGGTCACCTTCGGCATTTAAATCCCAGCTAATTTTTATGCCGTCAAAACCGTCTGCGCCGTAACCGCATGCGATAAGCCCCGACGGAGCAGCGGGGGCGGTTGTGTCTCCGCTCCTGGGAAAATCCGAATAAACAGAGGTGTATGCGCTCTCGTTTCCTCTCCTGTCCTTAGCGCTGATTTTGTAATAATAAGTGTTATCGTTTTCTAAATTCTGGTCAACATAATTATTAGCGGCGGCGCTCCTGCGCGCGATTTCGGAAAAACCTTCCGCTGAGCTGTACGTTGAACGAAGAACCGTATAATAATCCAGATCGGGCTCGATATTCTTTGTCCATGCAACAGTAATTTGACAGGAAACGGCATCAAGACTTATTCCTGAAGGAATACGCGGCGCCCTGTCGTTATAATATTTCCAGACATTGGCAATCGTCATTTTGCCGCCGCCTTCGTCAATTATTTCAACATCCGGCACATCGTCATCCATCAGTTCTCCGCGGTGTGCATCGCCCCCTGACCCGTCAAGAAACTCATAACCCGCGGAACCTTCGTAATCATTATCGCTGATATATTTATACTCCAAAAAAGTAGACTCATCAAACTCAAAAGTCCTCTGATATGTTCCGTCGCCGTTTGAGGCCAACGGCACCTTGCCCCAGTAATCTTCTGAAAATGTCAGCGCGCCTCCCGCTATATAAACCGTCGCCGGACTCAAACCGCTGTCACGCATGTCAACCCAGAAGGTGACTTTCACTTTTCTCGGAACAACGGTGATCTCATTTGAAAAAGCGGATTTGTTTCCGCTTCTGTCAACTGCGCGTACGCGGTAATAATAAGTCGTGCCGTTCTGCAGACGGTTGATACTTTTCCCTTCGCCGTCCAGATCGCCGTCA
>JAYEJT010000072.1:0-14818 GCA_034660675.1 Elusimicrobiota bacterium
AAAAGAGGAACGAACACATCAAACCCCGGTAAAAATATTAAAGCAAGAGCCGCTCCTAAAATGAAGTAGTAGCAAAAAGCTATTATTTTTTTAGTAGTCACTCTTTGTGTTTTTGTACCAGTTCGCGTTGCTCATCAGGTTAGACTCTACGGTATAGCTCTTGTCAAAAATAAGGGTCACAAAACCTATAACGCCTATAAGCAACAGTATCATTAAAAGTTGTTTTGCAGATTTCACGCTTTAAGTTTATTTATTTGACAGGCTATTGTCAAATAAAAGAATTATTTATTTTCCAGTTTTTTTACTTTTGATTTGAGCGAAAATATTTCAAGTTCCATTTTAACCGCCATGTCCGCCACTTTCTGAAGGTCGTCTATCTTATTCTGAATCAGACTTTCGACGCGTTTTCTTTCCAGGGCGCTGATAATTATTTCACCGGTTATCTTAAGCAGCGTGATTAAAGCATCATACCACTCTTTTTTTTCTTTCACGGCGTCAAACCCCATAAAACCGTGCAGATACGCTCCGGTGACAAGAGGCACGGCAACAGCTGATTTTATGTTCTGATCTTTCAGTATTTTCTTTTCCGCTGAAGCCGCGGAAGGCATTTTTTCAACATCGTCTATCCTTATCGTCTCAAGACGCTTCAATTTCCTAATCCACCACGGAAAATCACCAAGTTGGCAGTTTTGCAAATTTTTCTTCTGAGCCCCTACTCCCCTTGCGCACCATTCATGCGTGTTATCCATCATCCGGCCGTCGGGATGTATCAAAAAAATATAGGCCCGGTCAACTTCCTCACCCTGCCCGAGTTTTTCCAGTGAGTGATTGATCTCATCATCAATCTCGTCTGATGCGCATTTGATAAACCTGGAAGACATACCGGCGGCTATGTTTTCCAGTTTTATCCTGCGTGCGAGAATAGCCTCCGCGCGCACTTTTTCGCTTACGCCCCTGCCGAAAATACAGGCAATTTTGCGATTTTCTATCTCCTTAAGAACAATAGTGATTTCAAAGTCAAGAACGCCTCCGTCTTTTGTCACACACTTGACTTCAGCCGGCCGCGGAACTTGTTTGCCGGATCCTTTAAACATTCTTTTCCATTGATTATTACTGAAAGACCCCGGCGCAATATCATTTATTTTCAACCCGCATATCTCTTCGGAGCTGTAACCCATCGTCCTGCAAGCGGCGGCATTGGCATAAATGCACTCCTCTTTATCATTTATCCATAAAACACATTCAGCAATTTTATCCAACGAATAGCGCCTCAGCTTATTCACAAATGATTCTGTCAAATCATCTTTTTTCATTTTTTTTCCTTTCTCCATAAAATAATCACCTGTCTTTTCCAGAACAAAACTTCTTCAAGTCAATCTGTCCACCATGTTAGGCGCGGTCCCGCCCCTTGTTGCCCCATCAAACGCCGGATAACGCCCAACAAAACCCTGAAGTTTTGCCATAAGAGCATTTATAAAGCAGGCACGGCAGAAGTATCCGGAGCGGGCCATATGAGTGAGGGGTTTTGCCTCGTTCCCGAAGCGAATAGGCAACGAACCGCATACGTGAGCGTCCGTCTACGGATACTTCTGTCGTGATTGCTTATGGCAAAACTCCAGAACAAAACCTACTTCATTTGACAAAATATTGCCATAAAAGTCAAGCTTAGAATGTCCGCGCCTATGCCGCTTCCATGTATTTTTTCAATTCAAGGAATTCAATCTCAAATTTTTTTTCGGCGCGCCTTATGAGTTTTTTTGAATGCCCGTCCAGCAGCGGCTGAAAATCAACCGTCCACTCAAGCTTAAAATCGCCTATATTGATATGATCGTCAATCCATGTTTTCCGCTCAAAAGCTTTCACATCTTTTAAGCGGAAACGCAGAGGAAACAGAACCTTTCTCATTCTCAGTTCCGGTATAAAAACAAGTTTTTTTTCGTCCCTGTATTTTTTTTCTATCTTTGCAAAGCCCACGATTCCCCTCACCGGCCTTATGGCGTAAAACCAGATAACGTCGCCGGGTTTTGCCGCAAGATACAGCGATTTGTATTTTTCGGGAACCGCGGCCAAAGGCGGAGAATGTTTCAAGCCAGTGACATAATTTTCCTTTATGTCAATTTTTATCCAGTGATTCATTATTTTTGTATTTTTTTCATTACAAAACCAAATACTGCCGGCAAATATCAACAATGACTGCTGATTATAGCTAAAACCCCCGATAGCCGAAAGACAAGCGCGAAACGGCGCTTATTTTATTATGATTTCTTCCAGAATAACGGGCTCAACAGGCCGGTCACCGCTGCCTGTCTTCACAGCTTCCATCTTTTTAACCACATCCATCCCCTCAATAACCTCGCCAAAAATCGTGTGATGGTTGTTGAGCCAGGGAGTTGGCACAGTCGTTATAAAAAACTGGCTGCCGTTCGTGCCGGGGCCGGAATTGGCCATTGCCAGAAGCCCTGGCCTGTCAAAAGTCAGAGAGCTCACAAACTCGTCTTTGAAGCGATATCCGGGGCCGCCTGTGCCGTTTCCTATGGGACAGCCGCCCTGTATCATGAAATTCTTTATTATTCTGTGGAACGCCAAGCCCTTGTAAAAAGGCCTTTTGACCTGCTGACGCGTCTTCGGATCAAGAAACATCTTGTCTCCTTTGGCCAGATCCACAAAATTTTCCACCGTGACAGGCGTCTTGTCCGGATAAAGTTTAATAACTATTTCCCCGAGCGCCTCATCACCGTGGCGGATCTTCATAACAGCGAGCAATTCATTTTTCTCAGGCGTTTTTTCTTTCACAACAGTCTCCTCTGCTGAGGGGGATAACATTTCGGCAGGCTCCGAAGAAGTCTTCATTTCCTGCTTGGCCCCGCCGCAACTCACAATAAAAAACACAGCGGCCAAACAAATTTTCGAAACAATTTTCATATTTTCCCAACCTCCGTACAATTAAGAATCAGTCTTCATACCTCACTTTTCAAAGTTCATTGTATCAAAATTTATAAACATTTCCAAAATTCCGCACACGAAACTTTGCGCCAGGGGGCTTTTATTTTTCATGTTCATTCTACTCAGCAGAAAAGTTGGCGGGAAGAGCCTATTTCTGCTATCATTGTTTCGCTAAAATATGAAAGATTATCCTGAACTGACCGAAATATTCGCCGACGGCGGATTGATTGAAACAGCCATGAAAAACTATGAGATCCGCGGCGAACAGCTTGACATGGCCCTGCGCATAGAGGAAGCCCTGGCAACGGACGAACATCTCATAGTGGAGGCGGGCACGGGCATAGGAAAAAGTCTGGCTTATCTTGTGCCTCTGATAATATACGCCAAAACAGCACAGAAAAAAGCGGTTGTCGCCACCTACACAAAAACCCTGCAGGAACAGCTCACAAAAAAAGACCTGCCTTTCCTGAGGGGCGCCCTTCCTTTCAAATTCAGTTTCGCTCTCTGCCTGGGAAGCGCGAACTACCTGTGCCTGCGGCGTCTTCACAAGAGCCGCCAGATGGGCCTTTTCAAAAATGACGACGAGCTCAGACAGTGGGACGAAATACTGCGCTGGAGCAGGAAAACCAAAACCGGCGTCAAATTCGACGCGCCTTTCAACATAGACGAGAAAATATGGTTGGAAGTGTGCAGAGAATCCGACATGTGCACCGGCAAAAAATGTTCTTACGGCAGCGCGTGTTTCTACAACCGCTCAAAAGCGGAAAGGGCCGCCGCCGATATTCTTGTGTCCAACCATCATCTCTTTTTCACCGACATAGCATCCGGCAACAAGATTCTTCCCCGCTACGGAGCCGCTCTTATAGACGAGGCCCACAACGCCGAGGATGTCGCGGCGGATTTACTCGGCGCGGAATTTTCATACGGGAACATGCGTTACATTTTAGGCCGCCTCACGGGGAGAAGAGATTTTGGCACGGACAAGGAAGACGCCGAAGAAATATTAAAAAGCGCCGCGATAACAGAAATGCATGTGAAAGAACTTTTCAGGGAGCTCATCGCCCGCTTCGGCAGAGAAAAAACCCTCAAACGCGTCCGCGAAAAGCACCTTTTCGACAACCGCGCGGCGGATGCCATAAAAGAGCTGATCCGGATAATAAATAAGACCGCGAAAAAAATGAAAGATGATGAAGGCGATATTACTGACGAAGGCATAGAACTCAGCGCTTACGCGGGAAGGCTCACGGAAGCGAAAAACGCGCTGGAACTTTTTCTCGAACAGAGCGAAAACGATTTTGTTTACTGGGCGGACATACAACCCCGGGGAAGAAGGCTGAGGGCAAGTCTTTATTCCTGCCCTCTGAATGTCGCGGGGATTCTCAAGCAAACCCTTTACAAAAACACGGATTCCGTTATCATGACTTCGGCGACGCTCTGCGTTAACAGCTCTTTTGATTATATGAATGAACGCCTCGGCATGGAAAACGCAGGGGAACTTCGGCTCGGCTCGCCGTTTGATTACAAAAAACAGGCTCTGCTTTACGCGGCGGACGACCTGCCGTCGCCTGCCGGCGATTTCGGGGAATTCGAAAAAAAGGCCCGTGAAAGAACGGGAAGCATATGCGCCGCTGCCGGCGGCGGCACTTTCGCGCTTTTCACAAGCTGGAAAACCATGGACAACGCCTATGCTTACCTCACAAAAAACATAAAGGGCCTGAATTTCATGAAACAGGGACAGATGAGCCGCTGGAAACTGCTTGAAACATTCAAAAATAAAGCTTCGGCGGTTCTTCTCGGAACAAATTCTTTCTGGCAGGGGGTGGATGTGCCGGGAGAGGCTCTCCGCTGCGTGATAATTTTCAAACTGCCTTTTGCCGTGCCGGACAATCCCCTCACCGAAGCAAGAATAGAAAAACTGAAAGAAGAAGGAAAAAACGCTTTCTCCCATTATCAAATTCCTCAGGCAGCCATAATGCTCAAACAGGGTATCGGCCGGCTCATAAGAACGAAAACCGACAAAGGCGTAATAGCGATTTTAGACCCCCGCATTCTTCTGAGCTCATACGGAAAAATTTTTCTGAAATCAATGCCCGATTGCGCCATATCTTCAGACATAGAAGAAATAAGCGCCTTCCTCCCCTTTCACGGCAAAAAATAATTCAAATTGTTCCACACACATAATAGAAGAGGATAATATCCAGAGACGGACGCTCACGTGTGAGGTTCGTCCTCCCAGGCGGACTTTCAGCTGCCTATATCGCCCGCCACAAATATAGGCGGACTTCGCAAGGCTCAGCTTCGGGCACTGTGTTAAACCCTCGCTCATATGGCCCGCTCCGGATATTATCCTCTTCTATCGCGTTTTTGCATTTTGAATTATCCGAAAATCCTGTAACTTTTAGCAAATTACGCGCGTCTAACGGTTGAAGGCAAAAAAAGGAGGAAAGGAAAATGAAAAATTTGATGAACTGGACGGCGGCGGGAATGATGCTGACATCAGCGGCGGCTTTTTCGCCCGTTATCGGAGCGTCATCCGACGACAAAAACGAGATGACCGAATTCAGGCAGTGGAAAAAGAACAGAGAATTGAAGGATCAAAACCGTGAAGAACACCGCAAAAGAATGCACGAAAACAGAATGGACAGATTGAGTAAAGACCTTGAACTGACATCTTCGCAGCGGAAAAAAATTTCAGGACTCATGGAAAACTCGTGGAAAGAAGTGACAAAGGCAAGAAAAGCTTTCAGTGCTAAAGTCACCGACATCCGGACGGAATCTGACAAGAAAATTGAAAAAGAACTCACAAAAGAACAGCTTGAAACGTGGAAACGGCACAGACGTGACAACATGAGAAACCGCCGAAGGAACACAAAAAACAGAAAAGATAGACGGCGGAGAAAAACCGATGATTCGCGAAACAGATATAATCGCGATGACAGACGCGGAAATCGTTGGAAGGACAGAGACTAAAATTTTTCCGCGACCGGATTTGAGGGAGAGGGCGCAGCAAGCGGGACAGAAGTATCCGGAGCGGGCCATATGAGTGAGGGTTTAACCCCGTTCCCGAAACGAATAGGCAGCGAACTGCATACGTGAGCGTCCGTCTACGGATATCTCTGTCCCGCTTGCTCATGGCAAAACTTCAATCATGTTAAGAAAGCGGTTTCAGGATTTTTCCGGATTTTACACCCGTAAAAAATCCGCGGGAAATTGACAAAACACCGTTCACGAAAAGATAATCAAGCCCTTCCGCGTAAGCGTGCGGATTTTCAAAAGACGCCTTATCGGTAAATTTATCTGTGTCAAAAACAGCAATATCAGCGGCAAAACCTTTTTTTATCCGGCCCCTGTCTTTGAGACGGAATTTTTCGGCGGGCAAAGATGTCATAGAACGTAAAGCATGGCTCAGTGAAATAATTTTTTCTTCTTGAACAAAGCGCCTTAGCTTACGCGGAAAATTCCCGTAATTTCTGGGATGCGGATGCCCCTGCCCGAAAATCTGCGTCCAGCCGTCGGAAGATGTGAGAACATAATCTTTTTTCATTATCTCCCTGACATTATCCATGTCCTGGCTAAAAAAAAGACAAAACGGCGGTTCGGGTGAAAGAGCCAGTTCCATGATAACATCAACGGATTCGCGCGAAGTTTCCGCGGCTATGGCAGCCAGTGTTTTTCCCTCATATAAGGGATGGTGCGGATAAGAGCTCACAACAATTTTATCGGGCGGAATAAAATTCAGCTTTCCCGTGAGGCCCTCCCTTATTTCCCGCAAAGAACGCGCGCCCCTGTGTTTTTCAGAAATAATATTTCCGTCAAGAAATTCCGGGTCAACAAGCCATGTTATGTATGTTGAGCCGTAATCATAGCAATACTGGTCGGCAGAAACATCAGCAACTTCGTCTCGGGCTTTCTCTATCATATCGAAAAGACGTGAAAGCAACCCGTCTTTTAGGGGCGCCGTGATTTTCAGATGAGATATTTCAAGCGAAACACCGCTGCGGCGCGAAATCTCTATGGCTTCGCCAATGGCTTTCTCCACCCCTTCTCCCGTCTCATCCCTCGTATGTGTCGCGTACACGCCTCCTCTTTCCGAAACCGAACGGGCGAGAACTTCAAGCTCGGTCATATCCGAAAAACAACCCGGCGCATATTCAAGACCCGTCGAAAAACCGGCGGCCCCTCTATCCATTTCAGCCTCAAGCGCTTTTTTTAACCCTTGGATTTCCCTCTCAGAAATATGCTTTCGCGCACCGTTCCCCATAATTTTCATACGCAGCATTCCGTAGGGCACAAGATGAACGACATTTGTTCCGAAACCATTTTGTTCAAGATAGTCAAACCATTGATGGCATTCGGCCTCTCCCAAACCGCAGTTTCCCGTAACCACCGTCGTCACCCCCTGGAAAAGATAACAAAGATTGGCGGAAACGCTTTCTTTTTCCGCGGCGCCGCGCGGCGGGGTCTGTGACATCACCGCTAGATCGCAGTGCGTGTGCACATCTATGAAGCCCGGACTGACAACACATCCGGAAGCATCTATCGTTTTTTCAGCGGAAGCTGAAAATTTTCCCACGGCCTCAATTCTACCGTCTTTCAGCGCCACATCGGCGCGGGAAAAATCACGGCCGTCGAAAACGGTGCCGTTTTTAATGACATAATCCAAAATTCCCGCCTTTATAATCGCGTGTCTTTTAAAACTTCAAGAGCCGCTCTGTATCCGGCGTCAACGGCCTCGGCACCGCGGTAAAATTCAAGCAGACCTATAAAACTTGTGTCGGGGGAAATAACCATATCCGCCAATTTGATGTTTTCTTTCGCCACCTCGTATTCCATTATATAAACGGCCTTCAGTATCGTCTCAAAAATACCCGGCATTGCCGCAAAGTTTTTCAGCTTCCCTTTGTATAATTTGCTTTTCAGTTTTGACGCGTATTCCGCGGCGGAAGAGAGAATATCAATATTTTCATCCGTTAATTTTTCCACGGCTTTTTCAAGAACTGTGAGCGCGGGAATAGGCGGGATTTTTCTCCCGCGGCTTTTCGTTTTTTTCCGCAGCTTTTTGGATTTACCGGACGGATTGCGGATAACGTTGCAGGCGATAACACGATCCGCCCCCATCTCTCTGGCGGTTGCCGCCGGCACAGGCTCCACGACTCCGCCGTCCACAAAATAACTTCCGCCGATAGGGACGGGGGTAAATATCCCCGGAATGGATATGCTGGCCATCACAGCCTCAACGACAGAACCTTTGTTTATGACTTTTCTCCCGCCGGTTTTCAGATCACATACCACAACGGAAAAAGGTATTTTAAGATCCGAAAAAGAAACATCGCCTATAAATGCCTTCAAAAATTTCTTGACTTTTTCGCCGTGTATAAAACCTTTGTTGAGCATGAAAAAATGAGGATCGGCAAGGCCCATCAATTTTTTCCAGTCCATGTTAACCGCTATGTGTTCTATATCGTCTATACGGCCTTCTCTGGCGTACGCCGCTCCCACGAGAGACCCCATGCTTGCGCCGGCTATCATGTCTATTTTAACGCCATTCTCAAGCAGAGCTTTTATAACGCCTACGTGTGCTATTCCCCTGGCGGATCCGGAACCCAGAGCCAGAGCCGTTTTTGCTTTTTTCCAGGATGATGCGGCCTTTTGTAGTAAACTCATATATTTATTTTAAGGACGTCCCTTTTTTCTCCAGAAGCTTTTTTATTGATTTCACATCAAGCGAAAATTTTTCAAAAAGCTTTTTTTTGTCTCTCGCCGAAAATGTGAAACCGTCCACGCCGCGCCTGAAAACCTGCGTGCTGAGGCCCGCTTTTAAAACATGTTTGCTTATTTCATCGGCAAGGCCGCCTGATGTGACGCCCTCCTCCATAACTATTATTTTTTTGAAAGGCCTTAAAAGCGAAACCGTTTTTCTGTGGTCAAGATAATTCTGCGCAGTAAACGCCGCCACGGCCGAAGAGGACGATAGATCGGCAACGGCTTTCAGAGCATAAGAAGCCAAATGGGGTCCGGAAACAACAACGCAGACATTTTTCCCTTTCTTCAGCATCGTTCCGCAATCCGGAGCCGCGCCGCGCGGACCTTTAAAAGGAAAATCCGGCGGACTTCTGCGCAGCTTGATATAGACGGGATAATTCCATATTTTTTTATTTCCACTGAGATAATAACGCAGTATTTTTTTTGTTTCGGATGCAGAGAAAGGGTCATAAACCCGCACAGAGTGTATTGAACGCATCATGGGAACATCTCCCGTCATCTGATGGGTTTTTCCGTCACTGGCATAACACAGCCCCGAATAACTTCCCGCGTAAATGACGGGTTTTTTTTCCGTGGCGTTGACATATATCTGCTCAAAACATCTCCGGAAAAAACTCGCGTAAGTGTTCACAACTGGTATGAAGCCTTCAAGGGCAAAACCTCCGGCCGTAGAGGCCATATCCTGCTCGGCTATGCCGGACTCCACAAATCTTTTTGAGTATTTTTCCGCTATGGGCGTGAGCTTCATGGATTTTTCAAGATCAGCGTCAAAAACAATAATTTTCTTGTTTTTTTTCATGAGCGAAAAAAGTTCTTCCGCGAAAGCGTCTCTTGTTGAAACAGCGCGGGATGACGGTATTTGAAATGCGGGCGCAACTTCTCCGGCGGAAATTCTCCACCGCCCGAAAGCGTCTTTGATACACCCGGCGCCGGAATCACGGACAAGCCCTTCCAGTATCTGCGCGTATTCCTCACTCGACGGCACCTTTGAATGCCAGACGGCTTTTCTCCTCGCGGTGTTTTTCATCGCCGTGAGAGGCGAACCCGCTCCTTTTACGGTGTCGGCTATGATAACGCAGGGTTTGTTTCCGCCGGCAAAGGCAAAAGCTTTCTCTACACTTTTCATATCGTTGCCTTTCGCTGAAATAATTTTAAAGCCCATTCCCGACAGCGTTTTTTCAAGATTATCTATTCCTTTTATATCCGACACGGCGCTGTCTGTCTGAAGATTGTTCCTGTCTATTATGGGGATGAGCTCCGTCAGGCGGTTTTTTCTGATGTTCATCATCGCCTCAAAATTCTGCCCCTCCTGCAGCTCTCCGTCACCGAGAATTACAAAAGCCCTCTTTTTTTCTTTTTTCAGACGCGAGGCCATTATCATTCCGGCGGCCTTCGACAGGGACTGCCCCAGAGAACCCGTGTTGGAAACAATGCCGGGCGTACTCATATCCGTGTGAGCCTGCAAACCGCGGGGTGTTTTATAAGAAAGAAGCTCTTCAAAATCCATGACACCTTTTGCGGCGAGAGCGGCATACTGCACCGGCGCGGCGTGACCCTTGCTCAGTATAAGAATATCCCGGGCTTTCATCTCTCTGAAATAAAGATATGTCACAATATCGGCGCAGGAGAAAGAAGCGCCGAGCCATCCGTGTTCCGCGGATTTTATCGCCGCCAGAGCGTTTATTCTGTTGACAGCGGCAAGACGCGCGAGAATACCGGTGGAAGGTTTGTCCGGTAAATTCCCGAAGGCTTTTTTAAAAAGCCTTTTATTTATAAGAAATGTTTTTGGCGCCATCCGCGGACTCTCAATAATGAAAGGTGCTCTCTCCTATAAATTCCCTGAGAATGGAATTTTGAGGAACCCTTTTCGGAGGTATGGCCAGAAAAAACCGCAAAAAATAAAGAAGCCTCCTGGCCTCAAAATAAGCGTCATCATTTTTCTTCACATTTTTGAGAAGTTTCTCTACCAAGGGTTTTATCACTGCCTGTTCGTATATGAGAGAGGAATTGAAAAACACATCGCAGGTGCGCTGAAAGGGGAAAATATATTTGTCTTCGCCTTCCCTCACTTTCGGAAAACGCTTTATAGAATCGGACGCGGAATACCCCCTGAATTTGTTATCCCTCACAATACGTCTTATGAGACGCGAATCCGATGTGAAAATCCTGTTATCATTGTCAATTCCAAGCTGGGTGAGAGCGCTCACGAAAATTTTAAAAAATTTGCCTTTCGGCACATCCGGCAATATCGCCGGATTGAGAGCGTGAATGCCTTCTATCAGCACAAGCGAATCCTTTTCAAGACGGAGACGGCGGCCCGTGTATTTACGGCGGCCGAGTTTAAAATCATACTCCTGAAGGCGTATTTCTCTTCCCTCAAGAAGCTCTTTCATCTGGCATCTCAGAAACTTCAAATCAAGCGCGCGCATGGATTCAAAATCATAATCTCCGTCAGGGGTGCGGGGCGTTTTTTTGCGCGGAAGAAAATAATTATCAAGGGATATTTCCGTGGATTTCAGCCCGTCCGCCCGCAACTGAACGCCCAATCTTTTTATAAACGTCGTTTTCCCCGACGACGACGGACCCGCCACGCATATTATTCTCCTGCGCGGAAATGAAGCCTTTATCATATTCGCTATCTCAACAATTTTACGCTCGTGAAAAGCCTCCTGTACATTTATCAGCGTGCGCATGGTTCCGTCAGCGACGGCTTCGTTGAGTTCGCCGGCGTTCTGTATGCCTAAAATGCGGTTCCACTCCTTTGTCTCGACATACACCCTGTAAAGCTTTTTCTGTCTATCTTTTGTTGCCGGAAGTTTTTCTATGTCTCCCCTGACGGGAAACTGCATTATAAAACCATGATTGTACTTTACAAGCCTAAATGTTTTCAGACACCCGGCCGAAAAAACCGTTTCGGCGAGCATAAAATCAAAATAGCGTCTCAGCAGAACAATCTCTATTTCAGCCTCGGGAAGATAACGCACGGTGTTATATTTGTCATCCCTGCCGTATTTTTTACAAAGCCTCAGGACATGCTCTTTTTTCATCCTCACCTTTTTAAATTTTTCGTCCGCTGAAATTATTTCTTTCATACGTCCGGTGACCCTGTTTATAAACGATGATGTGATGTGCTCGCCGTCGTTGATCTCATAGAAATAACCCTTCATCAGCGTCTGCCCCACATGCAGCGAAAAGGCAGGATAGAGCTCGTGTATAGCACACTCCAGCAATATTGACAGACTGCGGCGATAAATCTCGGCGCCGTGCTTTGTGTTAAAACTAACCCGTCCGCCGTCAAGAGGAATATAAAAATCTTTTTCCTTTTTCATAAGATTGCATTCTATCAAATAGAACAAAAAACAAAAAGGTGCCAGGGGTTGACTTTCGTGACTTATTGGACAACAAAAAGGCGCAAAAAGATGCCGGGCGTTGACCCGCCTGCGCTACAGATGCGGCGGGCATACTGCTCCGCCTCGGCAGATGCTGAAAGCGCGCCGAGGCGTGCGGCATTTCGTGACTTTATCAACTTTCTGAAGCAAACAGGTATTGCAGCCGCCTGATTGCCTCTGCGGGATCGGATGAAGACGCGACAGCGGATATGGCGCAAATGGAATCCGCCCCTGATGAAATGACCTCGCTAACATTATCAAAATTGATGCCGCCGATCGCCGTAAGGGGTAATTTTGAAAAAGATCTTATCTTTCTGATCAACTCCGTTCCGCAGGCCGCCCCCGCGTCTTTCTTTGTACCTGTTTCAAAAACAGGGCTTATTCCGAGATAATCCGCGCCTAATTTTTCGGCTTCACGGGCTTCGGGTTCATTATGCACGGTCACGCCTATAATTTTATCTTTTCCCAGAAGCCGCCGCGCCCGGGCGAGAGGCATGTCTTCCTGACCTATGTGCACACCGTCGGCCGAAACGGCGAGAGCAATGTCTATCCTGTCGTTTATTATGAGTTTTGCGCTCCCGCAGATTTTTCTCAGTTCCGTAGCTTCCTCAAAAAGAACCTTTGTCGAAGCGGTTTTTTCTCTGTATTGCACAAAGCCGACTCCGCATTTCACGGCAAGGGAAACATCGCTTATTATTCCCGCCCGGCTCAGGAATGAATCGGTTATAAAATAATAACCCTTTATCACGCGAGTTTTTCCAGTGATTCAATCTGTTCACGGTTCAGATTATAAACGCAGTCAAAAAGATCTTCTTTAAAACTGCCCGTGCCAGTGGAAATTCCTGAGGCTATTTCGGCGGCTATACCGAAACAAACCAGAGCCGCCGCCGAAGCCCGCGCGAGATCTGTCCCAACAGCCGAAAAAGCGCCTATCACCGAAGCCGCCATGCACCCTGTGCCAACAATTTTTCCCATCATATCCGTGCCGTTTGACACTTTATACACAGCCGTGCCGTCTGATACAATATCTTCCGCACCCGTTATAACAACCATGGCTGATTTTGCCGACGCAAGAGCCGAAGCCATATCCTGAAAATCCGCGTCAACCTTTCCGCTGTCAACGCCTTTTGTTTTCACTTCCATTCCGGCCACGCGCGCAATTTCCGACGCGTTACCTTTGATAATATTTATTTTCACTTCGGAGAGAAGCTCCTCAACTTTCTCATCCCTGAAACGCGTCGCCCCGGCCCCGCAGACATCCAGAACAACGGGTATGCCTTTTTTGTTGGCGGCTCCAGCGGCCAGTTTCATGGATTCTATGATTTCATTTGTCAGCGTTCCGATGTTGAGCACCAGCGATGAAGCCAGAGACGCCATATCCGCGGCCTCCTCTTTCGCGTGAGCCATCACGGGGCTGGCGCCGAAAGATTTAACAATGTTAGCGCAATCGTAAATCGTCACCCAGTTCGTTATGTGATGCACCAGCGGCTTTTCTTTTCTCACCTTTTCCAGCAATTCCCAAGTCTGCATAAAATTCTCCAAATATCCCGGTTCTTCCAAATCAAAACAAATTCTATAATCTCTTTGCGGTTTCAGTCAACAGACAACACAGGACAAAACGGGGACGGTTCTGTCTATTTGTTTTTTTTTTGCAAATTATATAAGATTCTATAAATGATTGAACACTTTACCAGAAACCGGGGGAAATAACATGAAAAACACCAAAAAAAACATGCAGGCTATTGACGGCAACACGGCGGCGGCCCATGTGGCCTACGCTTTCAGCGAAGTCGCGGCTATCTATCCCATAACGCCGAGCTCACCCATGGGGGAACTCGCAGAAAAATGGTCGGCGCAGGGCAGAAAAAACCTTTTCGGTGAAAAACTGAATGTCGTTGAAATGCAATCCGAAGGCGGCGCCTCCGGAGCCGTCCACGGAGCTCTTTCGGCGGGAGCCATGACAACAACTTTTACGGCTTCGCAGGGACTTATGCTAATGCTCCCTAACATGCACAAAATAGCGGGAGAACTTCTGCCGACGGTATTTCATGTCGCGGCAAGATCCCTTGCCTGCCAGTCTCTTTCAATATTCGGCGACCACTCAGATGTCATGTCCGCCAGAAACACCGGTTTCGCGCTGATGGGCGCATCATCCATTCAGGAGACAATGGACCTCGCCATCGTTTCCCACCTTGCGACTCTTGAAGCGAGCATCCCTTTCCTCAACTTCTTTGACGGTTTCAGAACATCCAATGAAATACAAAAAGTGGAAATACTGCCCTATGAACTCATGGCCGGTCTTTTAGATATGAGTTATGTGGAAAATTTCAGAGCCCGATGCCTCAACCCCAACAGGCCTTTCGCTAAAGTCGGCGCCGAGAATCCGGATGTTTATTTTCAGGGACGGGAAACAGTCAATAAATATTATCTTGCCGTGCCTGAAATCGTGAAGAAATACATGAAGCTGGTGGGAGAAAAAATCGGCAGAAATTATAAACTTTTTGAATACACCGGAGCCCCCGACGCTGATAAAATTATAATAGCCATTGGTTCGGGTTGCGACACAATAGAGGAAACCGTAAATTATCTCTGCGGGCGGGGCGAAAAAGTGGGAGCCGTGAAGGTGCATCTTTACCGGCCTTTTTCCGTGGCTGATTTCGTTTCGGAAATACCCGAAACTGTGAAAAAAATCGCCGTCTTAGACAGAACAAAAGAACCCGGTT
>JAYEJT010000073.1:0-2892 GCA_034660675.1 Elusimicrobiota bacterium
GGCGTCTCTGTTTTTATCATTGATGTTAACCCTGATTATGTTGTCAGAGCTCAAATTCGCCGCATAAGCGCCGTGTGAAGTTATGTAAAAGGAATCCCCATCCCTGACACTGATGTTTCCCGATGTAGAATGTATGATTTGCTCATCAAACAGCGACCTGCCTATTTTTACGAATTCATTGAGTTTCAGCATATTTTCTCCAGTTGTTATTTTTTATCCAGTGCGGGGAAAAGAATTTCGCCGCCAGGTATGAGCTGCCCTTTCCTGACCGACCCCGGTTCAGGCATTTTAAGTTTCCAATCAAGATGCGCCGCCATTTCAGCGCATTTAACCGGCATAAACGGAGAAAGAAGCCCCGTAATAAATTCAAGACAGCCCGTCAGCGTCAGCAGCACATTCTTGAGTTGAGGCGACTGTTCCTTATAGAGCACCCATGGTTTTTGGGACTCTATAAAGCGGTTTGCCGCGTCCACGAGTTCCCACAAAGAATTTAACGCGCTGTGAAATTGCAGATCGTCCATAAAAGCCGTGAAACTTTGAAGCGTGTCCTTTTGCTTCCGGAGTATTTCCCTATCGAAAGAACCGTCTTCCGGAGTTTTCCCGGTGTAATATTTGGCAAGCATCACCTCTGTTCTCTTAAAAAGATTGCCCAGCGGATTAGCCAAATCCGCGGCATATCTTTCCTCAATTCTTTCAAGAGAAAACGCGCCGTCCATGCCGAAAGGCATTTCCCTGAGGAAAAAAAATCTCAGAATATCCGGATGTAACTGCCCGCAAACCTCATACGGGGTAATGATGTTGCCGGTTGATTTTGATATCTTGTCATCTTTGAGCGTCCACCAGCCATGCCCGTAAACTTTTCCGGGAAGCGGCAGATCGAGAGCCATCAGCATCGCCGGAAATATAACCGTATGAAAATAATATATTTCTTTGCCCACAATGTGACAATCAGCCGGCCAGAGTTTATGAAAAAGCTCCATATCATGCGGATACCCAGCCGCAGACAGATAATTTATGAGCGCGTCAAACCACACGTAAATCGTTTTGGAAGAATCTCCGGGCACGGGAATCCCCCATGTCACTTTTTCTCTCGTGACGCACAGATCATTAAGACCCCGTTTAACAGTGTCTATGGTTTTGTTAGCGGCCCTTGAAGGTTTCAGAAAATCAGGATTGGATTCATAAAAATCCAGCAGTTTCCCGCCGTAAGAGGAAAGACGGAAAAAAAGCGCGCGCTCCTTCTTTATTTCTGTTATTTTTTTTCCGCAGTCGGGACAACATCCGGCCGCGTCTTTCACCTGGTGTTCGGTAAAAAAAGTCTCACAGCTGACGCAATACGGGCCCTCATAATCAGCGCTGTAAATATCCCCCCCCGCAAGAAGTTTTGTAAACACATCTTCCACCGTTTTTTGATGAGAGGCATCCGTCGTCCGCACAAAACCGTCATAGGAAACATTCATAAAAGACCATAGCTTTTTTGCGTCTTCCGCATGACGGTCAACCCATTCCTGCGGTTTAAGGCCCGCTTTTTCGGCGCTCTGATATATCTTTTCGCCGTGCTCATCCATTCCGGTGAGCATGAACGTTTGCCTGCCTTTTAGAACCTGCCACCTTTTTGCCACATCCGCGGCAACGGTGGAATAGGCATGGCCTATGTGCAGCGGAGCATTCGCATAATAAATAGGCGTGGTGATGTAATAAATTTTATCACGCATTTTTCGTCACTCCCTGATCTGATGACAGCAAAGCGTTTTCCCGCACGGCCCTACTGATTTCTGGTCAGTTCCGCGGGGAGCTCTGCCCCTGCCCTTGCCAAAAAGCGTGCAGCAGAACGGCCTTCCGCACACCCCGAGACCGCCGATAATCCTGGCGCATTCCACCCCCGACACCTGCACCATCTGCACATGCGTGTGAAGACGGGCATTTATGTCTTTTATCAGCGCCCTGAAATCAACTCTTGAATTTGCCGTGTAATAGACAAAAACTCTTCTCTTCTCAAAAGTGTAACAGACTTTTGCCAGCTTCAGCGGCGTCTCATGAGCGGCGACAAGGTCGCTCACTGTTTTAAAGGCCGACTTTTCGTCGGATGTTATTCTTTTCAGTTTTTTAAAATCCTCCGCGGCCATTTTTTTAATCAGGCGGGGGGCTTTTTTCCGGGAATCTGAGGCGCTGACAGGAGATGACAGGCACACGCCGGCTTCTTTTCCATACTCGGTCTTCACCAGCACACGGTCACCCTGCGACGGTGACACCTCGCCGCATAAATACACCTCCGTGCTCTTATCCCTCATCAGCCTAACCCTGACAGTGGCTAACATCCGTTATTCTCCGGCAAAAACGAAGGGATACCCTTCATCAGCATTCGTGAAAGAACGATGTTCGGCATTCTCTGTTTTTTCAGCATGCGACAGCAATCGTGCATGTACTCAAGTTCGTAAGACAGCCTTTCCGAGGGATTTGTTCTCATAATTTCCGCGCCTTCCAGCAAAAGAGATTCTATGAAGGTACGCGTTTTTTCGCGCCGGACAACGGTCAGCGTTTTGTTTTTTTTCGCTGACACCCCGTGAAATTTTTTCAACTCCCCGAAAAACTCCTTCCAGCGGCCGCTCTTCCTCAATCCCGCGAGTTTACCTGCCAGCAAGCTGTCGGAATCCGTTTTGTCACGCTGCTCATCATGCGGGGGAAAACGCACTATCTGGGATCTTGAACGTATCGTCGGCAGAAGCGAATGCAGGGACGGTGTAATCAATATTATCAGACAATTTTCCGGCGGTTCCTCCATAATTTTGAGGAGGCTGTTTTCCGCCTCGACGGTCAGCAGTTCGCTCTCCCGTATAACGGCGGCTTTAAATACCCCCGGTTCGCTTTTTCTTGTCATAAAGTGTATCAGGT
>JAYEJT010000074.1:0-55364 GCA_034660675.1 Elusimicrobiota bacterium
TACCTGTTTCCGATGCCGAAGAAATTGATATAGACACGGAAACGGCAATGAGGATTATCGCGTCAGGGGGTATGATAAAGTGAAGAGGAAGTGTTTCCAATTGACAATTTTTGAACAAATGGTATAATTCAGGCTATGGCTATTGATATAAAATCTATCATAGGGAAGCTCACCGCTATTCACAAGGGCGGTGACATTATCGGCGTTGACTTCGGCCGGTCATCTGTAAAGGTGGCGAAACTCAAAAAGGCCGGGGATAAATATGCGCTTGATTTCTGCGGTGTGCTGCCTGTTGCCGCAGCTTCTGCCGGAGCTGAGGTAACGGAAGAGGAAATTGATTCTACAGTAAAGGCTGTTAAAACTTTTTTAAATTCCAATTCTGTGAAGTCGGGCGTGGGCGCAGCAGCGGTTATGGGAAATTTTGTTATTGTCAGATATGTGAAATTTCCGAAGATGTCCAATGACGAGCTCGCGAAGAGTTTACGATTTGAAGCCGAGGAATTTATCCCCTTTGACATAACGGATGTTTATCTGTCCACTTCTATAATAAAGGATATTGAAGAAGAGGGGCAGCCCAAAATGGAAGCTGTCCTCGTGGCTGCGAAAAAAGACATTGTGGATACGCGTATAAGCATGATGAAAAGAGCCGGACTCGATCCGCTTATAATAGATGTGGACGGTTTCTGTGTCAATAATGTCTATGAATACTGTTATCCCGATTTTGCGGAAAGCAACATCATGTTTCTAAATGTGGGAGCTTCCATGACAACGTTGTCAATAACCGAGCACGGCGTTGTGCGTGTTGTCAGGGATATTCCTTTCAGCGGTAACGGCCTTACCAATCTTGTGATGAATGTTTTTGCCAGTGATTTTTCTCAGGCGGAAGCGCTTAAAAGGCAGTATGGAATAGTGCCGTCGGCTGAAATGGAAACAATGTCCGACGCGGAAACAGCCGAGCAGGTAACATCGGCGCTCATTCAGGGCGTTGATGAGCAGCTGCATGTGGAAATGCAGAGATCCCTGGATTATTTTAACACAATATCAAATTCTTCGGAGGAAATCAGCAAGATTGTGCTTTCCGGCGGCGGAGCGATGTTGAAAAATCTGGATAAATATCTTAACAGGCAGATGGATATACCCGTGGAAGTGTTTAACCCTCTTGATTTTATAGAGCATGCGGATGATCCTGAACTGCTCAAAAACGCGCCGGCATATGCTGTGGCAATAGGCTTGGCGCTGAGAAAAGCAGGGGATTCTTCGGCTATCAGGGCGGTATAATGATAAGAATAAATCTGCTTCCGCAGGAGATAGAAAAAAAAGCCATTGCGCAGCGGCGGATGATTCTTGCCGTGTCTGCCGGAGTGCTGGTTGTTGTCGTGTTTATCGGTATTTATCTTCTGAGGGTGGCGAAAATAACGGCACTCAAATCCGAGTTTAAAAAGGTCCGGATAGAATTGAAAAAATATGATGCGGCCCTTGCGAAAGTGCGGAAAATAGAAGCCGAAAAAAAGCGCCTTGAAAACCAGCTGAATGTTATAACCAGTCTCATAGAATCAAGGCTGGATTATCCCGTGATGATGGAGGTTATCACGCGAAGCGAATTTTTGCCGTCGAATGCTAAAATAAACACTTTTTCCGCGACTTCCGCGGCAGGGGGCATAAAATTTGGTTTTACCGTGGAAGCTGCTGATAACTATTCGGTGGCGGATGTGCTCACCAATCTGGAAAAATCCCCCCGCTTTAAGGATGTGAAAGTGAGCGGTTTTTCCTCTGTGGGAGCTTCGGGGCCGGGGGTGTCGGCTCCGCGAAACATGTCTGTTACATGTGTGTACACACCGGAAAGGAGCAAAAAATAAATGGCTGAAGCCCAACCCGTTCCGAAAGAACAAAAAGTCGTTCTGGTCGTGCTGGCCCTTGTGGGGCTTTTTATGTTTTATAAAAAAGCTTATATGCCTCAGGGAAAGCAGATAAAAGACCTGACCAAGAAAATAGAGGATACCAACAGGAAAATAGTTGATATAAAAAGAAAAGTCGCAAAGATGGCGCAGCTTGAAGCTGATTATGAGGTGTTGAAAACAAAGGTGGCGGCGGCGGAGAAGCAGCTTCCCAAATCCGAAGAATTGCCCGATCTCATAAGAAGCATAACAAAATTAGGTGCTAAACACGGCATAGAGATAGACAGCTGGCGTATCGGCTCGGTGCGCCCGCAACAGTATTATAAAGAGCACACCTATAGTTTTGCCGTAAATTCCAGTTATCACAAAGCGGCACAGTTTTTTGTTGATGTGTGTCAGCGGGAAAGAATAATGACGGTAAAAGACGTTAAGATTACTCCTTCTGCCGGTGCTGCGGGGAACAATATGGGCGTTAGTTTTACTTTGGTGGTCTACACATATAAGGGATGATGTTATGGTAAAAATTTCCAGATTTTACGGTTTCCGCTGCGTTGTTTTTTTTGTTGTCTGCGCGGCGTTTGTTTCCTGCGGCAAAAAAAAGAAACAGACGAGGGCGTACAAACCGCCGGTTAGAAAAGTGAAAAAAGTGAAAAAGCAGGAAGTGAAGAAACCGGAAAAATATGTTTATAAAGGATACAAAAACCGTAACCCGTTTTTTATAGTGGGTTCGGGCGGTTCATCCAGGCAGGCGGTTGATATGGAGGCTGTGTCCGCGGAAGCGTCCGGATTCAGATTGTCCGGTATAATGACCGATGCCTCCGGTGTTAGATATGCCCTAATGTCTGACGCCTCAGGCGGAAGTTATATATTGAAAAACGGATGGCTCTATGATGTTGAAGGAAAAAGAGTTTCTTCCGTGACAGGTACCGTGTTTGAAAATAGAATTATAATTATATCAGGTACCACGATGAAAGAGCTAAAATTACCGGAAGATGGCATCTCTGCTAAACTGGAATAATTAGAATTATACGAATACCCTTGACAAACCCGCAAAATAGTATTAACATGTACTGAAGGTGTTTTGTGGTAAGATGAAAGAGAGGGGGGAAGTATGGTGGTTAAAAAATATTTAAATGCCGGTGAGGTTGCCTCTTCGCTGGGAATATCCAAGCAGACCCTGATTAAATACGAGCAAAAAACGATATTTCCAAAGCCGCGGAGAAACAATCTTAACGGCTGGAGGGAATATACGCTTGAGGAACTTGCTAAGCTGAAAAAAATAATGGGGAGGTCATAAATGAAGAATATTATAAAACACCGGTTTTTAAAAAACAGTGTAAGGGGGGCAGGCGCGGTTTTTGCCGTGTTTGTGCTGGCCGCGTCTTTTGTTTACGCCCAGGAATTTGAAAAAATCAAAGATGTAAACGCGAAAGCGGATTCGGCGGATAAGTTGACCGTTACGGTTGATATGAGCGCACCTGCGAATTATTATCTTTTTAAAATATCTAATCCTCCGCGGCTGGTAATTGAGTTTACAAGCACGCTTGCGGCAACGGATAAAAAAGATATAAAAGTGAAGAACTGTTTTATCAAACAAATCAGGGTCGGACAATATAAGGATAAACCCATAAAAATAGCGCGCATAGTTTTGGATCTGCCGTCGGCAGAAGTTTATTATGACGCTCTTGCCGCGGGAGATCAGGTGATTGTGTCCGTTTCGTCTAAATCCGACAAAGCTGTTGTTAAAATGCCGGCGGTAATAAAGAGACGGAAAAAAACCGCGGTAAAAAAAATACCGGCTATTGAGAGAAACGTTCCCACCGCTGATCACAAAAATAAAATAAAGGAAATAAAAATCGCCGGTGAAACCGTTGCTCCCGCAGCAGAAGCTGTTGAGGAAGAGAGCGTTGGAAAGGTGAGCACTCATGGAGGAGTTCTTCAGATAAGCAAAAAAATAATATCCATGAATTTTTATCAGACAGATATAAGAACTATACTGAGAGCCGTTTCGGATCAGACCGGAATTAACATAATATACGGCCCTGATGTACAGGGTAATGTTACGCTTAAATTAAAAGATGTCACCTTTGATGACGCATTGAGAATAATGCTCAAAATGTCCGGTCTTGTCGTTGAAAAGGAGGCGGATAACATCATAAGGATTATTACGCCCCAGGCGCTGAAAGACGAGCGTTCCCGTTCGGTGCAGTTCACAAGGGTGCTGCCGCTTAAATACACCCGCGCGGAAGACATAAAAACGCAGTTGTCATCTATAAAAGTGGAGGGCATCACGGCCACAATAGGTGAGGATCCTCTCACAAACAGCATTGTGCTCACAACAACGCCTGAGGGCATAGCAAAATATCAGGAGCTTATAAGC
This sequence comes from Elusimicrobiota bacterium, assembly GCA_034660675.1. Classification (GTDB taxonomy): domain Bacteria; phylum CG03; class CG03; order CG03; family CG03; genus CG03. The sequence goes on from JAYEJT010000074.1 coordinate 4,276, forward strand.
ATTTTTGATGTGAAACCCAGGCAGGTGCTGATAGAGGCGAGTATTATGGAAGTGGATTATTATGACGGCCTGGATCTGGGCATATCATGGCAGTCCAGCGGTTTTAACGTCTATAACAAAGATGCCAATAACCTGGTTCAGGGAGCTATACAGAACAGTCCCGCCGCAACGCCGGGTGCGGGTGGCCGTCCTGCTCTAAACTCGTCGTCAGTGGGTCTTTCGTTAGCCGTGGGAGGTTTGATAAACTCAAATCAGTTCAGCGCGTTGATAGAGGCTCTTCAACAGAAAAGCAAAGCCAAGACTTTGGCAAAACCCAAGATTGTAACCATGAATAATGAAAAGGCGACCATAATGTCCGGTGATCAGGTGCCTTTTTCCCAGACGACCGTTACCACCGCGGGCTCCACTCAGTCAACCATGTTTACGGATGTGGGGATTCAGCTTGAAGTGACGCCCACCATACATTCTGATGAATATGTCACCCTTGAGGTGAAGCCCACCGTGAGTTCTTATAAAATGTCCACAGCAGGGCCCATTATAACAACAAGGGAAACGGACACCAAGGTTATGGTTAAAAGTAATGAAACGGTTGTTATAGGCGGTCTCATAAACGAGGCCGATCTTGAGGCCGTGGATCAGATGCCCATTTTAGGAGATCTGCCGATAATAGGGTATCTCTTTAAAAGACATCAGTCCTCAAAGGACAGGGTTGAGCTTCTTGTCTTCCTGAAACCGGTTATTCTTGACTGAATGCCGGCCGGGTTAAAAATCTGATGGATGCCGCCCAGATACAGGAAGCCAAGGTTTTGCGCGAAGCCGGTATGTTTACCGAAGCCGCGGAATTTTATCTCAGAATACTTAAGCAGAATCCGGCTGATAAACTGGCGAAACTCGGCTACGCAAAATCCCTGGTGAAGCAGGGGCAGAAAGAAAATATCAAGCCGCTGCTTTTGAGGGCCGAAAGAAAGTTGTTTGAGCTTATAACGGAAGATTACACTTTTGAACAGGGGCATGATGATCTTATTTTTCTGAGTCATTATCTCAATCACATGGACAGTCTGTCAAAATATTACCATGAAAAACTTATGCAGCATCCGGGGCGGGCCATATATGCCCAATGTATAAAAAAAATATCAGCCACCGCGATGCTGACAATTCCCGATACAGAGGCTTCGGGTAAAAAACACAAAACGCCGTTTTTGCTGCGTCTCATTTTTCATAGTTTTATTCTGACTCTTTGCGGCATGCTCGTTTTGAGTCTTACGATGGACAAATTCAGCAACTTATTTGTTCCGTGCGCGCTTGCGCTGACACTTTTTATAGGGGCGGGGGTATACAGTTATATGAATAAACCCCGCTCCGGTCAGTGGTAATCTTACTTTTTCCGGCGGTGGCGCCGGCGCTTTTTTTTATTTACGATTTATGGGCGGTGATGCTGGCAATGGTTGTTTCTTTGCCGTTTGTGTTTAAAAAGCACGTATTTTCTCCTGTGTTCGCGTGGATTTTATTTTTTATTTTCTCCGGAATTTTTGTTTCCGCACGCTCTGCAGCGTCTTTTGACAGTTTTACCTTTGTTCTTCAAAGTGTTCTTTATGCGGTGTTTTTTATCGCGGGTACGCAATCTTCCGGGAAACTTTGCCTCATACCTCTGGCGGCGCTGGCTATTATGCCTTTTTTTTCCGCATCCAATATCAATCCGAATATTGTTTCATCTTACACCGGACTTTTGTTTGTGCTGCTTATGATTTCCCCGGCCCCCAAAAAACTAAAATATATTATAGGAGCGGGATCTCTTTTTTTTATTTTTCGTAACGGTTCATGGACGGTTATTTTTGCGATAGGAGCGGCAGCGGCTCTGACTGTGAAAAAGAAATATCTGCTGTTTGCGATTCTGGCGGGAATAGCTGCGGCGGCGTTCAATCCCGGCTCAGTTATGGATAGATTCTTCTGGTGGTCGGAGTCTGTGAGAATTTTTGCGGCAAATCCTCAGGGCATAGGTTTTTTTGCATCAAAATACCATCTTGCGGCGACTTCTGCGCAGAACACGATTTTTGCTCACAGTTTTTTTCTTCAGCTTCTTGCCGAAGGCGGAATCTTGTGTCTGATACCCGTTATTTTCGTCGTGAGCTGTTTGTTTAAAAACAAAAAAGAAGGGGCGTATGATTTTGCTCTTTACGCCGTTCTTATGCTCGGTGTTCTGGATTTGTCATATCACATCACCGCGCACGGGATGATAGGGGCTTTTATTGCAGGCCTCACTCAGCGAACCCCTGATGTGAGGGGGAAAGCCGTCAGAATATACTCTGCCGTTTTTAAGGCCTTGTTTGTTTTTGCGCTTGCTCTAGGGTTTGTTATGTTTTATAATTCCCGCGTGCTCACCGCGGGGGCCCGTATCCTTTTTTCCGGCGATGCCGCGGCCGCGTCGGAAAAATTCGCTGAAGCCTGTGATTATCCCGCTTATCCCGCCCTGCTGTCGGCAAAAGCCGCAGCTTACAGTGTTGTCGCGGAAAAAGAGGGTATATCTGATTTTAGAAAAAAAAGTTTTGCGCTTCAGGAAAAAGCTCTTCCGGCGAAGGTCTTAAAAATACCGGCTTACAGGGATTTCGACGCTGCCCGTAAAACCGGTGATTTGGGGCTTCTCAGAAATTCCTGTATGAAAATACTTTTTTTAAACGGCGTCAGGCCCGGCCGCTAAGATATATTAGGATAATCAGTTTTCTCGCGATATAGGAAATTTTAGGCAAAAACAATCGTTAAAAAATTACGCTTGTTTGACCCCGCTGAGAAGCGGGGGAGTTGCGTAATTTTAGATTTTTTTGCCGTAAAAAAATTTCCGTCAAGCGAAAAACTGATTATCCTAATATAAATAAGGTGAGTGAATTATTTTTTTGACAGTTTGAAATAGACGAGGGGGCTTGCTATAAATATTGAAGAGTATGTTCCCACAATGATGCCGATGAAAAGTGAGAGGGCAAAACTGTGAATTATTTCTCCTCCGAAAACGAGCAGGCAAATAACCACCGCAGTTGTTGTCAGCGATGTTATAAGCGTGCGGGAAAGAGTTTGCTTTATTGAGCTGTTGAAAATGGCAGAAGTTTTTTGACGCTGCGCTTTCCTGAGGTTTTCGCGGATTCTGTCGTAAATAACAATGGTGTCGTTGACAGAATAGCCGGCTATAAAAAGAAGCGATGTTACCACGATCAGGTCAACGGTTGTTCCCAGCGCGGCCAGTATGCCGAAGGTTATAAGGACATCGTGAATGATGGCTCCGACTGCCGCGAAACCCCATATGCTCCCCTTAAAGCGCAGCGCGACATAGAGGATGATTCCCAGGAGAGCCCCCCCGAAAGCGGATGCGGCGGCCTTTTTAAGGAATTTTCCGACAACCGGCCCCACCATTTCAAAACGTTCAATCACAACTTTATTTTTCGGATATTCCTTTTTGAATTTGGCAGATATATCCGCGCTTAAATTTTTCATTTCGTCCGATTGGGAAAATTTTAGAATAAAAATTCTTGCGCCCGGGACTTCCTGTATCACGGGTTTGTATTCTGAAAAGGTTTTACGGAGTTTGGAAATGTCCGCCGGTTTTTCAAATTTTATCTGAGCAACGGTGCCGCCTGTAAAATCTATTCCCCAGTTTATGCCTTTCATAAGGCTCGCTGCCGCAAAAATTATAAGAAGCGCGGATGCCGTGAAAGCCGGTTTGCTCATCCCCGTGAAATTAATTTCTTTCTTTAAACTCATATTGACACCTTTTCGATGGTTTTTCCGAACAGCAGCGCGTCCCACAGCGTGTGGGTCACAAATATCGCCGTAAACATACTGGCCATAATTCCGAGGCTGAGCGTTACCGCGAAGCCTTTGATGGGACCCGAACCGAACTGGAACAGAAAGGCGGCCGCAATCAGCGTGGTTATGTTGGCGTCGAGAATTGTGCTGAAGGCTTTTTCATAACCGGAATCTATGGCGACAAGCGGTGTTTTGCCGGCGGATATTTCTTCCCGTATTCTTGAAAAGATAAGGACATTGGCGTCAACAGCCATTCCTATCGTGAGCACGAGTCCGGCAATACCCGGGAGGGTAAGGGTTGCTCCGGCTGCCACCATAACGGCGGAAATTATAAGAAAATTCATCAGCAGCGCCATATCGGCAAGCAGTCCCGCTTTTTTGTAATAAACAGGCATAAAAAGACAGACCGCCAGGAAACCTATGAGCGTGGCCATTGTCCCTTTTTTGATGGAATCGCTTCCGAGGGAAGGCCCTATTGTCCTGTTTTCTATTATTTTTACCGGAGCCGGAAGAGCTCCCGCCCTCAGTACAATCGCCAGATATTTTGCTTCCTCCATGGAGAACATGCCTTCTATAATGGCCTTTCCGTTGGGAATGCGGCTTTTTATTACGGGGGCCGACTGCACAACATTGTCAAGGACAATGGCAAGCTGCCTGTTTATATTCGCGCCCGTGATGGATGCGAATTGAGAAGCGCCTTCTTTTGTGAATTCAAGCGCGATGTGGGGAAGATTGTAGGCCCCTCCTATTTCAACATGGGCGTTTTTAAGAGCGGCTCCCGTTATTTCGGCGGTCTTTTTTACTATTATGGAACCGCCTGATTTTCTTTCAAGAAGCTCAAACCCTTCCGGAATATTTTCAGTGTCTGCATTTTTATCATCTGCGAGTTTGAATTCAAGGAGCGCTGTTTTTCCCACGATGTCAATGGCTTTTTGAGGGTCTTTTATCCCCGGCAGCTGTACGACGATCCATTTCTCGCCCTGACTCACTATAAGAGGTTCGGAAACACCGAACTGATCGATTCTGTTCCGTATTATCTCCAGAGCGCGGGAAACAAGATCTTCTCTGTCGTCCTCCGGCACCTTGTCTGTTTGAACTTCCAGCAGCAGTCTGACTCCACCCTGAAGATCCAGTCCGAGCCTCAGTATTTTCTGTTGTGCGGATTCGTAGAAATCAGTTTTTTTTGAATATGCGCGGAAAGAAGGTATAAGATAATAAACAGAAGCTCCGATAACGCAGAGGATAAAAATTATTTTGTATTGTAATTTTCGCGGCATGGTTTTTAATTAAAGAAAGAACGTCATTTTTTTATTTGCGGGCTTTGCCCGGCCAAAGCGCTGACGGAATTTTTTGTTAACCTGATAAGGTTGTTATTTCCGGTGCTGACAACGATCTCTTTTTCCTCTATGGTCTCAATAATACCTATTATTCCGCCGGATGTTACGACCTTATTCCCTTTTTTGAGATCGCCCAGCATTTTTTTGTGTTCTTTGGCCTGCTTCTGCTGGGGCCTTATAAGGAGAAAGTAAAAGATTACGAATATAAAAATGAGGGGCATAAAATCCTGTATTCCGGGTTGTTTGACCGCCGCCGTTCCTCCAGCATATAACATGGTTTCAAAAAACATTAATTTTCCCCCTTCCAGTTTTTCATAAATTTTTTCTTCTCTTCCGTGAAAGTTCCGTTTTTAATGGAATCCCGGATAATTCGCGTCAAGTTTATCATAAAAGATATGTTGTGTAAAGAAGTCAGTGTTTGAGCCAGCATTTCCCGCACATTGAAAAGATGGTGTATGTAGCCGCGCGAATATTTCGTGCACGCGTGGCATCCGCATGACGGGTCTATGGGGGACGGGTCGTTTTTAAATTTTGCGTTGCGCAGATTCATTTTTCCCGAAAAGGTGAAGGCCTGCGCGTTTCTTCCGTTTCTCGTCGGTAAAACGCAGTCCATCATGTCGGCGCCCATTTCCACCGTGTCCCATATCTCCGGCGCCGGCCCCATCCCCATGACATACCGCGGTTTGTCTTTCGGGAGCATATCCAGGTTTTCCGCGAGATGCTGCTGTCGGAGTGCAAGGGGTTCTCCCACGCCCAGGCCGCCTATGGCAAAGCCGGGGAAAGGGTGTTCCATGAGTTTTTCGGTGCACTCTCTTCTGAGGTCGGAAAAGGTGCCGCCCTGAGTGATGGCGAAAAGTTTCTGGCCGGTTTCATAACGCTTGGAGGCGTTAAGCCCTTTTTCCGCCCAGTCGCATGTTGTCCTGACGGCGCTTGCGATGTCAGCCCGGGGGGAAGGGTATTTCATGCATCTGTCCAGAGACATCACGATATCGCTGCCTATCTCAAATTGAAAAGTAACAGCTTCTTCGGGTGTTAAAAAATGTTTGCTGCCGTCGAATTTCGAACGGAATTCCACCCCGTTTTTCCGTATTTTAAAGAGAGACGACAGGGAAAAGATCTGAAAGCCGCCGGAATCAGTGAGGATGGCATTGTTCCAGTTCATGAAACGGTGGAGGCCACCGAAATTTTTCAGGGTTTTTAGACCCGGCTTCAGATAAAGGTAATACGCGTTGGAAAGAATGATCGGGCAGTTCAGCATATCGTGAGGAACGCCCTTTATGCTCGCCTGCGTTCCCACGGGCATAAAAATAGGCGTTTCAATGACTCCGTGCGGTGTGGTCAGCTTTCCAGCTCTCGCTTTTCCACACTGCGCTGTTACTTCAAAATCTTTCATGGCGTTCAGTATATCATAGAAATTCCCGGAAAGGAAGAAGCTGTAAATGCTATAGAATTGACAAAAAAACGTTTAATTGCGAATATAAGTGCCTTAACGGACAGGTGGGAGAGTGGTTAAATCCAGCAGACTGTAAATCTGCCGTCCATCGGGCTACGGTGGTTCGAATCCACCCCTGTCCAGAAATTTTGCGGGAGTTGCATAGTGGTAGTGCTCCAGCCTTCCAAGCTGGAAGTGTGGGTTCGATTCCCATCTCCCGCTTTTAATTTGAGAGGAATCGAAGCCGACCCGAAGCGCGTCCTGTGGACGATAGTGAGCGTAGCGAACGGCAAGCAAGGGCGGCCGGCTTCGGCGGAAACGCGAAAGCGTTGGGGGAGAAGGATTCCCATCTCCCGCTTTTAATTTGTGATGAGTCTGCCGTGGGGCGGATGAGGATGTTTTGGTAGAAGTTGTGAGGGTTCACCCGTCACGGCATCGCCTGGATAGCTCAGTTGGTAGAGCACTTCCTTGGTAAGGACGAGGTCCCGGGTTCAAATCCCGGTCCAGGCTTATAAAACCGGATCAATCCGGTGAAGATAGTGAGGTAAAATGGCTGTAGATTTAATGACGATAGCTTTGCGCTGTTCCGAATGTAAAATGAAGAATTATTTTTTCAGGAAGAACAAGAAAAAGAAAGGCGCGAAAAAGCTTGAGTTGAAAAAATATTGCTCAACCTGCAAAAAGCACACTGTGCACAAGCAGGCAAAAGTTTAGGCCCGTAGCACAACTGGCTAGTGCGCCGGTCTCCAAAACCGGAGGTTGAAGGTTCAAGTCCTTCCGGGCCTGATAAAATAACTTTTAACAGTCGCCGCGGAGCTGGGTGAGGCGTTGTTTCATCAGTTCCCGTGCGGGTTCTTCCGCGTTGATCGTTTTCTCTATTGTAAGTTTTGTCCTGGACTGTTTATTGATAAAATCTTTTAACCATATAATACCGCCGATTTCGACGGTTACGTTTTCCATCTTTGACAGCATCTGCCTGTAAAATTCCAGCTGAAGGGAATATTTTGCGAGTTTGCCGCGGTTTATCATGCGGCTTGTTTTTATGTCCCAGACAACCCAGCGGTCGGAATGTTTTTCAATTATGTCTATGGTGCCGGCGATCAGAAGTTGTTCGTCATGCACAATTGTTTCCGACAGGAGTTCCCCTTTAAAATCCAGATCCGAAAATTGATTGACAACCGAGAGCATGTTCCTGTCTTCCGGCTTTTTCCGGTGCTTGATGTAATCTTCAATTGACGAATGAACGTCGCAGCCGGTTTGGGTTGTTTTTTCCCAGAAGGCCAGCACCTCTTTTTTTGTCCATCCGTAATAACGGCTGTTTTTATAACGTCTGACTTTATCGGCTATTTTTTCCGCGTCAAATGTTTCAGAATTTTGTGCTATCAGCTGCGTGACGCTTATATAATCATTGCCGTTTTCGTCCCTGTAGCTGTGATCTTCCTCGGTAAAAGTTATTTTTGCCATTTTTCCTCCCGGAGACGGAATCAATCCTGTCCCGCTAATCATCTATATACGGCTTTTTCCGGACCCGCCGTATATGTATATATAGCATTTTTTCCGCAAAAAAATAATGAGGCCGTTCCGGCTTAAGTGTTGAATCTGTCATTTCGGGATTTTCTCGAAATATCATTTTTTATTAAGGACGTCCCCATTTTCTGATAACTGCAAAAAAAATGTTATACTGTGCTGATTCAGAAAAAAAAGGAGGGGAGATGCTTGAATACGAAAAATATAAACTGAAGAACGGGATTACGGTTCTTTTGGCGCCTTTGGCCAACACCATGATAGCCAACATAGAGATATACGTAAAAATAGGTTCACGTTACGAGAGAGCCGCCAATAACGGGATAACGCATTTGATAGAACACATGCTTTTTAAAGGCACGAAAAAGCGTCCGCGGGGAATTGATATCTCCATGGAGGCCGAAAATATGGGGGCTCACATGAATGCCGGAACGGCTAAGAGCTTCTGCCGGCTTTACGCGAATTCTCTGTCGGAGTATTTTGAAAAATGTATGGACATGCTCTCGGACATGCTTTGCAATTCCCAATTCAGGGAGGAAAACATAGCTCTTGAGCGCGGTTCAATCATGGAGGAGATAAAGCATTACAGAGATATCCCTTCTTACCGTGTCGGCGAGATGTACGACAGGCTTCTGTTTAAAGACAACCCTCTTTCACTGCCCATAGGAGGCAGCGAGGAAAGTCTTGCCGGCATGAAACGGAAAAATTTGTTTGATTTTGTTAAAAAGCATTTTACCGCAAAGAATATTATTATTTCCGCCTCGGGCGGGATTGAACCGGGAAAGACCAGAGAACTTATAGAAAATTATTTTGGGGGAGTAAAACCCGGTGTGAAAAACAGATACCGGACTTTGAGCGTGAGTCAAAGCCGGAGCGCGATGATTTCCGAGTTGAAGAAAACGGAACAGACACAGATATGGATAGGCGCAAGGTCCTTTGAATACGGTCATCCTGATTTTTTTGCCCTCGGGATTATGAATATTCTTCTCGGAGGCAGTCCGTCTTCGCGGCTTTTCAAGGCCCTTCGCGAAAACACTGGCCTTGTTTATTCGGTACAGTCCGCGAACATGAGCGGCCGCGATTACGGGCATTTGCTCATTACCGCTGGATGCGCTCACGCCAAGAGCGGCGCAGTTGTAAAAATCATTCTTTCGGAATTGAGAAAACTGCGGGAAAAAAATGTCACAGCATCCGAATTAAAAAGAGTGAAGAACGCTGTAAGAAGTTCGCTTTATATGTCGCTGGACAGTTCCGCGGGCATAGCTCATTATCTTGTGAGCGAGGAAACGGCCAAGGGTAAAATTATGTCACCTGAGGAAAAACTTTCTCTGATTGACAGGGTGACAGCATCGGACATAAGGAGAGTGTCCGGGAGAATTTTCAAAAACAGCCGTATGAATCTGGCTATGATAGGGCCCGTTCCGGAGCAGGAAATAAAACCGCTGTTTAAGTTATGAGATTTTGTTGACACTGTGCGGGCAACTTTGTATAAATTACCGATGAACGCAAATAAAAATAATAAAACCAGAACCGTCCCCGTTTTTTCCGTTTTTTCCGTTTTGCTGATTGTGTTTGCGGGGTGTGTTTTCGCTCAGGACCCGCTCGCGCCTTCCTGCGAAGCCAGCCTTTCTCCGGTGCAGGCCGGGATTGTTATGGAGTGGGATAATTATTCCAAGAGCGCTTTCGGGAACGATTTCAGGAGCGGAAAATATTTTTTAAGACTCAGAAAATATTCGTTTCCCTATCTTTACGGGTTCAAGGTGGGGAGAGAGGATGTTTTCGAGCCCGATCATCTGTCGCTTGGTTCTGTCGGGGCTGAATTTTCTTATGTGTTTGTGGAAGACAGCATCATAACCCCTATGGTCATGACAGGCGGCGAAGTTCTTTATTCCAGGAATTTTGACAGTGAACGTGTTTTTGCCGCTTCGGCGCATGCGCTTTTTTCAAAGGAAATAAATAAAATTATGCCTTATTTCGGGCCGGAACTTAAATATGTAAAATTGAACAATGACATGTTTTCGGACGATTCGCTTAAATTAAATTTGATACTCGGTGTGAAATTTTATTCGTATCCGGGGTCAAGTTACGGCATAAGTTTTTCGCTGGGGAGCCTTGGCGGATGGGGCGTGTTCTTTAACAACTCATGGTAGAGGAAATAACCATATACGGCGATCCTGTTTTAAGAAGACGCGCGGAAGAAATAAAAAATGTGGGGGACCGTATAAAAAACATGCTGCGCGATATGGCTCAGACAATGATTGAAGGCGGCGGGATAGGCCTTGCCGCGCCGCAGATAGGAATACCTTTGCGCGCTGCGGTTATAAATACAACCGGCCGGGATGAGGATCTTATTTGCGTGGTAAACCCTGTTATAGAATCAACCTCGGGCGGAAACGTCATAAAAGAAGGGTGTTTGAGCATTCCCGGTATTTTTGAAAAGGTGAAAAGACCGGAATTTGTCAGGGTGAGAGCGCTGGATATGGAAGGCCGGGAGCGGGTGATAGAGACGGGTGATATGGCCGCGCGGGTTCTGCAGCATGAAATAGATCATTTGAACGGTGTGCTTTTTGTAGACAAAATAGCTTTTTACAGAAAAATTTTTATACGCAAGGCTTTATCAAGATTAAAATCAGCCGGAAAATAAGGGGCCAAAACCAATGAGGGCTATAGTTTTTTCAACATCTCCGGATTTTATTGCCACGATTCCGCATGCTTTGCGGAACGCCGGATGCGAGGTGCCGGCGGTTGTTTGCGGTCACTCTTCCTTTTTTAATGAAAATTCACCGGAATTTCCGGGCACTGAAATTATCAGGGTGTCCCAGGTTAACACGCCTTCGTTTTTAGACAGACTAAAAAATTTTAGCCCCGATTTGTTCGTTGTTGTGTCGTTCGGAAAAATATTTTCTGAAGAATTTCTTGCCGTGCCGAAGCTGGGAGCGGTTAACATACATTTTTCACTTTTGCCCGCTTACCGCGGAGCGGCTCCGATCGAGTGGTCTGTTTTTAACGGCGAAAAACGCACGGGAATTACTGTTTTTAAAATAATAAAGACGCTTGACGGCGGCGACATAATAAACGCGAGGTGTTTTGATATAGGTGACGGTGAGACAGCTTCGGCCCTTTACGGAAGGCTCGCGGCCGCGTCGGGGGATGTTATAAAAGAGACCATTCGTCTTATTTCAAACCCGGATTTTCAGCTTCGTCCGCAAAAAGGGGATGTTTCCTATGCTCCGCGGATTGAAAAAAGTGACGGTTTGCTGGATTTTAAAAAAGACAGCGCTGATGTGATATACAGAAAGGTGCGTGCGTTTTCGGGAAAGATAAACATGTCGGCTGTGATTCGCGGAGAGAGGGTCATAATAAAGGAAGCGGAGCTTGTTGAAAATACCGTTAACGCTTCTCCGGGAACGCTGCTCTCCGCAGAAAAAGATAAAGGGTTTTCCGTCAACTGCGCGGAAGGCGCGGTGATGCTGACTTCCGTTCAGCCGGCGGGGAAAAAACAAATGGGCGGATGGGAATTCGTCATAGGCCGCCGCTTATCCCAGGGCGATAAAATATAACCTGATCTCAATTTTCTAACGCAACACCAGCCAGCTTTTTAAACGCCTCATAAGGCGTTTTCCAATCCCAAACTTTTCGCGGCCTACCGAATGGACAGCCGCGTTTTGTTCCGGTGAGGCTTGACAGATATGGAAAAGTATAGTAAATTACATTATAGAAAAAAGTATAATGCTTTAAGTTATAGTGGTTTTTTTGAGGAGAGCTTTTATGGAAAATCCTTTTAGGTATGGTGAAACGGTAACGGGCAAATATTTTACGAATCGTAAAAAAGAGATTCGTGATATAAAGAATACCATAAAATCAGCCCAGAATATGTTTATTTATTCATCCCGCAGAATGGGAAAAACGTCGTTATTAAAAACAGTTATTGAATTACTGAAGAAGGATCATTCAATTGTGCCGGTTTATGTTGATTTGCAGCGAGCTGCTTCAGCGGGGCAGTTTGTTGAAATTTATTCTGCCGCGATAAGCAGGGCTTTTATTACAAAAGAGGCAAAAATAAAAAAGGCGGGAAGTTTTTTTAAAAGGATTGTGCCGAGTTTCGAAATTGCCGAAGACGGAAAATTGAGGTTTTCGTTTGATTTTTCAAAAACGTCAAAAGGGGTAGAAAAAGCGATAGAGGAAGTGTACGAAATACCCCAGAAAATAGCCGTAAAATATAAAAAGAGGGTGGTGGTTGTTTTTGATGAGTTTCAGGAAATAAGTCAGTATGACGGGGCGGCATTTGAAAAGAAATTAAGATCTTTTATCCAGCACCATGATAAGGTTTGTTATATTTTCATGGGCAGTAAAACGCATATAATTCTGGATATGTTCAAGAATCCCCATCGGGCTTTTTATCAATCTGCTAAAATATATCCGCTTTTTGCTATTCCGCAAAAGGATTTAGAAAAGTTTATTATTGAGAGATTTAAATCCACAGGAAGACAGATAACAAAAGAATTGGCCTGTAAAATTGTAAGAATGGTCAGGCAAAGTCCATATCATCTTCAGCAACTGTGTTCCACGATCTGGCTGGCGGGTAAAAATAAAATTAAAGAAGTGGATATGCAGACAGCGCTGGATAATATTATGCGCACGCAGAACGAATTGTTTTACAGTTGGTATGATTCTGTTTCTATGCATCAACGGGCGGTTTTGGGGGCGTTGCCGCAAGAGCGGGGAATATTTTCAAACGATGTAAGACTGAAGTATAATCTGGGCAGCTCTTCCACGGTGCAGGCTTCGGTTGGGGCTCTTGTTAAGAAAAATTTTATTGTTAAAGACGGAAATCAATATAGATTGTTTGATCCTTTTTTTGAAATGTGGCTTATAAAAAATATTTCCGGTTAGTATTTTTTGGCTTCGCTCCTGTGTGACTTGAGAAGAAATACAAAAATTTTCAATCAGAGTTCGGAAATGACGGAGTTTGAGACTAACCAGCCTTTTTCCGTAAAAACGCTTTTTTCATTTTTCTTTTTCACCCAGCCGCGGGCTATGAATTTATCGTGTTTTTTCCTGTAGGGAATGCCTTCAAGTGTTCTTAGCGCGAGGAATTTTTTCTCAAAATTCATTTTTTTCCTATCCAGTGTTTCTTCCGATTTTTTTAGAGGTGCGCGCAGATAGCTTTTTATGAACGCTCCCGTGAGACGTTTGCTGCCGAATGATGAAACCGCGCCCGCGCCCAGACCTGCGTAGCCGCCCCGCCGCCAGTAGTTGATATTATGGCGGGATTTTTTTCCCGGTTTTGCGAAATTTGATATCTCATAATGTGCGAATCCGGATTTTTTCAATTCACGGCACAGTGTTTCGTACATAGACGCGATTATATTGTTTTTCGGGGGAGCTTCTTTCAGAATATTTTTTCTTCCCGAAGGAGGCGTGTAAATATAGGCGGAGATGTGTTCGGGGTCAAGAGCTGTGATTCTTTTTAAAGTGCCGTAAAATGACTGTGCGCTTTGTCCGGGGAAACCGTAGATGATATCCGTGTTGATGTTGGAAAATCCCGCTTTCCGGGCATTAAGGAAAACCTTTTCCGCATCTTCAGGAGAGTGATCTCTGTTTGCTTTTAATAGAAGCTTCCTGTCCAGAAACTGTATGCCTATGGAAAGGCGGTTGACGCTGTTTGCGCGCAAAAAGGACAGAATGCGTTCTGTCGCCGATCGCGGGTTCACCTCTACCGTTGTTTCACAGTTTTTTGAAAAGCGGAAATTCCGACGCAGGATCTCAAAAACAGCGGAAAACTCTCCAGCGCTGAAAACGGAGGGGGTACCGCCGCCGATATAAAGAGTTTTTATTTCTCCGCAAAGGGACCTGAAATAAACAGCGTCTTTTTCCAGCGCGCGGATATAGCTGCTTTTTAAAGAAAGGTCTGTCTGCGAATAGAAATCGCAGTAAGAGCAGCGCCGCAGACAGAAGGGCAGATGTATATAAACAGAGTTGATCATTTTTTTTAAGCCCGAGAGCGGGATCGAACCGCTGACCTGCTCATTACGAATGAGCTGCTCTACCAGCTGAGCTACCCGGGCTATAGATTAAGGACTCATTAACAGAGATTATAATTTTTGCTATCATAATTTGCAATGACTAAAAAAGATAAAATATGGCTTGTGACAGCGCTTCCTCTGTTTGCCGTGATGCTTATTATCATGCTGAGGGTGTTCTCCTATGATAACAGCGTGGCGGGCAGCAGTAAAATAAAAACCGTTAAATACACCATAGATCTTGACGGCGGCAAATTCATAAGTTTCTGGAGAAATTTCTACAGAATAAAAAAGAATGCCGCGGATAAACCGCTTTTTATAAGGGTGGTGTCTCCGGAAGATATGATTTACGCGATGGTTAATTTCGAAATAAAGGGAATAAACCCCGCCCGCGCGGATTTGTCGGGTGCCGCTTTTACGGAAATAGACAAGTGGGGCGATACAATAAAATTCACAATCCGCGCCGGAAGCAGAAAGAACATAATTTTGCGCATACGGGAAAAGCCTTTGGAGAACAGCAGATGATGGAAGGATATTTGCCGTCAATTGAAAGGGGGGCCGGCCTGCTCACAGCCCGGCGGACAGGGATATGATAGAGGTTGATGTCCAGAGGGTGTTTTTTGATTTTGTTTCGGCTTCGGCTATGGTGATACTTGTGAATAAAGACAATAACAGGGTGATGCCGATATGGATAGGGGTTTTTGAGGCGCAGGCTATACAGAGCGCACTTGAGGGGGAATCTTTTAAAAGGCCGATGACGCACGATCTCTTAAAAAATATCATAGACGCTTCCGGCGGGAAATTGGATCATATTCTCATTTCTAAGGTTATGGACAACACTTTTTACAGCCGTATATACATAGAGCGCGGAGGTGTGCAAACGGATATTGATTCGCGTCCTTCGGATTCTCTGTGTATGGCCGTAAAATCAGGCGCGAAAATATATGTCGCGGACAAAATATATGATAAGTTTGAGCCGCGTGAGGAATTTGAAAAAAAGCTAAAGAGCGATTTTTACAGCATGTTCCTCGGAAGTATGAACAAAAATGAATTGAAAAAAGCGTGAGAGTTAAAATTGAGATATGAGAAAAACAAAAAATAAAACAAAACCGGGGAAGAGCCGGGCTGTTTATCCCGGCAGTTTTGATCCCGTGACCAGGGGGCACATAGATGTGGCCAGGCGCGCGATATCGCTTTTTGACGAAGTCGTGATAGCTGTTATAAACAATCCTTCGAAAAAAACGTGTTTTACCGTGCGGGAAAGGGTTTCTATGCTGAAAAAGGCGTTTGCGCGCGAGGGCCTTGATAAGGTGAAGGTGGATTCATTTGAGGGACTGCTGGTTAATTATATGAAAAACATCAAAGCCGGAATTATAGTCAGGGGCCTTCGGGCGGTCAGTGATTTTGAATATGAATTTCAGATGGCTCTTATGAACAGAAAACTTGCCCCCGGAATTGAAACCGTGTTTTTTATGACTGACGCTAAATACGCTTATTTGAGTTCGTCCATTGTTAAAGAAGTTGCTTTTCTCGGGGGAGATGTGTCCTCAGCCGTTCCTTTGCCGGCGGCGGTAAAACTAAAGGAGAAGAAAGTATGAATTCGGTTGTTGTTGCTTTGGTGTCGCTCGTCTTGTTTGCGGCGGGTTACAGATATTATGAGGCGAAGATGAAAAGTGTCTGGAAGATTTCAAAAGACAATGTCACGCCGGCTCATGAGAAATATAACGGTGTGGATTTTGTGCCGGCCCGCAACTGGTTTTTTCTGTTCGGGCACCATTTTTCATCCATCGCCGGAGCGGGACCCATCCTCGGCCCTGTGATAGCGTGTGCCATATGGGGCTGGCTGCCCGCCCTCGTATGGGTTGTTCTGGGCTCGGTGTTTATAGGAGGGCCGCACGATTTTTCGGCGCTGATGATTTCTGTCAGAAACGGCGGGGCGTCCATCGCGGACGTGTCGGAGGAGCTGCTGGGCAGAACCGCGCGCTTTTTCTTTTCGGTTTTTATTTTTCTCGCGCTTATTCTTGTTATAGCGGTTTTTGCCATTGTTACGGCAAAAACGCTTATTGCAACACCGCAGATAGTGATACCGACTTTCGGTCTCATATTTGTGGCTGTGCTGACGGGGGTAATGCTTTACCGCTGGAAAATGAACGCGGCAGCGGCAACCGTTATTGGTTTGGCGCTTATGGCGCTGCTCGTCGCGGCGGGCCAAAAGTATCCTCTCGGCCTGAACTGCGCCGAACCTCTGCGTGTGTGGATACTGGTTCTTCTGGTTTACGCCGGCACCGCTTCGGTGCTGCCGGTAAATATTCTGCTTCAGCCGAGGGATTATCTTTCTTCTTATTTTTTGTTTGCCGGATTGCTTATGGGCTATGCCGGAATTTTTATCTCGCATCCCGTCATAAACGCTCCGGCGGTTGTCTTGTTTGGCACCGATAAAGGTTTTGTGTGGCCCACTTTGTGTATTATTGTCGCTTGCGGGGCCATATCCGGATTCCATTCTCTTGTGGCGTCGGGAACGACTTCCAAACAGATCTCCGATGAGAGAGACGCTTTTAAGATTGGTTACGGAACCATGATTCTTGAGGGAATTCTTGCGGTGCTGGCCATAATAGCCGTGACGGCCGGACTCGGGTGGACCGGCGCCGGTTCTTATCCGGCGATGGTTTCCGGCGGTGACTGGATAGGGACTTTTGCGGCGGGTTTCGGGAACATATCCAGGCCTGTTGCCGGAAAATGGGGTTTTGTCTTTGCCATGATAATGCTCAATGCTTTTGTCATGACCACGCTTGATTCGGCCACGAGGATCACCAGATACATAGGGCAGGAGTTGTTCGGCGGCTTTCTTAAAATCCGTATATTGAAAAACAGTTTTGCTGTGACAGCGCTGATTCTTGTCGCGGTGTGGTGGTTTTCAACCGGCCCGCAGGCGAGGATATGGCCGCTTTTCGGCGCGTCAAATCAGCTGATTGCGGCGCTCGGGCTTCTTGTTGCGGCGGCTTATCTTTTTGCGAAAAAAAAGCCGGCCGCACACATTGTTGTGCCCGGCGTGTTCATGCTCGTTACCACGATCGCTGCCCTTGTTTTTGAGATGATCAGAAATTTCGGCGAAAACACTTTTCTTTTTACGCTGGCGTTTTTTCTGCTGGCCATGGCATTTTTTATGATAATTGCCGCGGCGAAACAAATATTAAAAGAACGGGCGAAGTCATCCGGGGGGAGGCAATAATGACTAAAGTTTTTGTTTTGGATACCAATGTGCTGATACACAATCCGGATAGTATTTTTTCGTTTGGAGACAACAATGTGGTGCTGCCGATAACCGTTATAGAAGAGCTGGACGGTTTGAAAAAAATGCATGACGAGAGAGGCAAAAGCGCCAGAAGCGCTTCGCGCCGTATTGACGGGCTGAGAAAAAGGGGCTCTCTGGTGAAAGGTGTAAAAAGCCGCTCGGGCGGCACCGTGAGGGTGATGATAGGCGAGGGTGAAAAACTTCCCGCTTCTTTTGCCTCAAAAGCCGACAACACGATTCTTTCTTTTGCTATGCGGCTTAACAAAACCGAGGGCGGGGTCGTTTTTATTTCAAAAGATATAAATATGAGGATAAAGGCGCAGGTTCTCGGTCTTGAAACCGAGGACTATGAGACGATGAAAGTTAATTTTTCGGAGCTCTATAACGGTTGGCGTGAAATAGAGCTTTCTCCTGATAAAGTAAATAAATTTTATTCAGACGGTGCTCTCGAGCTTGAAGAAGCAAAATTTTTAGAAAATGAGTTTTTAATAATGAAGAACTCCGCTGATGGCAAGCAGACGGCACTTGCAAGGGTTAAAAAAGGAAAAGCCGTGAAGCTTCTTCAGTCCAAGACCATGCTATGGGGTGTGAAGGCACTCAATGTGCAGCAGACATTTGCCATGGAAAGTTTGCTGGATGACAAGATAAAACTTGTGGCATTCCTCGGTATTGCGGGGACGGGTAAAACTCTTTTGGCGCTCGCCGGCGGCTTGTCAAAAGTTTTTGACGATAACGCTTACCGCAAGCTGCTCATTTCCCGTCCTGTCGTGGCGATGGGCAAGGATATAGGTTATCTTCCCGGTACCAAAGAGGAAAAACTTGCTCCGTGGATGAGGGCTGTTAATGATAATCTGGAATTCCTTGTTTCCGCTTCGGGCAAAGGCGACATGGGCGGAGAGGATATGGAGTCTCAGGTGGACTGGCTTTTTTCCTCGGGAAAAATAGAGGTGGAGGCGCTGACATATATAAGGGGCAGAAGCATTCCTAAACAGTTCATGATTGTGGACGAAGCTCAAAATCTCACGCCCCATGAGTTGAAAACTATTATTTCACGCGCGGGAGAAGACACAAAAATAGTGCTGACCGGAGATCCTTATCAGATTGACAATCCTTATCTTGACGCTTCATCCAACGGGCTGACTTATGTCATAGAGAGATTCAAAGGGCAGGAAGTGTTTTCCAGCCTGACTTTTGTGAAATCCGAACGAAGTCCCCTGGCCCGGCTGGCCGCGGAATTGCTATGAACGCAGAAGCCATCAGCAAAGAAATGTGTGTGGATCTTCATCTGCACACATATTTTTCCGACGGTGCATCCAGCCCGGAGGAGGTGATAAGAATGGCTTGTGTCCGTGGACTCAGCGCCATAGCCCTCACGGATCACGACACGACTGACGGCGTGGAGAGAGGAATCCTTGCGGGAGCCCGTTACGGCGTGGAGGTGATCCCTGCCATTGAACTTTCCACGAAGGGCCTCGCTGCCGGCCACGACGAGATACACATACTGGGTTATTACATAAACTGGCGCACGGTTTATTTTCAGAAGAAGCTCGCTCTTTTTCGCGGCGCCAGGCTTAAAAGGGCGCACGCTATTTGCGATAAGCTGAACGATCTGGGAATACCCGTAGACAGAAGAATCATATTTGAAATGGAAGGGCAGGGCAGTGTTGGCAGAATGCATATTGCCAAAGCTCTTTTCTCCGGCGGTTACGTCAAGGATTTAGACGAGGCTTTTAGTAAATACCTGATAAGGGGAAAGCCCGCTTTTGTGGAACGAATTAGATTCCTGCCGGAAGAGGCTATTGATATGATACGGAATATAGGCGGCATTCCGGTGCTTGCGCATCCGAAATTCGGGGTGCCCACAAAAAAAATAGCGAAATATCTTGTCAGAAAGGGGCTTCAGGGCATAGAAGCGCACTACCTCGGGCACACGGAAGACGAAACCAAAAAATATCTTTCATGGGCAGAGGAAATGAATCTGCTTGTCACCGGCGGTTCCGACAGCCACGGTGAGCTTCCCGGAAGACCGGAAGCCATAGGCCGCCAGTATGTGCCGTATACATCGGTGGTGAAAATGAAAGAGTTTAAATACATGATGATGAGAAGGAATATGAGGTTATTTGAGGAAGTATGATGAAGAAACGATTTTACAATGAATATTACGGTAGTTCCGTGGTACGCGACTTGGTGAAAAGGCAGTTCCGTGACGCGGCTTTTGCTGTCGGGAGCGGTCCCATTTTGAAAGATAAGAAATGGCATTTTCCGGTGAAAATTTCTCCCGTGAGCGGTCTGGATGTGTTTATGGATGAGGGCCTTGATATCTACAGGCCGGCTGTTTCGACGGGAGATTCTTTTTACATATTCTGGGATCTTGAATATTACAACAAAAAACAGAGATCCTATGTTTACAGGCATCAGCGCGAGGTTTTTGAATGGATGGAACCTTTTATAAAACAGATAAGCGGCAGGCTGGACGGATACGGGATAAATTATATTCTTGATACCACCGCGTCGGGGTATCATTACTGGATGAAAATTTCAAAAAAATCCGAGGTTTTCAAAATGCTCGCGAAAGAGGGTTTTATCACTAAGAGCCTGAAAGAAAAGTATAAGCAGGTTTTTCCCGGCGATGTGAAGCGCTCAAAGCCTGTGTCCGAAGATGATGGCCGGGCTTATGATTGTGCGGGGAAGCTGCTTGAATACATTTCACAGAGGATACGTCTGGAAATGGCTCCGGGCGCCGCCAAGCTTGATATAACTGTTTCCGATGCTCCTGTTGCCGGCAGCGGCCGTCATGACGGTTTTTCGTCGGACATAACACAGTATGCACATCCGCTGTACATGAGAGTTTTCAGGGTGATAGGCTCTCTCCATCAGAAAAACATACTTCATTACGGCGGGAGGTCGCCGGCCGTTGATATCGTCAGAGCGGGGGATATGTCCGTTGATGAAGTGCTTGACCGCATGTGGAATGCGGGCAAGGCGGTGGAAATAGCCGGAGATTCCCGTTCGGAACTTGATTATTCGGATACGGGTTTTTTAAAACTTTTCAGTGAATATAAAAAAAGCAAGACGAGGAAATTTCACAGAGAATTTGAGGCCGCCGCTCCGGAAAAACTGAAGATTGAGAGCGAGCCGGAAAAAATAAAAAAGTATTTTACCGGAAAAAAAGTCAACCCGTCGCTGCTTGAGCCCTCTGCCCTGCAGTTAATGATAAATTATTATTCCGCCAGGAGCACGGAACAGCTCAAGGGCCTGCTCGAGGCTATAACCGGCCGCTACAATGATCCGTCTTACCGCTGGTATAACAATGAGCGTTTTACGGGGATAGACTGGAGAAAATACGACGCTGCCCAGGCCGCTCATTTCTGGGGCAGAGTTTATTTTACACAGTACAGGCTAGATAATAAAAATGGATAACAGGTTTACGAAAAGGGCCCAGCGGGTGCTTGCCAATGCGGACAAAGCGGCGAAAGGTATGAATCACTCTTACATAGGAAGTGAGCACGTGCTTATGGGTATTTTAATGCTCAGTGACGGAATAGCCGTGCAGATTCTTGCCGCGCTGGGTGTAAAGGCCGAGAATATGATTGATGATATAAGCCGCTTGCTCGGGGAGGGGGACAATCTCATCCGTCTGGGGCCTATTCCTTTTTCGCCGCGTGCCAAAAGAATAATAAACACCGCTTCGGAAGAGGCCAAGTCTCTCGGGCAGCCCTTTGTGGGAACGGAGCACATACTCCTTGCGGTGCTCAGGGAGGAAAGCAGTATTGCCGCTCAGGTGTTGAAATCAGCGGGTATCAATTACGAAAATGTGGCGGATTATTTGAAAGAAGAGCCGGGGGAAGGGGAAAATTTTTATCAGGAGCCGAAAAAAAATACGAATTTCGCCCCGTCTGTCAAAACCCCCCTTCTTAATAAATTCAGCAGAGACCTCACAAAAGCCGCTCGTGACGGTGAGCTGGATCCGATAGTCGGGCGGGAGAAAGAAGTCTCGCGGATTATACAGATCCTGTGCAGGCGTACAAAAAATAATCCTGTTCTTATAGGAGATCCGGGGGTCGGCAAAACCGCCGTGGTGGAGGGAATAGCCCAGAATATCATCGGCGAAACGGTGCCGGATATAATTAGCGGAAAAAGAGTGGTGTCTCTTGATATGGGTTCAATCGTGGCCGGTACCAAATACAGGGGGGAGTTTGAGGACAGGATGAGAAAACTTCTTGATGAAATCAAGAAAGAAAAGGGCAAAATAATTCTTTTTATAGACGAGCTTCATCTTGTGGTCGGCAGCGGCTCAGCCGAAGGTGCTCCGCTGGATGCCGCTAATATGCTCAAGCCTCTTCTCGCCCGCGGCGAGCTTCAGTGTGTCGGGGCGACAACCCTGAATGAATACAGGAAACACATTGAAAAAGATACCGCTTTGGCAAGGCGTTTTCAGCCGGTTATGCTTGAAGCCCCGACAGTTGAAGAAACCGTTGAGATACTGAAAGGTCTCAGGGACAAATATGAGGCTTATCACGGCGTCAGGTATACCGACGGGGCTCTCGCGGCAGCCGCGAAACTTTCGGATAGATACATAACTGACAGGTTTCTTCCGGACAAAGCCATAGATCTTATGGATGAGGCGGGCAGTGAACTCAGGATAAAAAAATCCGCGCATTCTCCGGAATTTACGGCGCTGCAGAAAAAAATTAAACAAACGCGTTCTGAAAAAGCGGAAGCCATTTCCGGCCAGGAATTTGAAAAAGCCGCGCTGCTGAAAAAGGAAGAAGCTCATCTCACCGGAGAAATCAGGAAAATAAAAGACGCAGACAAGAGCGATAAAAAAGTGTCAGAGGTATCGGCCGATGACATTGCCCGCATTGTCGCCGGGGTTACGGGTATTCCTGTTTTTAAGCTGACGGAAAAAGAATCCTCAAGGCTTCTGAATATGGAAAAAGAGCTGCACAGGGATATTGTGTCTCAGGATGAGGCCATAAGCGTTGTGTCCAGGGCACTGCGGCGCGCAAGGACGGGTTTGCATGAATCGGGACGGCCCATAGGCTCGTTCATTTTTTTGGGCCCCACGGGTGTGGGCAAAACGTATCTGGCCCAATGCCTGTCAAAATTTCTTTTTGGCGATGAGCATTCCGTTATAAGGGTGGATATGTCCGAATACATGGAACGGCACACCGTTTCACGACTGGTGGGAGCGCCTCCCGGATATGTCGGTTACGATGAGGGTGGGATACTGACCGGCCATGTGCGCAGAAAGCCGTATTCGGTTGTTCTGCTGGATGAGATAGAGAAGGCGCATCCCGATGTGTTTAACATTCTTCTTCAGATAATGGACTCCGGCTTTTTAACGGATTCTCTCGGGCACAAAGTGAATTTTAAAAACACCGTTCTTATTATGACAAGCAATCTTGGTGTTAAAAGCTTACATGAAAACAGCACCATAGGGTTTGCCGAAAAATCGGAATATGATTTCAGGGAAATGGAGAATGAAATCAAAGAAGAACTGAAAAAATCTTTTCGGCCGGAATTTCTCAACAGGATTGATGCTGCCGTTGTGTTTAAGCATCTTGCGAAAAAAGATGTTCTGCAAATTGTTGACATGCTTCTGGGGCAGCTCAAAAAACGGCTTGACGAAAAAGGCATCAGCGTTGAGTTCGGTAAAAAAACAAAAGAGTTTCTGGCAGAGAAAGGGTTTGACCGCGCAAGCGGCGCGCGTCTGCTCAAAAGAACAATACAGGAACTTGTGGAAGACCCTCTGTCGGATAAAATTCTCTCGGGCGGGCTCGCCGGCGGCGCAAAGTTGAAAGCTGTTATTAAAGACGGCAAAATGGAATTTCAGCCGGTGTCTTTAAAAAAGATAGCATCCTGACGGTTTAACAATCATATAATTCGCGGCGGAACTGCCGCGCCGATTACGCCCAGACGAGCGTTTTTGTGACTTTTTCTTCTGTTTTTACCGGATAAATGCGGTAAACGAGTTCTTCGGGCTTAAACCAGAGCTTGATTTCTCTTTCCGCTTCATCGGCCGCCGAAGAGGCGTGTATTATGTTTTCAAAAAGGCCTTTGGTCGTTATTCTGCCGTAAGCTCCGCGGATTGATGTGGGATCTGCGGATTCGGGATTTGTGCCGCCGCAGATGTTGCGCACCCGGGCTATGGCGTTATCGCCGTGATACACGAGAGCGAGCACTTTTCTTCTATCGTGAAGATTTCCCATGAGATAATCAAGCAGTTCGTCAAAGAAAGGCTTATCCTGCATGTGGCGGTAATGTTCGCTTGCCAGCTCTCTGGTCACGCAAACGGCTTTTGCCGCCGCTATCTCCAGCTTTGTCTCAGACAGTCGCGTGAGGATATTCCCTGTCAGGGATTTCTTCAGTCCGTCCGGTTTTATAAGCACTAATGTTTGGTCAGCCATAATTATCAGCAGAATAGTAAATTAAAAAATAAAAAGCAAGAGCCGGCTTTGTTGTCCGGCGCTTGATTAAAGAATTCAGGTGTGTGATAAATGTCAACTTGCATAAAAGCCTGTTTCTTGTGTATAATTCAGTTATGGGTATAAGGCAATCGCATAGAAAATATGACAGAATAAAAGACACCCTGCTTTTGGATGTGTACAAGCCGGGCGCTTTTCAGCCGTCCTGCCGCGCATGTCTGACGGACATCAGTGCAGGCAGTGCGGGTTTAGAGTCAACATACCGTTTCAATCTGGGAGACAGAATAAATCTTGTTTTTAAGATGCAGGTTGAAGATAATCCTGATCGCCCTGAAAAGGAATATGTGGTAGATGCCATTATCAGAAGAGTGTCGCGTTCCACGGGGACTTTTTCTTACGGAGTTGAATTTATTGTGCGCGGATTTTTTAAGCGCTGGGCGTTAAAAAGATTTGTAAAAAAACTTCTGGGATATTGAATGAGGTATTTAGCGGCACCGTGGCGTGACAAATATTTTGGAATGAAACAGAAAGGATGTATTTTCTGCAGGGCCGGCAGCGGAAAGAAGGACGCAAAAAATTTTGTTATTGCAAGAGGTGATAAATGCTTTCTCATGCTCAATCTTTTCCCTTACACAAATGCGCATGTGATGGTTGCTCCCTACCGGCACACCGGTGATGTGACGAAGCTCAAATCCGATGAGCTCGCCGAAATGATGAAATGGTCCCAAAGGGCCGTTTCCGCCATGAAAAAGCTTTTCAAGTGCGAGGGTTTCAACATAGGCGTGAATCAGGGGGCGGCTGCCGGAGCGGGTTTTGCTTCGCATATACACATGCACATTGTGGGCCGGTGGAAGGGCGACACCAACTTTATGACAACTGTGGGCGCCACTCGCGTGACGCCCTCTTCTCCCCAAAAAATATATAAAATGCTTAAGAAGGAGCTGGGTAAGTAGTGGAAATTGTTTTTTTGTCGTCTGAGGTGGTGCCGTTTGCGAAAACCGGAGGTCTTGCCGATGTGGGGCGGGCTCTTCCCGACGCGCTCTCCCGGGAAGGCGTCAAAGTCAGGGTTTTTATGCCGTTGTACGGAAATGTGGATTATAAAAAGCACGGAATAAAAAAAATAAAAAAACTCACTCAGCGTTTCAGCGGGAAGGCTTATCCTTACGAGGTGTTCGGCAAAAAAGAGAAGGGTGTTGATTTTTATTTCATAAGACAGAAAAAATTCTTTGACCGTCCGGGTATTTACGGTTCGGTTGCGGGGGATTACCCCGACAATGCGCTGCGTTTTATTTTTTTTCAGAAATCCGTTATGCATTCTTTGAAAAGTTTGAAAATCAAAGCGGATGTGATACACATCAATGACTGGCAGACGGCTCTTATACCGAAATTTCTTTCAAACGGGGCTTCCTCAGTTCCCACCGTGCTCACTGTGCACAATCTCGCTTATCAGGGCGAATATGACGCGAAATTCGCAAAATACGCCGGTCTGAAAAAGAGTGATTTGCTTTACGAGGGCAGATTCAACAGCCTTTCCTACGGAATCCGCAACGCCTCTGCCGTGACAACGGTGAGCCCGACATACGCCAGAGAAATGAAGACAAAAGAGTTCGGGTGCGGCCTGGACTATTTTCTGAAAAAAAGAGGCTCTTATTTCAAAGGAATTTTGAACGGTCTTGACTATGGCTTGTGGAATCCCGCATCGGATAAAGCCATATCCTGTTCTTACAGCGCGGCATCGCCGGGCGGTAAAGAAAAATGCAAAAAAGCGTTGCAGAAAGAAATGGGGCTTCCCCAAAATGGCGCGATGCTTGTCAGTTTTGTGGGCCGCCTTGCCATGCAGAAAGGGATGGATATCATGGTGCCTGCTCTGAAAAAATTAATTTCCGGAAAAATACAGTTTGTTATGCTCGGGACAGGGGACGTTTATTATCATCGTGTTTTAAGCGTGCTCGCAAAGCGTTTCCCTGATAATTTCGCGCTGCGTCTTGATTTTGATAACGATCTGGCTCACAGAATTTATGCGGGCAGTGATTTTTTTCTTATGCCTTCTCAATACGAGCCTTGCGGTCTGGGCCAGATGATAGCTTTTGCTTACGGCACTGTTCCCATTGTCAACAGTGTTGGCGGACTCAAAGACACTGTGTCGGAGTATCTGCCCGGGGAACGCACCGGCACGGGTTTCCTTCTTAAAAATTACAGTTCCGGCGCTCTTGAAAAAGCCTTGAGGAAAGCCATGAGACTTTATGCCAGTCCGGGGCTTTTTAAGAAATTGTCTGTGAGGTGTATGAGACAGAAATTCTCGTGGGAGAAATCCGCGCGCGGTTATATGAGGCTCTATAGAAAACTTATACGTGAATCGGGCGGGGAACTCTGAAAATGGAAATAGGAATATCAACAGGGCTTTTTTATCATAAGGACATCTTTCCGTGCCTTGATAAGTTTGCCCGTGCCGGTTTTAAAAATATAGAAATATGGGCGGGCTCGAGTGACTGGGGAAAAAACACCCATTTTGATTACAATGACGAAGATGTGCTGATTAAAATCAAAAAAACAGCGCTGTTAAAAAAAATGAAAATATGTTCTATCAACGCGCCTTTCAGCGAAAATCTTGATATATCGTCTGTGGATGAAATACAGAGGAGCATAGCTGTCAGCGAGATTAAAAAAACCGTTGTCCTGTGCGAATTTTTCAAGGCGGATCACATTGTCGTTCATCCTGCCGTAAAAGCGCTGCCGTTGTCAGATAAGGATTTTGTGAAAAAAAAGATCGCCCAGGCGAAAAAAAGTCTTGCTGAGATCATTGAAAATGCCATGCTGCACGGGGTGAAAATTGCCTGCGAGAATCCGTCTCCGAATCTTCTGGGCGGGTGGGCGCAGGATCTTATGGAAATAATAAAGGGTTTTCCCGAAGAGCACCTGGGAATATGTCTTGACACGGGGCACGCGAACCTGATAGAAAAACCGGATGAGTATCTGGAAAAAATAGCCCCGCGGCTGATGTCGCTGCATGTGTCGGATAATTCAGGTGATTATTCATCCCATCTTCCGCCGGGTGACGGAAACATAGACTGGGACAAGTTTTCCGCGGCCTTGTATTCACACGGTTTTAACGGCGTGTTTATGATGGAGATTCTCGGTGCCGCGCGTTTCGGGGATTCGGATGCGGTGCTGGCAAAAGCGTTTAAAAGCGCGTCGGGCATTGTACGGCGGGGGGATATGTGAAGCTGGGAATAATTTCCGATTCGCATGAGAATATGCCGGCCATAGCCGCGGCGGTGGAAATATTTAACAGCGAGAAGGTGGAGAAAGTGTTTCACGCGGGAGATATTATTTCTCCGATCACGCATGCCGAATTTAAAAATCTGAAGTGCCCTATGATCGCGGTTTTCGGCAATAATGACGGCGAGAGGGCCTATCTCAGGGAAAAATTCAGGGGGCTTGCCGAATTTTATGATTTTTATTCGGGCGAAGCCGGCGGCCGACGGATATTTATGGTTCATGTGCCGGATTTTGTGGAAGACATCGCGGCAAAGGGCAACTATGATATTGTTATATACGGTCACACTCACATAACGGACATAAGAAGGACCGCGGGTACACTTATAATAAATCCCGGGGAAAGCGGTTCGTGGCTTTTGGGCAAAAAGACCGTCGTTATTCTTGAAACGGATGATTTGTCCTACAGGTTAATTGATTTATAGGAGGGTATTTTTATGGATATGATAGATATTCTGACATCGGCGGTTAAACTGGGGGTTTCCGATATTCACGTGGTGCCGAAAAAACCTGTGATGGTCAGAAAAAACGGCGCGATGACGCCTCTCCCCGAATATAAGGACACGGCTCTTTCGGGAGATGAGACAAAAACTCTCATATATGGAATTCTTCTTGATGAGCAGAAAAGCCAGTTTGAGGAAAACCTTGAACTGGACTGTTCTTTTCAGATAGAGAACATAAGCCGTTTCAGGGTGAATGTCCTCATGCAGAAAGACGGTGTCGGGGCGGTGCTGAGAGTTATCTCGTCGGAGATTCCCTCTACCGAGGCTCTGGCTTTTACTCCCGCCATGATGGCCTGCATGAAATATCCGAGAGGCCTTGTTCTTGTCACCGGCCCCACGGGTTCCGGAAAATCAACGACGCTTGCGGCCATGCTTGAAACCATCAATCAGGAGAGGCAGGATCACATTCTCACCATAGAGGACCCCATAGAATTTGTTTACAAATCAAAGGGCTGTATTTTTACGCAGAGGGAAGTGGGCGCTTCAACCCGCAGTTTTACAAGCGCTCTCCGCGCGGCGCTGAGGGAAGATCCCGATATCGTGCTCGTGGGTGAGATGCGGGATCTTGAAACGATAGGCGCGGCTCTGACGATTGCCGAAACGGGGCATCTTGTTTTCGGCACGCTTCACACAACCGACGCTCCTCAGACGGTTGACAGAATAATAGACGTTTTTCCTTCCCATCAGCAAGCGCAGGTGAGAACTCAGCTTTCGGTGACTCTGAAAGCTGTGATAACACAGCAGCTTCTGCAAACGCCCGACGGGAAGGGCCGCTGCGCGGCGAGGGAGATTCTTGTTGTCACTCCGGCTATAGCCAATCTCATAAGAGACGGGAAAACGCATCTTATTTACGGAGCCCTGGAAACGGGAATGAAATTTGGTATGATTTCCATGGACAAGGCTCTGGCCCAGCTTGTAAAAGCGGGTAAAATAACAAAGGAAGCCGCTGTGGCGAAAGCCGGCAACCCTGACATGCTGAATCAGTATATAGCCGCCGCGGGCAGAGTGGCGGGCAGAGCGCCCGGTATGTCCGGCGGAATGTCCGGCGGTGGCGGAGCGGCTCCCGCCAAAAGGCCTTTTTAAGGAGAGAGTATGAACGAACTTAACGATTATCTGAAAAAGCTTGTGGAGCTTGACGGGAGCGACCTGCACATAAAATGCGGTCAGCCCGCTATATACAGGGTGAACGGCCAGCTGACAAAAAGCGAAGAAGCCCCTTTTACCGCGGAGGCGATAGAAACGCTTTTCAAAAACGCCGTCGGTGAGGAAAAATATGCCCGTTTTGTCGAGGAAAAGGAATACGATTTTGCCGTGGCGATTGAGGGTAGAGGGAGATTCAGGGGGAATCTTTTTTTTCAGAAGGGCGCGCCCGGCGGGGTGTTCCGTCTCATACCGGAGGCCATACCGTCCATTGACGAAATGGGGCTGCCTGAAGTTCTCAAAGAAATAGTGAAGAAGTCCAACGGACTTGTTCTTGTTGTCGGCCCCACCGGTTCGGGCAAATCAACGACTCTGGCGGCGATGATAAACGAAATAAACCAGACCGAAAAGCTCAACATCATAACCGTGGAGGATCCCATAGAATTCGTCCACAAGGACGCCGGATGTATTGTGAACCAGAGGGAAATAGGCATGGACACCGTTTCGTGGGAGAGTTCTCTCAAGAGAGCCCTGCGCCAGGATCCCGATGTCATTCTTGTCGGAGAGATGAGGGATGCCTCTTCTATCTCTATAGCTATAAGCGCCGCGGAAACGGGTCACCTTGTTTTTTCCACGCTTCACACGAACGACGCGAAACAGACGATAGAACGAATTGTTGATTCTTTTCCGCCCGAAGGGCAGGACTTTGTGCGCCATCAGCTTTCTCTTGCTCTTGTGTCCATTGTTTCGCAGAGGCTTTGTAAGACGAAGGACGGCGCGGGGCGTGTGGCCGCCCATGAGATAATGATAAACACGCCCGTTATAGCCAAGGCCATAGAGGAGAACCAGCCCGGAAAAATACAGCAGTTTATAGCGGACTCGGCTTCTTTCTATAACATGTCCACCCTTAATCAGTCTTTGTTCCGTCTCATAAATGAGGATAAAATAAGCGAGGAAGAGGCCATGGGCATAAGCAACAATCCCAACGATCTGAAAATAAAAATAAAAACAACAGGGCCTGCCGCGGAAGCCGCCGCGGAACCCGAAAAAAAGTTGAGGAAGTTCTGATGCTGAAAAAGAAACTTGAAAACATACCCCTTTTCGCGTCGCTGGCGGATGATGAGTTGGCTGCCCTGGCGGAGATTTCCGAAATCAAAAAATACAATCAGGGAGAAGCTGTATTCGCCGAGGGTGATAAGGGAAAGGATATTTTTTTTCTCGTGAGCGGCGAGGTTTCCATCCGGAAAAAAATATCGTCGGGCTTTAAAACCATAGCGGTTCTCCGTGAAGGCGATTTGTTCGGAGAAATGTCTTTTTTTGAAAATGCCCCCCGTTCGGCGGATGCTCTTGCTTCGGATGACTGCGATATTCTCGGCATAAATGGCGCTGAGTTTGAGAGTTTCCTGTCTGACAAACCCCGTAAAAGTTTCAGCATTCTCATGAAGATGCTGGCAATATCTTCGGCGAGGCTGAGAAACATGGACAGGTATTTTACCACACTTTATCAGACTGCCAGGATTATGTCTTCCTGCTCTTCTGTGGAAGAGCTTGCGGAAAAGATTCTTCCGGAGATTATTGATTCTCTGCCTGTCTCCGGCGCGGCCCTGTATATGTACAGCGTGTTTGACGGGGAATACAATCTGGCCGCGGCCGTATCAGCGGAGGCGGCTCAAACCGTTTCCAGCGGTTCTTCTTTTATGGAAAAACTCTCCGCGGGTAAAAATATCTGTGACGCAAATGTGCCGGATTTGCCGGGTTTGAGGTTTTTTTCACCGATAGAAGACGGAAACGGGCTGATAGGATTTATAGGGATTGCCGCGGCAAATGATCCCGCCGCTGAAGACAGAATACTGATCGGTACCGTCTGTAACATGATAAGTCCTGTCATTGTTAATCTGAGGACAAAACAGGAGGAGCTTATGAAAGACAGGCTTAAAAATAAAAAATGGCAGCTTTAGCGAGACTTTTTTTAGCGCATGTCATAGCGGATTTTCCTCTGCAGTTTGACGGTATATTTGCGTGGAAAAAGAAAAATTACACCGGCTGCCTCGTACACGGTATCATACATGCTGTTGTAACGGTGTCTTTCTTTCTGGGCAGCCTGAAATCGTTTTCTTTCTGGTCTTATATAATTTTGCTCGTAGCTGTTCACAGCACTCAGGATTACATTAAAGTGAATCTTTGGAGAAAGCCGGAAGACGATAAAATATCTTATTTTCTCATAGACCAGGTTTTGCACATTGCTTTTATTTTTTGTGCGCTGCTGTTTCCTTTTTCTTCCGGAACCGCTTACTACGGAGGCCTGTTTCCGGTGGATTGGCTGATTCTGTATAATGACGCGGCCTTTATGAACGTTGTTTCGGCCGCTGTTCTTGCCGGCTGGGGCGGCGTGATTCTGCTGTATTATCTGGATAAGAGCGTTTATAAAGTTGAGATTGATGCCCTGAACAGGTTTGAGAGGAGTTATGGCGTCATAGAGAGAGCTCTTGTGGTTATTGTGATAATGAAAGGAGGACTTTATTATCTTCTGGTGCCGTGCCTTTTCCTCCTGAGGCTTTCGGGTATGAAAAAGCAGCCGCTGTACAGGGGTATTTTGTCGCTGGTTTTTTCTTCCGCAATTGGTTTTTGCGTGTATTTCATAAATGCCGCCGGTTTTTGAAAAGCGCATAGGGCTGTTAAAACAGAAGCAAAATTGCTAAAATTCCAAAATATGGGTGCTGTTGATATGAAAACAATGAATAATCCGCATGGCTGCAGGGGAAAAGCTGCCATTTTTTTTAAGCGCGCGCCGGCCGTAATCATCTTATTTGCCGCAGCGTTGCTGTTTTTTTCCAGGTTTACCGCTGTTTCTTACGCGTCAACGCCTCCTGAACTGGAAAAAATTTTTGACAGGGCAGCCGACAAATATCTCGCAAAAGACTGGCCGGGCGCGATAGAGGATTTAAAAAAAGTTATAGCGCAGGACCCGGGTAATCTCCGGGCTGTTGGGCTTTTGGGAAGGGCGCTCGACGAGCAGGCTGTCCTTTTTGCCGGGAAGGGGCAGTTGGACAAAGCTCTGCGTGTTGTTAATGAGGCGCTGAATTATTCTCCCGAACTCCAGACTGCCGCGGAAACAAAAACAAAAATTCTGAAGGAAATAAAGAAGCGTGATGAAAAAGATGCCGCCCGCCGCGCCCGCAGAGCTTATGCCGAAAAGAAAAAACGAGAGGATGCTGTCGTCCGCCGGGCTCAGGATGAAGCCTATAACAAGAAAATAGAGGATGAAAAACGCCAGCGTGAGTTGAGAGAGAAAGCCCTGCTGGAACAGGTTGAGCGTCAGGACAAAGAAATATTAGACAGAAAAGAGGAAATAGAGGTGCTGCGTCAGCAGACGAACATGATAGCCACGAAGTGGCTGATATATTTCTCCATAGCGGTGCTGCTGGCGATAGGGGTCAGTTATTTTATCTCATCTAAAATAGTGGATAATATAGCTTCCCGCATGCGCCGTCAGCTTGCGGACAGCAATGACCGTATCACGGAGCTCGTCAATGATCTTGCGCAGAAAAACAACGCGACGGAATCTTTGAGTGATCTGAAAACCGCGAATGCCGAGATCATGTCGCAGTTGGCGAGTCAGCGTTCAAATCCGATGGAGGAAAAACTTCTTGCCCAGACAGAAAACCTTATAAAAGTTGTGGAGCAGTCGCAGGGTTCTTCCGGGGGGCAACTTGACAACATAGAGTTTGATGATGTCGCAACGCGGCGTGTTATAACGGATGTTTCGCCGACAAACAGGGCGAAAGCTAAAAGCGTGGTTTCAATATCCCAGACAATAAATAATCCGTCTCTGGCCGCCCGGCTAATTGCGCCTTATCTGCAGGATGACAATAACAGGGTGAGGGCAGTAGCGGTTGTTGAAATGTTTAAATTTGATTCGGCGGCGGCGGAAAATACACTCAGGGCTATGACGGCGTCCGGGAAAAAATGGGACAGGCTTTCGGCCGCATGGGCGGCAGGCGAGATCGCCCAGACTTCTGTTATGGAAACGCTTGAAATTCTTATAGACGATTATGAGCCCCTGGTGAAATCCCGGGCGCTTTCCGCGGCGAAGAAAGCCGGAGAAAAAATGAAGGGTAAATTTCCGGCGACATTAAAAGTGAAATTGAGCCGGAGGAAATAAGGAGGCAGCATGGGTTATTTTCCGTTAGCGGTAATTGTGGTTATAGTATTTTTGAATGCCGTAAGGGTTGTGAAAGAATATGAGAGGGGCGTTATTTTTCGTCTCGGCAGACTTGTGGGAGCAAGAGGTCCCGGCCTTTTTTTACTCATTCCCGGCCTGGAAAAAATGGCCAAAATAGACCTGAGGGTGATAACTCTGGATGTGCCGTCACAGGAAGTGATAACAAAAGACAATGTGCCGGTTAAAGTAAATGCCGTGTGCTATTTCAGGGTGATGGATCCGGAAAAAGCCATTGTTGAGATAGAGGATTTTGTGATGGCGACAAGCCAGATTTCGCAGACGACCTTGCGCAGCGTGGTCGGTCAGGCGGATCTTGACGAAGTGCTCTCTTCAAGGGACAAGATCAACACCGAGCTTCAGAAAATAATTGATGAGGCCACCGATCCATGGGGCATAAAGATATCACGTGTTGAAATAAAGGATGTGCAGCTTCCCGCGGATATGCAGAGAGCCATTGCCCGTCAGGCCGAGGCCGAACGGGACCGTAGAGCCAAAATAATACACGCCGCTGGAGAATTTGAGGCATCCATGAAACTCACCGAAGCGGCCAAGGTCATTGACCAGTCTCCGGCAGCGATACAGTTGAGATATCTTCAGACTCTCACCGAAATAGCCACGGAGAATAATTCCGTGACGGTGTTTCCCGTGCCGATAGATATACTCAAGGCAATAACGCAGAAAAAAAGCTGAACAATTACGTCAGAGCTATCTGTAGACGGACGCTCACGTATGCGGTTCGCTACCTATGTCAGGCTTCGCCTGCAATTATGCTTGGCCTTATGCATTGTCGTTTCGGGAACGAGGCAAAATCCCTCACTCATATGGCCCGCTACAGATACCGTCTGACGTAATACTTTTTTGTTAGTGACGCTTAAGTTTTTGACAAACCCCACGCGTTAAAGTAAAATATCAAATAAATTTGCTTATGTTAGACAATATCTTTATTCTGGGAGGCGGTTGCTGGGCAACGGCTGTTGCTTCCGTGCTGAAGGACAGTAAGTCTGTAACCATTTGGGAGATTGATCCTTCCCGCCGCGCTTATTTCAGGGAGCATGGGCATCCTGAATTTTTTCCTTATGTCAAACTGCACGGCGTGAAATTTGCGGAGGAGTTAACAATTCCCGACGGCACGGATCTTTTGATTGCCGCTGTGCCCGCCCAGACATTGAGGGCTGCTATTGTTCAAACTTCTTCTTTTGTGAGAAAAAAGCGTTTGCCTGTTCTTGTTCTGAGTAAAGGGATAGAAATCAAATCGCTAAAAAGCCTGGACGCTGTTTGTTCGGAAATTTTGGGAAGGCGCGTTCCGGTTGCTGTCATGACCGGGCCCTCTCATGCTGAGGAGCTTGCCGTGAAGCAGCCCACAAGCGTTGTCGTGGCGTCAAAAAACCGCGAGTTTGCGTTAAAAATACAGAAACTTTTTACAAAGCCTTATTTCAGACCGTATTTTCAAAGCGACATCCGCGGCGCGGCCGTGGGCGGCGCGGTTAAAAATGTTATGGCAGTTGCCGCCGGTGTTTGTGACGGTCTTGGGTTGGGGATGAATGCCAAAGCCGCGCTGCTGACGAGAAGCCTGGCGGAAATGACACGCATAGGGATCTATATGGGTGGTAAGCGTGCCACGTTCAGCGGGCTGTCGGGAGTCGGAGATCTCATCGTGACGGCTTTTTCCTCACATAGCAGAAACAGGAATCTGGGCGAGGCGCTCGGACGGGGTATGTCGCTTGACCGGGCGAAGAAAAAAGTGAAGACGACAGCCGAAGGCGCTGAAACGGTGAAGGCTCTCATGAAAATAGCCGCAAAAGGAAAGGTTGCGGCCCCTGTTACAAAAGAGCTTTTTGGTATAATGTACCGCAGCCGTTCTGCCCGCGAGGCCATAGGGCGGCTTATGGGCAGGTCGGTGAAGAGTGAAAATGAAAAAAATTGAAAGAATGCTGAAGGAGGCTGCTGCGATATGAACAAAATAGATATAATAGAGGCTGTTAGCGACGTGACCTGTGCTAAAAGCGAGGCCAGTGATGCCGTAAATAAAGTTTTTGAAGTGATTGTGGAAGCGCTTCGCCGTAAAGAAAAAGTTGTGGTACAGAATTTCGGTTCTTTTCATGTGAGATTGAAAAAACCTTATGAAGCCCGCAATCCCAAGACGGGGGAAAAGGTGCATGTGCCTCCGAGAAATGTCGTAAAATTTACAATTTCTCCCGGAGTTTTTAATGAAGGAGGGGGGAAATGACAAAGAAAAACAAAATTCTCTCCCCATGCAGATTCAGGAAATATGACGGCATGATCTGTGTTTTGGGGAATGTTCCCAGAACCATAACCATACAGGATTGCATTGATTGTAATGTGCCGGATGAAGAAAGGGCCGTTGATAAGAGAGGAATTGAAAGAAGAAAACCTGTGAAAGAACGGAGATTTAAGGGAGGCCGTGCACCCGACCGCAGAAAAAAAGACAGGAGAAAAAAGGACATATAGTCCGGAAAAAAATGCATATCCCCGGAAAGAAATTTTTTACGATAAAAGAGACCAGCGCCATAACGAAGGTGGCGCCGCATGTTTTAAGATATTGGGAAAAAGAATTTCAGCTTCTTAAACCCGTCCGCCGCGAAAGCGGACAGAGGAGATATACCGCCAATCACATACACGTGATTGAGGATATCAAGGAACTTCTTTACAGAAAAAAATTTACTATAGCCGGTGCCAAGAAGGAGCTCGGCAAAGCCAGAAAAAAGAATCCGCAGATTGAGTTGCCGATGGAGCAGAACCCCGCGGCGATAGAGATGCTGAAAAAAGTAAAAACCGAACTGAAGACAATTTTTAAAATGCTGTCTAAGAATTGACGGCGGTTTTTCGTGATTGAATAAAATCCTTTTTTTTGATATTTAAAGGTTTTCCGGGGTGTGGCCCAGTTGGCTAGGGCGTCCGCCTCCGGCGGAAGGTCGGCGGTTATTAAATGTATTTTGCTTATGTTTTGAAAAATGAAATCAACGGGAAATATTATCACGGTCATACGGATAATTTGTCCCGTCGGTTATATGAGCATAATGAAGAGAAAAGGCATTATGCGGGTGTTCGCGGTCCTTGGAAAATAGTATATTATGAAGAATTTTCCACACGCGCAAAAGCGATGGAAAGAGAAAAGTTTTTTAAAACCGGTTCCGGCCGCGAATTTTTGAAAAGTATTTTAGGTAAATAAACGGGGTGTGGCCCAGTTGGCTAGGGCGCTGCGTTCGGGACGCAGAGGTCGGCGGTTCAAGTCCGCCCACCCCGATAATTTCAAACTTGTTACGCGATTTTCAAAATTTTTCGGTGAGCAGAGCTCACCTTTCTTTGAAGAGCCTCTTTTTTTCTCTTTTTTCAAATTCACACAACATATTTTACACTACCTAAAAAGTGCCTTAAAGCCGGATTGAAGCCGCCGGAATTTCATCCGGATAACGGTTTTCGTACTAACCGCATGGAGAAAAAAGGCCGAGGCAAAGCCGTCAGAGCCGGAGTCCGGTACCAGTTCAGTACCAGTCAACGCCGATAAAATTTGCTATAATTAAGTTATGATAAACAATGTCAAACCCCCTGGTATTCTGTTCCCGCGGATTCTTTTTGAGAGGTGAAAAATTGAATAGAAACCTTTTAATATGGTCGCCGCGTTATAATATCAGCGCGGAAATTGCCAAAGTTCTCATGGAGATAGAAGCCGCTAAGGCCATAGTTGAAAACACATATCTGCCGCCTTCAACGGAAGAAGAACTGCGTCGCCGGGCCCGTGTCCGCTCAACGCATTACTCAACGCGGATAGAGGGAAACCGGCTGTCGCTAAAGGAAGCTGAGTCGGTTATTGAAAAAAAGAAAACTTATTTTCATGGCCGGGAACGCGATGTGAAGGAAGTCAAAAATTACTGGGACGCTCTTCTGAAGGTTGAAAAATGGGCGGCTGACAAGATGGAGCTGACAGAAGATTTGATTAAAAGATTGCACGCCGTGGTCGAAAGAGGCAAGCGGGCGAAGGCAACGCCGTATCGTGACGGCCAGAATGTTATACGCGAATCCGGCTCCGGGGCAATAGTTTATTTGCCGCCCGAAGCTAAAGATGTGCCGAAACTTATGGCTGAGATGCTGCGCTGGGTGCGTAAATCCGAAAAAGAAAATGTGCCCGCGCCGCTAATTGCGGCTTTGCTTCATTATCAATTTGTTACAATCCACCCATACTATGACGGCAACGGACGCACGGCGCGCCTTTTGGCAACATTCATTTTGCAAAGGGACGGTTACGGGCTTAACGGCTTCTTTTCTATGGAGGAACATCACGCCCGGGATCTGAATCGTTACTATAAATCATTAGCGACTCACAAGCACCACAATTATTACGAAGGAAGGGCTGATGTTGAACTGACTTCATGGGTAGCGTATTTTGTATCTCTTTTGGCAAAAGTCTTTATGCTGGCCAGGGATGAAGCTGTCAGTCTGGCTGAGCAAGGCATAAAACAAGAACCTTCCGAATTAAGGAAGCTTGACCGGCGCGCAAGGCAGGTGTTTGCCCTATTCTCAAAACAGGATAAGATTACTGCTCAGGATGTGGCTCATGTTCTTGGATTAACGGCCCGTATGGCGCGCATTCTTCTGCAGAAATGGGTTTCCAACGGATTTCTTGAGGTTGTGGACAAATCTAACAGGTCCCGAGCCTATGGCTTATCGGAAATTTACCGGAAATTTGTCGGAAATTAATCGTTAACTTTAATAATTTCAAATTTTCAAACAGAGCTTGTGCATAGACCGGCAAATTCCCAATCCCCGCCTAATCTGCTGCAATTCAGGCATGAAAAATGAACTCAATTTTTCAGATGTACAATGTTGGGTCGCCGAAGCTGTAGTTAAATAATAATGGCTCTTCCATACAAAATAATATAATTTCTTCAGAGATTGCAGAAGTTTTTGATATTTTTTTGAGGGTTATCAAAATCCGGATTTTTAGTTATAATCTAAAAATACACAGAACAGGAGAGAGGCTATGATTGAAATTTTCAAAATAAAAGAAAACGTTTTTGAGCGCCTGGGCGATTATGAAAAGGACAGCTGGGTTAATGTTGCGGCGCCGGACACAAACGAGATAAAAACTCTCGCCTCAGAATTTGATATTCCCGAAGATTTTCTCACAGACTCTCTTGACGCGAACGAAAGAGCCAGAATAGAGACGGAAGGCGGCTGTATGATTATCATTGTGCGGGTGCCGTTCCTCAATGACGAAGATTCGAATATCCCGTTCTCGACGCTGCCCGTGGGTATCATCCTGCCGAAAGCAGGGAATCGGATAATTACGATATGCAGCAGGAACAACAAGGTTCTGACAGATTTTATAACGGGAAAGGTGAGGAATCTGCATCTTAAAAACAGGATTGATTTTATTCTGAAAATATTTCTGCGCACGACTCTTCTTTATTTGTTTGATTTGCAGGAGATAAATAAGATGACCACGGATATTGAGGAGGAGCTGCACGGGTCAATTAAAAACAGGGAGCTCATAGAACTGCTGAATCTGGAAAAAAGCCTTGTTTATTTTACGACCTCGCTGAAGTCCAACGATTTGATGATGATGAAGCTGCAGAAAGTGAAGAAAATTTCCCTCAGTGAGGAAGAGGGGGATATGCTGGAAGATATTGTCATAGACAACCGCCAGGCCATAGCGATGGCGGATATTTACAGCAACATACTCAGCGGCATGATGGACGCGTTCGCTTCCGTTATTTCAAACAACCTCAACATTGTGATGAAATTTCTTACGAGCATTTCCATAATCCTTATGATACCGACTCTGATAGCGAGTTTATACGGTATGAATGTGAAGCTGCCGTTTCAGGCGTCGCCGTACGCTTTTCTCATCACAATTATTGTATCTCTGATACTTTCAATCGGGGGAATAAGTTTTTTCATAAGAAGAAAGTGGTTTTAAATGCATGAGGCTATTTTAAAAAACATTAAATTTGTCATTCCGGATTTATGTATGTTGTAGGAATAGACGAAAACGGACTCGGCCCGCGACTTGGAATGTTCTGTGTGACAGCTGCTGTTTTTGAATGCAGCTCTTATGACAAAAATCTTTTCTGGAAAAACGCTTCCGATGGTGCCGTTGATGACAGCAAAAAAGTGATGGCATCCGGCCGCACGGGGAAGGGAAGAAGGATAGCCGCCGCGTATCTGGCGCAACTCGGACATTTTCCGGAAACCGACGCGGATTTTATAGAATTTGTTAATCACAGAAGCGCCGGTTCCCTCAGTAATGATTGCCCCCCGTGTGTAAGAAGCATGTGCAGGGCGGGGCATTCTCCTTTTTGTGAAGACAGCGTTTCAGCCGTTTCGGATAACCTGTTTTCGCTGCTGAAGGACGCCGGAATAAGATTTGCCGGAGCGGAAAGCGTGTTTCTTTGTCCGAAAGAATTCAACAGGGGGATAGACAGATTTGGTTCCAAAATGATGCTGGAGTTTTTTATCATGGAGAAGTTTTTCAGGAAATACGGCGCAGCGGATACCGGAAGAGGGGAGACTCTTTTTATATGCGGAAAACTCGGAGGTACCAAAAGATACGGCCGGTATTTTGATTATCTCAAAAAATATAGGGTCGCAAATTTGCAGGAGGGCACTGATTCCTTCTATGAATTTGACGGGTTAGGGAGGATAGAGTTTGTTAAAGACGGCGATGCCCTGCATTTGCCGGTGGCGCTGGCTTCTGTTTTCGGTAAGCTTGTCCGTGAAATATTCATGGACAGTCTCAACGGATATTTTGGAAATCTTGACAAGAGCCTCCCCGTGGTTTCGGGTTATAACGACCATTTGACCCGTGAGTTTATAGAAAAGACCGTGCCGGTGAGGAGGGAGCGGGGTATACCGGATATCTGCTTTCTGAGAAAGCGCTGAAAAATATTAAGGACGTCCCCTTTTCCTCTTTACACTTCCAACTTTTCAAACTATAATAGTACTGAAAGGCCTGAGAAGGGTGCCTCTGAATTGGCTGGTCCAATATCGGCAAATCCGTCGTAAGGCGGAGACGCAAAGCCACGGGTCCCGTGCGGGAGCGGGGGACAGCCGGGTTGCCTGAGGATGGTGCGTCAAGGTTCAGTCAGACGAGGCTGAACCTTTTTTTAATTTATTATGAAAAATAGAAAAGAAATTACCGGATTGATGCTTACGGCAGCCGCTATTTTTGCGTTCAATTTCTATCTTGAAGCAGAAAAAGGGACGGGCGGCATGCCCGGAGCTTTTTTATCTTACGGAGCCGGAGCGAGGTCGCTGGCCATGGGTAAGGCCTTTGTCGCCGAAGCTTCCGACGCTTCCGCCACTTACTGGAATCCCGCCGGGCTCGGCAATGTGGAGAGACAGGAGGCGATGATGCTCCACACAATGCTTTGGGCGGGCACCACTTATGATTTCTTGAGTTATGTGCGGCCGATGACACAGCTCGGGGCGGTGGGTTTGAGTATGGTCAAAATGACGACCGGCGGTTTTGAAGGGTACGATGTGTATAATGACAAAGCTACCAATTTTAGCGATAATCAGATGGCGGTGACGATGAGCATGGGAAAAAAATTCATGAAAACTTTGTCTCTCGGAGCTAATTTCAGATATATGACGCACACTCTGGCATGGCACACAAATTCAAGCTTTCTCATTGATATGGGAGGGCTCTACGCTCTGCCGAAAACGCCGAATCTCCGGCTGGGTTTTA
The DNA here is from genome assembly GCA_034660675.1 of Elusimicrobiota bacterium. GTDB lineage: Bacteria > CG03 > CG03 > CG03 > CG03 > CG03. The sequence goes on from JAYEJT010000074.1 coordinate 44,953, forward strand.
ATATACAGAATATTTTTGAGAACAAGCTCTCGCCGACGGAAGACAAAATGCCGTTGACAATACGCATGGGCGCGGTGTATAAGCAGTTTAAGGACAAGCTCTCCGTAACAACAGATATTGTCAGCATAGCGGGCGTGCCGGATCTGGAAACTCATTTCGGCGTGGAGTACTGGCTTCTGGATTATTTCGCGTTTCGCGCCGGGATGGACGCTCAGGAAAAGAGTTTCGGGTTTGGCGTAAACTGGCAGAGTATAGGTTTTGATTACGCCATGTCCATGCATGACCTCGGGCTTTCTCACAGGATGTCTGCGAGTCTCCGTTTCGGTCCTTCCATAGCGGCGAAAAGAAGGCTTGACGCGCGTCAGGAGTATTTGAAAGCACATGCGGCTTTTGAAAAAGGTTATCTCTCCCGCGGTAAGGATTTTCTGGGCAGAGCCGTTTCGCTGGATCCGCAGAACACGGATTACATATATGAATTTGACCGGATAGACGTCATTATCCCCATTTACAGGGAGGCTCCGAAGCCCAGCAAGGAACACGAGCTTTTGCGCCGTAGCGTGAAAAAATATCTTGACCGCAGAGTTGAACACAGCCTGCAGATACTCCGTTATCTCCTCACGCTGGACCCCGGCAATGCCAAAGTTATCGCGCTTATACAGGCGGTCAAAAACAAAGAGGGTTTAACCGATCTGGAGCCGGAACTCCCGTCAGGGATGAATCTCGTGGACAAAAACCTCTATGATTCGCTTAATTATTTTTATGACGGGAAATATGAGCAGGCGCTGAAACTGGCTCAGGATGTTCTGATACTGGAGCCTAATTCGGCGCTGGCATACAAGAGAATAGGGTCCGCTTTTTTCGCGATAGGAGAAAGGGATAGGGCCGTGGCAAACTGGAAAAAATCCATAGAGCTCGATCCCACAGATGAAAAGCTGCGGCAGTTTGTGTCAAAGATAGAAAGAGAAGCCTCGGAGGCCGCTCCGACGGAAGGGCTGGATTTTCTGGATAATATGGAGTGAGGGGCCAGAATATCATCTGCCGCACTTTGGCAAAATGTCAAATCTTAAATGTCTTCTTGCTCATCACCGTCTCTAATGTGTATAATACAAAATGCGTAAACTTATAATATTCGCGGCGATTTTTATAGGGGTCTCGGCGGCCCGCGCCGCTGAAAATAGCCCCGTTTTACAGGATATAGATTACACCGCTGTCATCGAACAGAAGATGAAGCTTGAAAACAAGCTTGAAAAATACGTGAACGGGGTTCTTGACAAATGGTTGGGCCCGGATAAAGCCTTGGTGAGAATTGATATAACGCCCAATGCCAGCAAGTCGCGCGTGGAAACCGAATCATGGGCGCAGAAGCAGTCCGATTCCGACGGTGTAGAGGCGCAGAGTTCCGCGATGTCGGAATTTCTTCCGGGCATTCCCAGAAAACAGGACATTATGCAGAAGGCAAAAAAGGAAGGCGGTCCCGGGGAGGCGTCCGGCCAGAAAAGAAGTATAGAAAGCGTTGTGAAAATACCGGAAGCTTTTATAAAAAAAATAGACGCCACTCTGATCGTTGATCAGGCGCTGAAAGATGAAGAGTTTACCGCTGTCAAAACAACCGTTGTTGATATGCTGGGGATAGACCTCAAGAGAGGAGATAAGCTGAACGTGATGAAGGTAAAATTTTCACCGTTCAAAAAACTTTTGTCATATCTGACCAATCTCGATTTTTATCTTGCCCTTGTCGCCATTGCTCTTTGTCTTTTGTTTTTGCGTTTCCTTTTTTCCATAGGGCCGACCCTGAAAGATTTGAAGCAACTGAAAAGTGAAGTTGACACGACCGGCGATGTCGCCGGAGGCGGCGGCGGAGGCGGTGGCGCAGGCGGCGGAGGAAGCGCCGGCGTTTCCGGTGAGCAGGAAGGGGAAGCCGAGGAAAAAGAGGCCGGGGCAGTTGAAGACGAAATACCAGAGGAAATAAAACAGAAGGAACTGAAGGAATTGGTGGCATCACTTCCTGTTCCCGGCGAGGAGGTCGGAAAAATGGCGTTTAAACCGTTTAAATTTGTTGAAGAGAGTGACCTGAAAAAAATAGCATATCTGCTGTCTAATGAAGAGCCTGAGGTGACGGCGACGGTGATACATTACCTTGACGATGCAAAAGCCGCAAAATTGCTCAAACTGTTTCCGGAACACAAGAAACCCGATGTGATAATGGCTATAACTAAAGTACAGTTTGTTGAGCAGAAAAAGATAGCGTGTCTGGAGAGGGTGCTGAAAAGGCGGATAGATCTCACTTCCGGAGGGGTTGACCGGCTGCTTGACATATTATCCCTGATGGATGACAGCACGAAAAAAGAGGTGATGGGTCATCTTTCGTCCGAGAATCCTGAAATTGCCGAAAAGGTGGAAGCCATGATGTTTTCTTTTGAGAAAATGATATCTTTTGACGATCACACGCTTCAAACGGTGCTTGCGGAAATAAACGCTCCCGAACTGGCCATAGCCATGAAAGGCACGGGCGATGATTTTAAGGCTAAAATTATGACTAATCTGTCAGAAGCGGCGGGTAAACTTGTGGAAGAGGAACAGGAAGCCGGCCGTGCGGCAACCGCCACTGACGCGCAGGTGACATTACAGCGCCGGGCAATAATAACAAAGCTTAAAGAGTTAGATGACGAGGGGAAAATAAATCTTGGCGGAACAAAAGAAATATCAGTGTTTGAAGATGAGTTGACCGCTGTTTCGTCCAAAAACATAATGGAAGAAGTAGAAGAGGAAATGGAAAAAGAAAAAAAGAGAGAAGCAGAAAGAGAGGAGAGGAGAAAAAAAATAGGTATGACGGAAGATGTCGTGCCGGTCCTGGACAATGAGAAATCATTTGAGCATTATTCGCGGGGTGAGGAGTTTTTCCAGGAGGGAAATTACGAAGACGCTATCCTTGAATTTGAGGCTTCAATACAGTATAACCCCGAAATATGGCAGACATATCAGTTTATGGGTTCGGCACTGTTTGCTTTAGGCCGTGAGCAGGCGGCGGTGACGGCGTATGAAAAATGTCTGGAACTCAACCCCGGCAATGAGGAACTCACTAAGTGGATGAAAGAGTACCATCACAAAAATAAACAGTCCGCGGAGGCCGCCGCGGAAGAGAATCAGCAGAAAGAAACCTCCGAGACCGGTGAGCCGGACTCAGTTGCGTCTTCTCAGGAGACTGAATAATGGCGGATAAAAAAAACAAACCGAATCCCTTTTCGGGGGGGATGAAACCTCCTTCTTTTGCCGCGCCCGGGCCGCCCGGGGGTCCGTCTAAAATTCCTCCAAAGGGTCATGTTCCTCCCGGAGCCTTTTCGTCTTCCCCGGCGCAGCCGCAGGAAGATCAGAGACGGCCTTTACCCCGGAAGGGGGCGTTTGTTCCGGGTGGTTCAGGTTACACCGATCAGCTGAAATTAAAAATAGAACAGGCGAAAAAAACTCTTGAAGACAGCCGGTTCAGAAAAAAAGAAAAATTTGAGCAGAGAGAACTTTACTGGATGAGCCTCCTCAAAGAAAAAGAAAAAGAAGCGGATACTATCAAGCGGGAGATGAAGGAAGCTCTTGAAAATATGGAAGACAGCCAGACTGAAAAAGAAACGGCTTTGCGCGGTGCTTTGCAGCAGTTTGAGAGCCGGCTCATGGGGGTTTCAAGAGAACTTGATGACGAAAAGAAAAAATCTTACAGGTCAATGCAGAAGGCGAAAGAGGAAAGTGAGGCTTCTCTTAAAATTGAAATGGCGCTGAAAGAAATAGTGTCATCCAAGGATTACGAAGACAAGCTGGAAAATCTTCAGAACGCCCGTGAGAATCTGCTCAAAGACATGATAAGGCAGAAAGACAATTTTAACAGAGAGAAATCAGCGTTAGAAGATCAGATAGGGACGCTTAACGAACAAATATCTAATCAGCGGCAAATTATTTCAAGGAAAGAATCCGCGGAGCAGATTTTTGAGGCGCAGAAAGAAAAAGATATAGAATCCGCCCGTGCGGAAGCCAAAGCGCGGCTGGAAGATCTCCTGAGGCAGGTCAGGGGCCGGGAAGAAAGTGTGCGTCTCAAGGAAAATGAGTTCAGGGTACAGGAATTCGCGAACAAACAGCAGCTGGATAATATGAGCGGTGATCTGCGAAAAAAGGAATCTGAACTTTCGGCCGCCAGAGATACTGCCTCGCGCCTTGCCAGAGAACTCACCGCCGCCAGAAATGCCCTGGAAGAAGGAAATTCCAAGTTTGTCAAAGAGATAGATTGGCTCAAAAAACATTTTGATGAAGAACGCGCTGTTTGGGGCGGCCGTTTTGATAAGGAGGGGCGCTTGAGAAAGGAAGCCGTTTCCGCCCGCACGGACATCGCAAAAGAAAGAGACTCCATTTTTCGCGAACTTGCCAGGTCGCGGGTGAAAGAGGAAGATTTGTCTTCACGGCTTGCCGGAAAAGAAAAAGACATATCTGATTTAAAAAATTCTTTTGAAAAAGAGAAAAATGAAATCAAAGGCCTCTATGAATCAGGATTAGAACGCATAACATCCGCAAGAGACGCGCTCACCGGCGAGTTGAGGGCATCAGAAATTTCTATAAAGCGGCTCGAGGGTGAAAAGAAAGAAATTGAAGAAGAATTGGTGTCGGTAAGGAAAGCGTTTGCGGAAAAAGAGACCCGGGATAAAGTTCTTAGGGCTAAAATAGATGAATTGTCTTCTGAAAAACAAGGCCTTGAAAATGATGCGGAAGAACGGCGGTTGTCGTTTGAAAGCGTGAAAAAACAGCTTTTTTTGCAAATAGATCAGTTGAAATCAGAAAAAGCGGAGATGGAGAAAGAAAACTTTGAAAACAAAAATATGCTGGACGGATTCAGCGGGGAGATTTCAAAGAAGGAGCGTGAAATCGAATTCGCGCGTAAATCTCTTCACGCAAAAATTTCGGAACATGCGCTGGAAAAAGAAAACCTTGAACGAAAAATAAAAATTCTGGAAGGGGAGAAATCAGAAGTGGAAAACGCCTGTTCGGAGTATTCCCGCGCAGGCAAAGACCTTGAGGAAAAGTTGAGGATCAAGACAGCGGATGAGGATAGCGCTTCCTCGGAGTTAAACGAATCAAAGCGTATCATCGGTGAACTTAACGGGCGTCTTTCGGAATCAAAAAAAGAGCTTTCGGGTTTTATGCGGAGAGAGGATGACCTGAAAGAAAAAATAGCAGATTACGAGAGAGTCATAGACGAACTCAATAAAAATATCACAGTGATGCAGGAGGAAAGCGAAAAATCCGAAGCGCAAAAGGAACATGAATTAGAAAAAGCCATTTCTGAAATTGAGGAACTTAACGGAAAACTCAATGGTTTTCTGAAAGAAAAAAACAAGCTTTCCGGGAAGGTTGATGCGATATCGCGTGAACTTTTTGATATGACAAAACAGCGGGACACGCTCTTTAAAGAAAAAAACATTGTTTCGGGAGAGCTTTCATCCGCAAAAACGCAAATTGAACAGCTCCTCGTCCGTGCCGCGGAGAACGCCGCGGCCATAGATGAGACGACGGAAGAAATCTCGCTGTTAAAGGACAAACTTAAAAATCTTTCCGCTTCACACAGTGTTGAAACGGTGGATCTTAAAAACAAGATTCTGGAACAGCACAAAAAAATGGAGAAACTTTTTTCCAGAATCAACGAATACAATCTTGAAATAGAGGCTCTTAAGGCCGCGCCGCGTGAAACTGTTGAAGAATACAAGCGGAAATTAATAGAGAGGCAGGACGCCGAATCTAAAATGAGAGAGGAGCTGGAAGAGCTCCGCGCTGAAAAAGAGCGTTCGGCTGAGAAAGACGGGAGAATAAAAGATTACGACGGGAAAATAGAGCTGCTTGAGAAAAAACTTTCGGAGACGGAATCCGAAATGGGGAAAATGAGAGAGCAGAGCGCGGCGGCCTCCGGGATGGATGCCCAGATCGTGAGGAAAGACGCACAGCTTAAAGAAGCCTCAGGAGAGATCAGGGATCTCAGGGACAGGATAGAATCGCTTGAAGAAGAAAAGTCGGGTATCAGAAAAAAAATTGATACCGAGATAATTGACATAAAAGACGAATATAATCAACGCCGCGCGGAAATTGAGGAGAGAACAAAAGCTTTTGAAAAAACGAAAGAGGAATTAAATGAACTGCGGTCGAAATTTCAAAATTTGTCAGATGCGAATATTGCTTTGAAGGAAGAGGCGGAAGAAGCCGCTCTTGATAGCGAAAAATTCAAAAAATTTGCCGCGGACAAGGAGAGGGAAATAGGGGGCTTAAAAGAGCGTCTTGATCTGTCCAGGGAAGAAATCACGGCTTCGTACGAGGATAAAATCAAAAAACTTAGTGATGTGGCCGCCGAAAACGGAGACAAAGCGAAAAGTTTTGAAAATCAGCTGAAAGAAGCTGAGAAAGAGATAGCGCATTTGAAAGAATCATCCTCTTCCGAATCACAACAGGCGGATGAGTTCAAAGAAAAACTTCGGGAGCTTGAAGCAATAATTGAAAAGCAAAAGAAAGATATTTCCGCGAAGATGGAGTACTTAAAAGACAAAGAGCTGGAATTCCACAAAATACTGAAAAAAAAGGATGAGGACATATCTGTTCTTAAAGCGCAGCTGGAAATAGGGCTGGAGGCCCTGGGCGGGAAGAGCGGCGCCGGCGCATCCGCCGTTAGCCCCGGTAGATCTTCAGATGCTTCTCCGGACAAAAAGTTGGACGAACTGCAAAAAATAAATGAGGAGCTGAAAAGAAAATCGGCGGAACGTGAAGCCATGCTCAGGGAAGAAATAGAGAGAAAAGAGACCGAGGCGGCTGAATACAGAAACCAGATCAGCGCCGCCGAATCAAAACAGCCCGCGGAAAAAGCCGGCGCGCCGTCCGAGCTCAAAGATGAGATCAAAACCAGAACCATGGAAGCGGTCAGGCTCAAGTCGGAGATGACAAGGGCCAGAAATTATTACGAAAAACTCGAGGGTATTATAAAAAAGCAGGATGAGAAAATATCCCGGCTGCAGAATAAAGAAGACTCCGGCGGCGTTATTAAAAGGCATGACATTGTTTCCGATGATGAAGGGGATATAAAATTTTGAAAAGAGGCGGTTAATAAAAAATGGATTTTGCGACAATTGTAGGTTTTGCAGCGGGTATAGGGCTTATAGTCCTTGCTATTATCAGCCGTGTGGGGGTTGCGGGTTTTCTGACAAGTTTTGTGGATTACCAGTCTGTCGCTATCACTCTTGGCGGCACCTTCGCCGCGACAATGGTTAATTATTCTTTCCATGAGCTTGTGAGTGTCTTTGCCATAGCCAAAAAGGTTTTTATGCAGAAAGATGATGATGCCGTGGGAATTATAGATACCGTTGTAAGACTTACGAAAAAATCCAGGACACAGGGTATGCTCTCGATTGAGCAGGATATAAAGGAGTTACCCACCCCCTTTCTCCGTCACGGTTTTTCGCTCGTTCTGGCCAACATTGATGTTGAAACGATAAGAACGGAGCTTGAAACCGAAATAATTTTTTTGCGCGAACGGCACAAGCTGGGGCAGGAGATATTTTTGACAATGGGGACATTTGCTCCCGCTTTCGGTATGTTGGGAACGATCATGGGTCTCATCATGATGCTTGCGAATCTGGAAGACCAGGCGGCTATTGCCGGCGGTATGGCCGTGGCTCTTCTTACAACTCTTTACGGCGCGCTTCTGGCGAATATCATATTTCTGCCTGTTTCCGGCAAACTCAAAAGAAAAAGCGAAGATGAAGTGCTGATCAAGGAAATAATAATAGAGGGAATAATATCAATGAAAAACGGTGACATTCCGTCAATAATAGAATCTAAACTCAAAGCTTATCTACCGCCGAAAAAAAGAGAAAGAAAAATCATAGAAAAATAATATGGTGAAAAAAAGGACGTCGGAGACAGAACAGGTTGGCCCGACAGCGCCGGGCTGGATGGTCACATACGGTGACCTCATGACACAGCTTCTTATCTTTTTTGTCATGATGTTTGCCCTGGCTTCCGCTATGAATGAGATGCAGCTGATCAATCTTCAAACAAAGATGCAGCAGTATATAGACAGAGAAGATCTGGGTAACGATGTTTCACTGGCTGTGGACGAGAGGGGGCTTATTGTTTCTTTTCACGGCGACAAGATGTATGAAAAAGGAGACGCCGAAATAAAACCCGCGGCGCTGACGGCTTTGGCCAATCTTGCGGCTTTCGTGCGGCCGCAGCCCAATGAGGTGCGGATAGAGGCCCACGCGGATAAGACAGAATCCCCGGGCAGATATTCATCGTTATGGAATCTTTCCTCTACGCGGGCCTCACTGATAGCGAAACAGCTTATTGGAAAAATATATTTTCCGCCTTACCGGCTTTCATCAGCCGGTTATGCCGAGCAGAAACCTTACATTGAAAAAGACGGCGATACATACAAAATGCTTGAAGGCCGGAGCGCAGATCTGCTTAAAACTTCTTCTTCCGCGTTTTTCTATGAAGTCAGCCGTATGATAAAAAGAAAGATAGATGCCGGATTGCTGGAAAAACGGAAAAAATTAGATAAAAAATACAGGAATGATCCCCGGGGCAAGGTTCTTATCCGTCTCATGTCGTCTAATTACAGAGCGGGGCTGGAAAAAAAATATAACAGGATATTTCAGCGTCTGAAATTAAAAACCGAATTCAAAAACAGAACGGGGAAATGGGCGGAGGCGGTCACGGCGCTTAAATTTGAAGATTTTGAAATTGAAATCCTCGCGGCGAAGGAGGATTATATCAAAGCGCAGTTCTATGACAGACTGCAGAAGGAAATTGTGACGCTGGCTAACCTTTCCCCCTCGCAGCAGAACAGAAACCGCCGTGTGGACCTTATTGTGGCGCGTATTTCGCCGCAATCGGCGAAGGAACGCCTGCTGTAGGGCAGGGCAAAACAATGAATTTCCACTCCGGGAACTATGCCGTGTAAGGGTTTGGGTCCCGCGATTTCGCGGAATTTTGTGAGCGTATTATTTTTTCTGATACCTGTAGCCTTTTTCCCTTTTTTGAATGATTCTTTTGCTTTGCCGAAAGCTTTTCTTTTCTGGATGTTTGTTCCGCTTTTTTTTCTGACGGACGATTTTACCGCGGATAGAGAGGAAATACCCGTTTATTTTCTGGCGGGAATTTATTTTCTGCTGTCTCTTTTTTCAATATATCCCGCGCTCAGTTTCAAGGGGCTTTACAGATATTATTTCAGCGGTTTTTTCTCGCTTTTCGCGGGTCTTTCGTTATTCAGGATCTTGCGGAATTTTCCGGAAAAGGACGTTAAAAGACACATGTCTTTTCTGCTGCTCGCGGTTCTTCTGACATGCTCGGCGGTCTTTTTCGGACAGGGGAGAATTTCTTCCACATTCGGGAATCCGAATTTTTACGGCGGCGTGCTGGCGGCGCTGCTCCCGTATGCTCTGTATTGTTCGCTCTCAAAGAGGGTTTACGTGGTTCACCTGATATTTTTCGCGACAGCTCTTTTGATGACGTATTCCCGCGCTTCATGGGCGGGCAGTGCCGCGGGAATATTGTTCTTTGCTGCTGCCGGTAAGAAGGATGCCGCCTCCGGCCGGGCACGTGTCATTGCGGTACGGAATCTGCTTGCCGCGGCGGCCCTCATTTTTGCGGGGGCTTTGATCGTGGCGCCCGGGTTCGCGGCCGGAGTTTTTAAAAGAGCCGTTTCCGCGTTTGATCTGTCAGAGGCCGATATCGTTTCAAGGTTTGAGGGATACACTGCGAGCATGGCGGTTTTCAGGGAAAAACCGTTGACCGGTTACGGCCCGGAAAGCTTTTCAATTCTTTTTCGTGCCCATGCTCCGGCCTCGTTTGTCAGGCAAACAGGGGGATTGGCTCATGCGGGTTACAGCCACTCTTATCCTCTGCAGATTCTCACCGAGACCGGCCTGGCGGGTTTGGGCGCCTGGGTTTTTCTAATATTCGTTCTTGTCAGGAAGGCGTTTGTTTCCCGGGAGCTCTTTAAAAAAGCCGCGGGGGCGGCTGTTACGGCGTTCTGTGTCACTAATTTATTCGCTTTTCCGTCTATCACCGAAATGCTTGTTTTCTGGTTCTCGGCCGCCGTGATATACGGTTTTCCGGCCGGTGGGCCGTCACCGCGTGTAATGTTGCCGGCGTCTTTGACATTCCGTAAAAAGCGGTTTTTAACAGCGGTCAGATTTGCGATGGTTTCAGGTGCGCTGCTGATTTTATCAGCACCGCTGGTTTCGGAAGTATTTTTTACCGCGGGCGCGAAAACTTCATCCAGCGAGGAAGCGTATTCCCGCCTCCGGCGGGCGGCTTCTTTTTTTCCGGCTGATTATCATCTGATGAACGCCGGGAAAAGATGTTTACTGTTTTATGATGAGACCCTCTCTCCT
>JAYEJT010000075.1:0-2833 GCA_034660675.1 Elusimicrobiota bacterium
GGCAAAATAAATCATTTTTTTAAGCCTTTTTCCAATTCATAGAGTTTGAAATATTTTACCCCTGCATAGAAAGCCGAAATTGAGGCGTATACAAAACCTGGAACCCCGTCCAAAAACCCGAGTTTAAAAAAATATCTCATTGTGAATTCATACGGTATTCTGAAAAAAGCGGTGAGGGGGAATTTCTTTCCTTTTTTGAATTTCTCACCAGCGATGAGCGAAGTGTAAATATTGAATTTTTTGAAATAAGCTTCCAGATCCCCATAGCTTCTGTGTTCTATATGGCCTTTCAGTTTCCCGGTTTTACCTCGCACTTCCACGGCCTCGTGCACGGTTTGGTCGCCGAAACAGGCGGCGTTTTTGTTAAACAGGCGGGTGTGCCTTTCGCCGCCGAGACCGCCGAATCTCAAACGGCGTTTCATAAAAAAATTATGAAACGCTATACTATACGCGGCAACTTCGGGTGTGAGTGGCAACGAAAGAATCTCATTTATCAAATCATCAGACGCCCTTTCATCCGCGTCTATATTCAGCACCCATTCATTGGAAGTTTTTGAAACGGCAAAGTTTTTGAGAGGCCCAAAGCCCAGCCATTTTGAGCTGTATATTTTATCAGTGTATCTCCGGCATATATCAACAGTGCCGTCGGAACTGCCCGTGTCAACGACGATAATCTCGTCCGCCCACTTGACGCTTTCAAGACAGGCTCTTATCCGTTCCTCCTCGTTAAGAACAATGACGATGACGCTTATCTTCATATTTTTCCTCTCATTATATTCTCTGTGGCTTCCGCAAACTTTTCCATAGCAAACATAGATTCAGCGCGCTTTTGCGCCGCCCTTCCCATTTTTTCGCGCAGATCAGCGGCTTTTAGCAGTTTCTCTATCGCCGCAGCCATGGCCTCGTAATTATTTGTCTCAACAATCAAACCGGTTTTGCCGTCTTCCACAAGTTCACTCAAACATCCCGCCGTTGTCGCCACAAGAGGTTTACCGCAGGCCATCCACTCCACGGCCGCGCGCGAAACAGCTTCACTTCCGGAAGACGCTATAACACCTATGTCACTTGATTTCATGTACGCAGCCGCGTCTCTGACAAACTCCGTAAACGCCACGTTTTTTACTCCGCATTTTTTCGCAAGCGCTTTAAGCTGATTTATCTTAACATTTTTTTCAGCGCCTATCACATAAAAAAAAGTATCGGGGAAACTTTTAGCGACCAGCGCCGCCGCGCTTATAAAAGTATCATGGCCCTTGACCGGATCCAGACGGCCGACAATGCTCACGTTGTGTTTTCCCGACAGAACCGCCGGGTTGACTTCTCTTTGAAGAACATCATTTGCGCCTTGATAAACAACTCCTGTTTTTTCAGCCGGCAAACCCTTTTTCAAAAAATCATCTTTTATAAATTCCGCAGCGGATATAAAAAAATCCGTCTGTTTCCACAAAAACCGGTGCTTACGGACGGGGCGCGCGTCAGCGTATGTTCTGATAAGCCTCAAGCCGCCACAAATTATTTTCGCCGCCGAGGCCAGAGCATGAGATTTGCCGTCATGAACATTCAAAACTTTCACATCGTTATCTTTTATAATTCCGCGCAGTGCAAAAAGTGAAGCAGCCGAGGATATTTCCGCCGTTTCAATTCCCCGCTTTTCCGCCTGCAAGACAGGCGCTTTTCCGGCGAGACCCGCGAAAATAACTTTATGACCGCGGCCTTTTAAAGCTTCAGCCGAGGCAAGAGCGTATGAAGTGATACCGGAGTCCCATCTTTCAAAATCCATAATAAGAATATTCATTTCAAAACAATTATGTCCTCGTCTTTTATCTGCTTAAAGCCGTTGACGCAGACAAGCGCCTCTGACGACAGCGCCTCTTCCAGAAGGACGGCGTTATCACCCGAATAGGAACTTTTGCCGTGGGGAAAATGCAGGCTTATTGCTTCGTTTGTGGCAAGCTTTCTTTGTATTCCCGCATTAAAGAGCCTCGCGTCCAACTCGGAATCCTCGCAGTAAGCGCCGGTAAAATCATTGTTGTAGCCGTTGACGCGTTCATAGTCTTTTTTGTGAACGCCCCAGCAGCGGCCCGACATGTTGGAATTTTTCTTAAAGGACTGCGTGATGACCGCCGCAAAACGCGACAGAAGAAAACCGTAGGTACAATAGCGGGTCTTTCCGAAAAAACCGTCTTTCCTGATTCTCCATTTGACGCCACCCTTAAAGATATCCGGCGGATTGAAATCATTGTCCAGAATATAGGACGCTATTTTTTCAGAAAGAAGCACCGACCTTGTCACCATATACTGCCCCTCGCGTATATAATCCGCCGATCTGCTTATGTAATAAGGATGAGCAATTGTGTCGGCGTCAAAAAAATAGAGTTTGTCGCCCGATGACACCTTAACGGCCTTGTTTATGGCTATGGTTTTTCTGAAATCTTTGTCCTCCTGCCGGACATGCACAATATTCATTTTGCCGCGGAAAGAATCAGCTATATTTTTTATCTCCGGGCCGGAACCGTCATCCGCGATGATCAGCTCGAAATCCGCGAAAGTCTGGCCGGACAAAGCTTCCAGACAAAGTTTAAAAAGACGGGGCCGGTTATATGCGGCGACAATAACGGAAATTCCCGCGCTCATTTTTTGATTTTATATTTCGGGTCGTTGTACATCTTGAACTGGCGGTAAAGTTTTATTTTCTTTCGGCCGGAGGCGATGGCCTCGTAAAGCTCACTGAGTTCTTCCGCGAGATCGTCCCTCTGTTCGGTCAGAATAGCCATCTTCTCAGCGCAGCTTTTTTTGTGCTCCTCAGAAGCGTCAGCGCGCCATGTCTGTTCCT
>JAYEJT010000076.1:0-14212 GCA_034660675.1 Elusimicrobiota bacterium
CCAGAACCGTCCCCGTTTTGTCTTAACGGTCGGTAAGTGTTTTGAATTCCGCTTCAATGCCGTTACGGCAGGCGAAACGCTCTATAAAATCCCTGTAAACAAGCAGCTTGACGTCTTTTCCCGTGTCCTGATGAAAAAAAGTGAGCTTCTCAAAACCGTATTTTTTGTACTGACTGTCAACTTTCCTTCCCATAATTTCAAAATCCCCGCGCAACAGCAGTTTGTCATAATAAGGTATGGGCTCGTCGGCTTCCAGAAAACCGTATCTGCCCGAAAAAATCAGAAAGCCGTTCCCCGAAATCCGGGACTGCTTATAAACATATTCTATGTGCGGCGACAGATAACGCTTCAGGGCGGGCATATCCCCCTCTTTCCGTGACTTTTCCTTTGAGCAGTGGGTTATAAAATAATGAGAGTTCATTTATTTTAACACTTCACCCGGATTATCAAGTTTCTCCTGCAGACCGCTGTAAAAGCGTCCGCTGTGAAGGCCGTCAACCAGGGCGTGATGGGCCTGAAGCGACACCGGCATTAAAAGATTATCCCCTCTTTTATAGAATTTTCCCCATGAAATCCTCGGAACGGAATCCGCGGGATGCATGTGTATGGGATGGGTTATGTTAGTGAAAGAAACCCACGGGATGGAAGTGATGTAAAGAAGATCGTCACGTTCGGGGTTCTCTATTCCCGGATTTTCTTCCGTCTTTTTCATAGCCATAGCCGTTCTTTTTGCAAATTCGGAAAAATCCCCGCAGTATTCAACAAAACAATAGCTGAAAATCTCATTCTCCCCCAGCATCGTGAAAGACGGATGAACAGCATCATGCTCCACGACTTTTTTTCCGCGTATTCTCTGTCTTAGTTCCGGCACTTCGTTGGCGGCTGAGGTCGCCATATACAACACCGCTTTAAAAAAAGAAACGGCGTTTTTTTTCACATATTCACGGGTAACGGTGACATCAACATCGGCGCAGAGGCTGAATTGGGGATAATCCATGGCGCTGAAAAATTCAAAATGTTTTTTTCTCTTCCAGTTATCAATGTCTATGTGCTTCATCATTCCTCCGCTGCAAAAATTAAATCATATTGACGGAGCCATTGCAAGGACAAGCAATTATGACAAAACTTCAGTTATGTTACATTGTTATTGCGGGAAAGAGCGCTTTTGTGATACAATCCTCTCTATGAGCAAAAAAGAAATGCAGCTTATCCGCGCGCTGAAAAACAAGAAAGTAAGGAACGAACACGATCTTTTTGTCGTTGAAGGCGTTAAAGCGGTCAGGGAGCTTCTCTCTTCAAGCGTCAAGACGCATTCCGTTTACGCCGTTAAAAAATTCGACGGCATAAACCATCCCTCTGTCCTGGTGAACACCTCTGAATTCGCCAAAATGAGCTCCATGAAAACCCCCCAGGGAATTCTTGCCTGCGCGCACAAACCCCTGCACAAACTTTCTGTAACGGAACTAAAAAACGAACTGACCCTCGCCCTCTGCGGCGTGAGAGATCCCGGCAATATGGGCTCCATTGTCCGCACAGCGGACTGGTTCGGCATAAAAAACGTTGTTTGTTCATCAGACACTTGTGACATATACAACCCCAAGGCCATTGCCGCCGCGATGGGATCCGCTTTCAGGGTGAAAGTGCATTACACAAACCCTGAAACTTTTCTCGATGAAACCCGCAAAGCCGGAATACCCGTTTACGCAACGGTTGTTGACGGAGACAGCATATATAAAACGAAACTTTCTCATAGGGGAGTCATAATCACGGGAAACGAATCAAAAGGAATACCTGATGAAATCAGGGCTCTTGCGAACGTAAAAATATCAATACCCTCTTTCGGCAGCGCCGAATCTCTGAATGCGGGCCTCGCCTGCGCGGTTGTGTGCTCGGAATTCCGACGCAGAACAAAATAAACCCCTTTACTCTTCAAGAGCTAAATTACTACACTTAAAGCATGAGGACATTTATAAAAATATACGCGGCTGCCTTTTTGCTGCTCGTGCCTCCTTTAAGCGCGGCACCTTCAAAAAAAAGAGCCGGAAAAATTCTCACCGTGACCGTTATTGATGTCGGTCAGGGGGACTGCTCTCTCATAGAGCTTCCCAACGGCAAAAAAGTTCTCGTGGACGCCGGTTCAGGCGGTATAGGATGGAATCCATTTGACGCGGGCAGCACGATCGTTGTTCCCTTCCTCAAAAAAATGGGCATAAAATACATAGATTACATTGTTATGACCCACCCCCACAGCGACCACATAGGCGGCGTACGGCACGTTGTGAAAGCATTTGATGTCGGCACCCTTGTGGACTCGGGTTTTCCCGCCTCGGAAGAGGATTACGAACTAATAATGGAGATAGCCGAACAGAAAGATATAAATCTGATAGAGGTTCACGCAGGCGACATGCTGAATTGGGACAGAGACTGCAAAATCAAAGTGCTGAGCCCTCCGAGAAAATACATAATGGGCGGAGGCTCTCCCACCAACGAAAACTCCGTTGTTTTCAAGCTGACATACAAAGACGTTTCCTTTCTCTTCACGGGCGATGCCGAAAAACAGGCCGGTAAAAAAATTGTGCGTTACTTTAAAGATGATCTTTTATGCACATTCTTAAAAGTTTCACATCACGGTTCCAAAAACTCTCTGACATACAACTGGTTCCTTGATTGGGCCCAGCCGATCGTGTCCGTCATCTGCGTCGGCCAGAACACATGGGGTCATCCCAACAGATGCACGCTGAAAAAATTAGACAGTTACGGCTCTCTCGTATACAGAACTGACAGAGACGGCACAATTAAAATTGTCACCGACGGGAAAACCTACAAAACATCCTTCATCTCTCCTGAAGATGACAACGAAGCCCGTTACAGCGGCAGAGAATAAAATTCTAAAAAGTCCGTTTTTTGGGGGAGGAGGGACTCGAACCCTCAATCTCTTTCGAGCAGCGGATTTTAAGTCCGCTTTGTATGCCAATTCCAACACTCCCCCGCTAACGCGCAAAAGCCGATAGTTGACAGGCGCAAAACCTGATAAACTCGAAATTATTATACTTTATTTTTCGCGGGAATCAATAAAACGGTATTTGATTTCACCGGGCTCTATCATTCCAAACTCTTCGCGGGCAATTTTATAATACGCTTTTTCGGGATGTTTCTCGAACATCTCAAGCTGTTTTCTCAAAGCAGCGTTTTTCTTCTCGAGCCCGGCTATTTTCAGCTGAAGAATTTTCTTATTCTTTCTGTATATGAGGAGCCTTCTGAAATGCTGATTCCCGAAGACGGACACGATAAAAACCACCGCGGCCAGCAGATAGAACAGCTTTTTTTTCTGCTCATCATTCATCCGGCCAACCGCCCCATGAGGATCAGGCAATGCCGCTTACCGCGCATTCTACGCTTTGAGCTCTTCCTCAATTCTCAGGAGCTGATTGTATTTGGACAGCCTCTCGCCGCGGGCTGGAGCGCCGCTCTTGAGCTGTCCGGCATTCACCGCGACGGTGAGGTCCGCTATAAAATTATCCGAAGTTTCTCCGCTGCGGTGCGAAACAAAAGCCGTATAACCGTTTTTATAAGCGAGGTTTATAACATCCAGCGTTTCGGTGACGCTTCCTATCTGATTAAGTTTTATTAGAATGGAATTGGCCGCGCGGGATGATATCCCTTTTTCAAGGCGTTTAACATTCGTGACAAAAAGATCGTCGCCCACAAGCTGTATTTTCTTACCAAGTTTTTTTGTGGCCTCTATCCAGCCCGTCCAGTCATCCTCGGCGAAACCGTCCTCTATGGAAACGATGTTGTATTTCTTCACCCATCCGCCGTAAAGAGAAATCAGCGAAGCCACATTCAGCGCTTTGCGTTTCTTTTCCCCTTCAAGGACATAACGGCCTTTTTTGTAAAATTCAGAAGAAGCAGGATCCAGGGCTATGCACACATCTTTGCCGGGTTTATAGCCGGCTTCCTTTATCGCTCTGGTTATATACCTGAGCGCATCCTCGTTTTCCTTCAGATTCGGCGCAAAACCGCCCTCGTCGCCGATGGATGTAGAAAGGCCTTCTTTTTTCAAAATGGCTTTGAGCGTGTGATAAATCTCGGAGCCCATCTGCATCCTTTTTTTAAAAGTTTTTCCCCCAACGGGCGCTATCATAAATTCCTGTATGTCCACATTGTTGTCAGCGTGTGAACCGCCGTTCAAAATATTCATATAGGGAACGGGTATGACCCAGCCTTTGAGTTTTCCGGTGAACAGGCTCCGCAGATGCTTATAAAGAGGTTTCTTCTTTGAAGCTGCCGCCGCTCTGCACACGGCCATAGACACGCCCAGAATAGCGTTAGCGCCGAATTTCTTTTTTTTGGCTGTGCCGTCAAGAGCTATCATCGCTTCATCCACTTTTCTCTGATTCATAGCGTCCATGCCCTTAACGCATTTTGCTATTTTAGCAACGTTCGCCACCGCTTTGAGAACGCCTTTTCCCTTATATGCCTTTCGCCCGTCGCGCAGCTCCAGGGCCTCATGCACGCCGGTTGAAGCGCCCGAAGGCACAGCCGCGCGGCCGAAGGAACCGTCGGAAAGTTTAACATCCGCCTCCACCGTCGGGTTACCCCTTGAATCAAAAATCTGCCTGGCCGTCACTTTACTGATCTTTACCACTTTGTCCTCCTAAATCAACTCGCTGCTTTTTATTTCACTGAAATTTATTCTATTTTTTCAAGAGCGTTTTTTCTGATCCATCCGCTGGACCCGGCCACTCTCACAAAAAACCAGCCGTCTTCCTCATCATAAATACCGGTTAGCATACCCGCCGGCACCGACGCTATCACCTTATATGACCCGCCCGGACCGCTCTGCATACCCGCCTCCCGCATAACGATTCCGAAACCTTTATCCGGACCGCCTCTCATTTTAGCATAGAGAACCCCGTATGCAAAAGCGTCAATTACAAAAAGCGCGGCGGCGGTCCAAAGAACGAATTCGCGTTTTGTTAAAACCCACATCACCGCCAACGCGAAAAAGAGCCACGTTAAAAAAGTGGCCGCCGCCTTGAACTCACTTTCAGTGAAAAAATCCGCAAAAACGGATAAAACACTTTCAGGCGTTTCCTGAACACCGAGCTTCTCTACCGCAACCTTCAAATTATAATCTATATCATCCTGACGGGGGCTGATCTTCTTTGCGCGAAAATAATAAAGCCGGGCTTCGGGATATTTACCCATTCTGAAAAAACAGTTTCCCACATTATAATATTCTTCCCAGCCGCCCTGCCCCGAATCTATAATACCTTTGTAAAATTCAAGAGCCCCTTTCCAGTCTTTTTTCTTATACAAATCTTCTCCGGCATCCGCCGACGCAAACGGCGCAAAAACAAATAAGGACACCGCAAAAATAATAACGTGAACTAATTTAAACGAATAAAGCGAATTAACACAAAGCGATGATTTGATGTTTTTCATAAATGTTTTTTCAGCTTCTTTAGAAGAGCCAAAGCCTCCCGCTTCATTTCATCCGGTTGCATACCCGCTCCGGCAGGCGAAAATCTCTCACTCTGGCATTTTCGCACAAAAGAGGCGAGTTCCGCGCGAAGCTTACCCTGCACTTTTTTTTCTTTCAAAATATGTTCCACAGAAATGTTTTTTTCCGTATTCGTTTTTTCCCTGACAAAATTAAACAGCGCGGATTCCACCCCCCCGCAAAGCAGGCCTCTGTGTGAAGGTAAATTAGAAATGACTCCCGAAGCGCGGGCAAAAGCCCTGTGCCGCGTCAGGGCGGCAGCCGGGATCAGTCTTTCGGCAATTCTGTGCTTTACCGCCGTCACTATAAGAAAAAGAAGAAGAGGTATAATCTGCAAAATTGAAAAATTAGACGAGACAAAATTGCTTTTCTTACCCCTGCATCGCGCGGGAGCGATGTATCTGATGTCCCTTCCGAGTTCTTTAAACGCGGCAGAGCCCGCCGCGGGAGGATTTTCATACCCCGGTGAAGCGGAAATAGCGGCTTTTTTTACATTTAGCCTGATTTCTTTTGTCCGGATTTTCTCATATTTCCCGGAGGACGGATCAAAATATGCGGATTCCACCCCCGGAATGATCTGCTCTCCGGCAACACGCGGCACCAGAACAACCTGAAATGTTTTGCTTCCCGTAATTTTATAGTTATTCTTGCTTATCTGCTGTGATGAAATAATGTCATAGCGTTTAAAATTCGTCAGCCTCGGAAAATCCGGTTCGTTAATCGAACTTATGTTGCCTTCTCCCGTGATCTTAACACTGAGATTTACGGCCTCGCCAACGCGGAGACTTTTCTTATCTGTCGCGCCACTTATGGAAAATTTTCCGACAGACCCGCTGTAGTTATCAGGCCTTCCCTTTTTGGGAAGAGCTCTCACCTCCAGCCGCAGAGGTTCCGTTTTAAGGATTTTCCTCCGCCCTCCTCTAAAAAACCCCGAAAAAAAGTCGTTGCCGCCGCCGGGAAAACTGGATTCCACAATTTCAAGCCGGGCGGGAACAAATGAAAACGCGCCTTTCTTCACCGGAAAAATAACGCTTTTTATCTCCGTCACGGAATAATTTTTCCCGCCTATGACTTTGTTATAACGCCTGGGCGGAGGCAAATCCTCTTTAAGAAATCCGTGAAAAGGAGGAAGGGACAAAGCCGGATTCTGCCGCAACCCTCTATCGGCATAAAAAATAAATGTGTAATAAACCGGCTCTCCTGTGTAACAGACTTTTTTATCAAGTCTCTGTTCGATCCAGAAAGATTCCTTCCGCGGTTTCTCACTGCTCCCGCCCGCGGATGTGAGCGAATCCTGATGCACCTCTACGCTTATGACTTCGGTCGTGTAGGTTTTTCCCTTATAAGTTATCTGAAACGAGGGGATTGTCAGCTTTCCGGTTTTTTTGGGGACAAGAATATAATTGTTCTCATGGACAGAAGAAATTTTTCCGTTGACAAAAGACACGTTCTGCGATGTTCCCGAAGAATACACGTCAAAATCGGAAAGCGCGGGAAGTTTCATTCCCGGAAGACGCGCGCCATGTCCCGTGGCGGAAATCGTGAGCGTAAGCTGCTCATTGAGCCCTATGCTTTTTGACGACACCTCCGAAGTTATATTTAAATCTGCGGCGCTAATAACCCCGGTGAAGCCGAAAATCAACAAAGCAAGCGCTGAAAACCTGATTACGGCAGACCGCACACATGAGCGTCCGTCTACGGATGCTGTCTGCCTTGATTGATATTTAATGGCTTTCATTACCAGTCTTTTTTCAGCGCGGGCATCTTCCGCTTTTCCTGTTTCTTCCTGCTGTTTTTTTCCACATCATCCAGCAGATTCAGAGCCCGCCGCAGCTCATCTTCCGACATACCGCCTTCTTTGTCTTTCTCCCCGTCTTTTTTGCCGTCTTTCCCCTTGCCTGATTTTTTCCGCAGCGCAATCTCAAGATTGTGCAGAGCGTCCAAAGTAAGCGGATTCTTTTTCAGCACACGCCTGTAAAAATCTATTGCCCCGTTGATATCACCTTTTCTGTAGCGATTGTTCGCCATATTGTAAAACAGATCCTCTTCCAGCTTCGGATTCCCGAAAGTGGCGGCTTTCCTGTAATTTTTTTCCGCGTCATCGTTTTTCTGCATAAAATAATAAGTGTTGCCGAGATTATAGTATGCGGCGGCTGAAGCTTTCTTTTTAAGAGCCTCCCTGTAGAATTTCTCCGCTTTAAAAAAATCCCTGTCTTTAAACGCTCTGTTGCCGCGTGAAATCTCATCCGCCTGAACAGGCATGGCAATAAAAAGAAAAATCATGAGCGAGGGAGGAATAAAGTCAAGAAAGGTTTTTTTGAGCGTTACAAAGGGCAAAAGAAAATCCGTGATCATCAGCAGCAGCGCAACTGCGAGAGGAATATGATATTTCTTCTCCATTGACGAGGAAAAAGACTCGCCCATAGAATCCTTTCCCATTGAATTGACGGCATCCGCAATCTGCTCTATATCCCTGTTGGCGGCATTAAAAGGATAGTAACGGCCCTTGGTGGAATTGGCTATCTGCAAAAGCAGCGTCTCGTCTCTTCTGCTTATGACAGTTTCGCCTTTTTCGTTTTTTTTGTAGCCCGTCACTTTCCCGTTTTCATCTTTTACGGGAATAGGCTCCCCTTCGGGCGTACCGATACCTATAACAAAAACCTTTATCCCCTTCAGCTCTTTTATTATGGATGACGGATTACCCTGAAGATTTTCGCCGTCGGTGAGGAGAATGATCGCTTTGGAATTTGCGCCATCCGTGAAACTTTCAGCTGCCTTGGAAAGAGCGTCTGCTATGTTTGTGCCCGGGTAAGGTATCTCGCCTGCGCCCAGTTCGTCAAGAAACATCCTCACCGCCGAAATATCCCCGGTGAGAGGACAAATAGTGAACGCCCTTCCCGCAAACCCGGTGATACCGAACCGCTCGGAATGAAGCAGCGAAAGAAGATATTTGATCTTAGCTATTGACGCCTTGAAACGGGTGGGTTTTATATCCTCGCAAAACATACTCGCCGACACGTCAAGAGCTATCATCACCGAACTTGATTTTTCCTCCACTTTTCTTGAAACAATCCCCCAACGGGGCCCGGCGAGAGCCGTTATAAAAAAAGCAAAAGCCAGCGTGACGCACATCCTTCCGAAAACGGCGGCTCTTTTCCGGCGGGAGGTGAGTTTTTCAAAAAGCCGGGGGGTTGCGTACAAAAAACATCTTTTTCCCGCCGCCCGCCATTCAAAAACAAAAAAAAGCGCTACAAACGGCAAAGCTGCCAGAGCCAGAAGCATTTTCGGATTATCCCATATCATTTTACGGAATACTCCTTACCGCCGCAAACTTTAAAACAAAAGCCGTCACAAAAAGGAAAAACGCCGTATTCATAAAAAAAGACGTGTATTCTCTGTACTCAAGAAAAGAGCTTGAAAGAATTTTTGTCTCCTCCATGCTGTCTATTTCCGTATAGACATTACCCAGACCCTTACCCGACGAAACTCTGTAATATTTACCTCCTGTGGCCCCGGCTATTTTTTCAAGCAGCGGTTCGTTGAGTTCATCTTCTATTCTCCCCATCACCTTTCCGAAAACAGGGTGCTCAATGGGAATCTCCGCCTTTCCGCGGGCGCCGACACCTATGGCATATATTTTTATTCCTATGTTTTTCGCAAACTCCGCGGCCATATCCGGAGATACCACACCGCTGTTATTCGCTCCGTCTGTGAGAAGAATGACAATTTTTGAAACAGACCGGCTCTTCGCCAGATGCCTCACGGCCACCCCCAGCCCGTCGCCTATGGCTGTGCCGTTCTCACCTGTCATACCGGCTTTTATTTCACCGACGAGCCGCAAAACCGCTTTGCGGTCAAACGACAGCGGGCACTGGATTGCGGCTGCTCCGCCGAAAACGACCAGACCCATTCTGTCAAAGTTCCTTTTCTTGATGAATTCCAGGGCTTTCTTTTTAGCCGCTTCCAGACGGTTTGGTTTCAAATCAACAGCGTTCATACTCAAAGATGTGTCCATAACGATAAAAATATCTCTGGCGTTTTTCACCTCTTCCTTCCTTATTATGCCTTTTGCCGGCCTCAACAAAGCAATAAAAGCCGCTGCCACCGCGGCAAAATAAAACCACCGTCCGATTTGAGGCAGGGAACTTGCCAACCCCCATTTTTTCAGAGCGTCTGCTCTTGAATAATACACGGTCGCGCTTTCTTTTTTTCTGACCGTCACCCACAGGCACAAAAGCACAAGCGGCAGAAAAATAAAAAAGACAGGATTAAGGAACTTCATTTTCCCGCCCCGCCGATTCCAATAAAAGAATACGCATCTTTAAAAAGTTTCTCAATCTCTCCGGCCGCAAAATTCTTCGCGGCGAATTTCGCAAGGTCACACGAACGCAGGAAAGAAACATATCTCATTCTTTCCTCCGAACCGAAGGCTCTGTCTTTCAGCTCTTTTTCTATTTCGCTCGTGTTCAGAAATAGTGCTGGAAAACCACATTTCTTTTCAATATAGATCCTGAACGTGTCAGATAAGCCGTCAAGCAATTCATCGGCAGGAACATTTCTGTCCAGCGCGCCAAGACTTGACCTGTACCACTCTTCCGCGCTTATGGGTTCGGGAAGAACAGCAAAAGCCTTTTTCTTCCTCAGCAGATAATATGCCGCCAATGCAATAACCGCCGCTGCCGCAAACAGAACCGGCAAAGGCAACGCGCCCCTTCTTTGAGGCCGCAGCTTTTTTATCTCCTTTTCCGCCTCATCCAGGCGTCCTCTGACAAACACCTTAAACGGTTTTCCTCTTATAACAGCGCTTGAAACAACAAATTCCGGAGACAAAACCTGCGTCTCTCCGAGGTCAAAAAAACGCAATTCGAAATACACCTCATCGTCCTTTGCTCCTTCTGTGTGTTTTATGACAGAAAACCGCGCATTCTTCATCACGGGAAGGATTATTCTTTCCACTTTCTCTCCGGCCTCTTTTGTTATCACCGCTTTCAGAGCAAACGCCTCACCTATGAGCGTGTGTGTTGAAGAAGGGCTCAAGCTGACTGCGGCAGTTGCGGAGGCATAAGCGCTCCGCGCGGTCAAAGAAAAAACAATAAAAAAAAGAACAGATCTTTTCATCTTCTTCTCGAGCGTGTTCTAAAAAGATTAAGCAGCGGAGGGATGTAATCTTCGTCTGTTTTCAGCTTCAGGAGATCACAGCCGGCGGAACTAAAGAGAGAACCTATCATACGTTCTTCCGCCGCCACACGCCTGGCGAAAATCCGCCTTGACACAGGAGAGGAAAAATCCGCGAAGCAGCTCTGTGCGCTCACGCTGTCTTTTACCCCGGTCATACCGCATTCCGGCAGCGTTTCTTCCGCCCTGTCCGTCACTCTTAAACCAACGATATCGTGCCTCAAAGACAATATGCGCAGCTTGGCGGCGCTGTCAAAACTGAAAAAATCGCTGAAAAGAAAAATTATGCTCCTTTTCCGGAAAACTTTGGACGCGAATTCAAGAGCGCCCTGAATATCCGAACCGCGGTCTTCGGGCTCGGCATAAAGCATCTCCCTTATTATCCTCATTATGTGAAACCGGCCCTTTCTCGGCGGAATATATTTTTCAATGCCTCCGCTGAAAAGAATCAGCCCCGCCTTGTCACCGTTTCTCGCGGAAGTCCAGGCCAGGAGAGAGGCCACCTCCGTTGCAAATTCTCTTTTTAATTTATCCGACGTCCCAAAGAGCATTGAAGCGCCTATGTCGAGCATAAAAATCACAGAAAGCTGCCGCTCTTCGGTAAATTCCTTAACATACGGATAATTCATGCGGGCGGTGATGTTCCAGTCTATACTTCTCACATCATCGCCGGGCGCATAGGGCCGCACCTCCGAGAACTCTATCCCCTTGCCCTTAAAAGAGGAAGCGTATTTGCCCGTAAAAAGCTGCTGGGCGAAAAATTTCGCGTGAATCTCTATTTTCAGAACTTTTTTTAATATCTCTTGCTCGTTAATCATAATCACACAACGACGACAACTGTGTGCCGGAATATTTTTCTACGGCACTTCAACGGCGGCAAGAAGCTCGGTTATTATTTTATCGGATGTCATGCTTTCGGCTTCACCCTCATAACTGAGGATGATCCTGTGACGGAACACATCTTTGGCGACATCTTTTACGTCTTCCGGTATAACAAAACCGCGCCCTTCAATAAAAGCCTTTGCGCGGGCAGCAGCAACAAGATGAAGCGTCGCTCTCGGCGACACGCCCCATGCCAGAAGAGCTTTGAATTTTTCTAAACCGAAATTTTCAGGATTCCTTGTGGAAGAGGCCAGATTCACGCAGTAACTCTTGATCTTATCATCAATGTATATTTGAGAAATGAGCGATTGTATAGCGTCAACGTCCTCTTTCCTGACAACCCCGTTCACTTCCGGAAGTTTTTTTATTCCCACCCTTTCTATGATGGCTTTCTCTTCTTCTATGCCGGGGTAACCTATGACAACTTTCATCATAAATCTGTCTATCTGTGCTTCCGGAAGGGGATATGTACCCTCCTGCTCTATCGGGTTCTGCGTGGCCATCACGAAGAAAGGTAACGGCAGTTTGTGCGTGGTATCGCCTATCGTCACCTGCCTTTCCTGCATGGATTCAAGAAGAGCCGACTGGACTTTTGCGGGCGCGCGGTTTATTTCGTCGGCTAAAATAAAATTCGCGAACACCGGCCCTTTTTTCACCGAAAACTTGCCCTCTGCGGGATGATAGATCTGGGTGCCTATTATGTCCGCCGGCAGAAGATCCGGCGTAAACTGTATCCTGTTGAAATCCATGTTAAGGCTCTTGGCAAGAGTACTCACCGATAAAGTTTTAGCCAACCCCGGCACGCCTTCCACAAGAATGTGACTGTGCGTAAAAATCCCTATGAGCAGCCTTTCAAGCAGAGCATCCTGACCGACGACAACCCTGTGGAGCTCATTGAGAATATTTTTTACTTTTACATTCTCTGCCAACACTTTTGCATTCACTTCATTAATATCCATAAACGGCCCTCCCATTTTTGTTTATATCAGGCTTGCTACGTAATCGCCTACTTCGGACGTTCCCATACCCATCTTTCCGGCGGACATGGATTTTATTTTTCCGGCTGTGGCTGTCATCACGGCTTTCTCAACAGCGATAGCGGCTTCTTCCTCGCCGATGTCCGAAAGAAGCATACCCAGCGCGGAAATTGCGGCAAGAGGATTGATAACATTTTTTCCGGTGTATTTCGGCGCCGAACCGCCTATGGGTTCAAACATGCTCACGCCTTCGGGGTTTATGTTGCCTCCGGCCGCTATTCCCATACCGCCCTGCGTCATTGCCGCAAGATCGGTTATTATGTCGCCGAACATGTTGTCCGTGACGATGACATCAAACCATTCGGGGTTCTTCACCATCCACATGCATGTCGCGTCAACATGGGCGTAATCCGTTTGAACATCCGGAAATTCTTTCGCCACCTCGTAAAATGTTCTTTCCCAGAGATCCCACGCATATGTGAGAACATTCGTTTTTCCGCAGAGGGTGAGCTGTTTTTTCTTGTTCCTTTTACGCGTTAATTCAAAAGCGTATCTTATGCAGCGCTCAACACCGCCCCTCGTGTTGTATGAAGTCTGAATAGCGACCTCGTCTTTGGTGCCCTTGTTCCTGAATTCGCCCATGCCTGTGTAAAGGCCTTCGTTATTCTCCCTCACAACGACATAATCTATCTCTTCGGGCCCCTTTTCCTTTATCGGCGTCCACACACCGGGATAAAGTTTCACGGGCCGCAGGTTGATATACTGTTCCATCTCAAATCTCATACGCAGCAGCAGACCTTTCTCAAGGATACCGGGTTTCACTTCAGGATGCCCGACAGCGCCCAAATATATAACGTCAAATTTTTTCAGCATCTCTATTCCGTCGTCAGGCATCATTTTGCCCGTCTTCATATACCTTTCGCCGCCCCAGTCCAGCATCGTTGTCTCATATTCAAAACCGAATTTTTTTGAGGCCGCCTCAAGAACTTTCAGCCCCTCCGCGACAACTTCCGGCCCCGTTCCGTCTCCGCCTATAACAGCAATTTTGTGTTTCTTCA
Source organism: Elusimicrobiota bacterium (assembly GCA_034660675.1). Taxonomy (GTDB): domain Bacteria; phylum CG03; class CG03; order CG03; family CG03; genus CG03. The sequence continues at coordinate 13,599 of JAYEJT010000076.1, forward strand.
TTTTATATAATCCTCCTGTTTTATCTTCATAATTGAACACATTATTCAAATTTTTGAGGGATTTTCTCCACAATCAGGGTCGTCATTTTTTCAATATCCCTTTCCGAATAACAATCCTCATTAGCGGAAAAAATAATCTTTCCGTTTTCCACATCCACCACATTTACCGTCTTTAACTAACGATTTCATTTCCTCTATCCGTTTCTCCGATTCCGGAATTTCTATACCCTGGCCCAATTGTTTAACGACAATTATTCTTAGGGTTCAGCGACAATTATAATTCCGGTTATTTCCTAATCATCAAAAAACCTCTTTATTAAAGCATTTTAGGTTCATTTTGTTAAATTCAGCTTTGTTTTATTGCCATAAACCTCCCCATTTAAAGCATTCTCCCCCGACCTTTTATATCCGCAGTCAGCGTTCTCAACGTTTGAATCTCAAAAAATCAGTAGCATCACCCCCTTGTACCGATAATATTTCCCGTCTACCGCCGGGGCAGATTAGCTTTTTTTGCTTCTGTCATACGAAAGCTCTCAACATTTAATTCAAGTATTACGCAGTGATGCACAAGGCGGTCTATTGCTGCCGCTGTTATCACAGGGTCTTTAAATATT
>JAYEJT010000077.1:0-2770 GCA_034660675.1 Elusimicrobiota bacterium
TCACCTTCATGTGGATGATGATATCAAGGATAACGGAAAAATAATTGTAGTTAAATGATTTCTATCCAGCAATCTGACAAAAAAATCGTTAATGGGTATTCGGGGACGGTGCTTGACATTGTGACAACAACGCAACGTCTCAGAAAAGCAATAGGAACCGTCCCTGTTGCCCGCAGAGTTTGAAATATATTTTTCTTTTTCATTAAAATCCCATTTTTCCCGTTTTTTTTACAGGCGGAGGCAGCAACAGTTTATTTATCGTTCTAACTATTGATTTTATCTGCGTGTCATGCTCCACAAGTTTTTTCAACACATCCTTGTGCGTCGCTAAATATTCCCGCACCTTAACAAACGCCCGCATTATCGCGATATTAACGGATATTGCCTTGCCGCTGTTAAGCACGCCAGACAGCATGGCCACTCCCTGCTCTGTAAAAGCAAAAACATTAGGGGCGTGCTTTATTTTGGAACTTATCACAATTTGTGATAAGTTCATAATTTCAGAGCGCGACAATGAAAGCATAAAATCTTCGGGAAATCTTTTTATATTACGCCTTACCGCCTGGTTCAAAACTCTGGTTTCTACACCGTAAAGCTCAGCCAAATCCCTGTCAAGCATTACCTTTTCGCCTCTAATAAGATAAATCTTTTTCGCAATAATTTCAACCGGAACTAAAGCGCTCATGCCCGGAATCTCCCAATCGCGCCTATCGGCGGACTTTCAGCCGCAGGAACCGTCCCTGTTGCCCGCAGTGTTTTAATTATTTTTTGCTTTTTCATTAAAATCCTATTTTCCCCGTCTTCACGCCACGGCGCACTTTCAGCTTCGGTTTAGGCAAAGTCAGCATCTTTTTTAGTGTAGCAAATATAACCCCGATATGCCTATCGTGTTCGCCATATTTTCTTTCAGTCATTTACTTTTCCACTTTTTTCAGGATAAAATCCCTTATTCTTTGGGCTCCCCCGATTGCCCTTTTACAATCGCCAGCAGTAAACCTAATTTTCTTATCCAGCGGATATCTGTACATCACGGCAAAATCCGTAAGATTAAACGCATCGGACTCTATTTCCTTAAAACCTTTGTCTTCTTTCTCACTTTCCTTGACAAGGTAAACAAGGTCATGGACTTTAGGAAACTGCTTTTTTGCATTCACCAAAAAGCCCTTTAAGTATTTTTCCGCCGCTTGCTGACTATGAAAAAGGGCTGTTTCAAAAAGCTCTTTTTCCGCAAGAGCCTTAGCGCTTTTAAAATCTCTATCGGCAATTTCAAACCATTTTTTAACAGCTTTTTGCATCATACATGACCTTACCTTTATTTAGAATTTCGCTTAAAAATGACATTTTGTCCTTTTTAAACTTGTTAAATTCCCCCGGAGTATAAACAATAAAATCCATCGGCACAAGATAATTATCCAGAAAAATTTCCCTTACTTTCTTTGCGCGAAGATGCCAGCGAAGTTTTGTTTTTTTTACCAGGCAAATATCAACATCCGAACCGGGCATTATTTTTCCCGATGCAGACGAGCCGAAAAGAATTATCATTTCAGGCCGATATTCGGTTTTAATTTTTTTAAGCAGATTCTTTATTATTCTTTCGCTCATTTTATGCACAAGAAAAAAAATAGGGACGATTTCTATTGACCACATCACTATTCCCCGCAGAGTTTTCAATTTCCCGAAAATTCTCATTTCTTCTTTTTTTGATTGTGTGCTTCAGTTTCAACACAGCGGAGTTGACTTCAATAGACGTTTCACTGCCGGTGGTTTTCAACCCCTCATCAAGGATTTCAGCTGCCAAACATCCGCTTTCCCTCATAATCTGTTTTTGAGTATCCTTGTCTCCGGTCGCAGAAAGTTCTTTTATATTTCTTGTCAATTTCCGAAGTTTCGCAAAAGTATCAATGATGGTTATCGTTGTTTGTGCTGCCCGCGGACTTTTCAGGATGGCGGCCAACATATAAAGCCCTTTCTCCGTAAACGCCTTTGGTTTTACCGTGGAATGTTTTAATAATTTGAACCGGTCGCAATTTGTGACCAGTTCTTTTTTTTCTTTATTCGTTAGCTTAACCATGAAATCTTCAGGAAACCGCTCAATATTTCTCTTGACTGCCTTTTTGTGGAAACGCCATAAAGCTCAGCCAAATCCCTGTCGATCATCACCTTCTGGCCGCGAATCAGAAATATCTTGCTCGCTATAATCTCAACCGGTAGCAGATTGCTCATAGAGCACGCCTCCCCAAAGCAAAAGCAGGGGCGGCCCTCATTCCCTTCAGCAAAGTTTTGATTATGTTTTTATTCTTCATTAAAATCCCATTTTCCCCGTCTTCACGCCACGGCGGATGCAGACTTGCAGCGGCGCACTTTCAGCTTCGGCTTAGGCAAAGTCAGCATCTTCTTTAGTGTAGCAAAAATAACCCCGATATGTCTATCGTGTTCGCCGTATTTTCTTTCCAGCGCCTCAACTTTCCTCAATAATTCACTGTGGCTGAGGGCCAATTCTTTCAGCTTCGAAAACACCCGCATTATGCTGATGTTGACCATTACCGCCCGCTCACTGTTTAATACTGAGGACAACATCGCCACCCCCTGTTCGGTAAAAGCAAAGGGCAAATACCCGCCAAAAGATTTTTTAGATGGTATCGCAAAATGCGATACCACAAAATCCAATTCTTTCTCACTAAGCTGAACCGGAACTAAATTGCTCATAACCCGAATCTCTCAATCGCGCCTACCGGCGGACTTTCAGCCGCAGGAACCGTCCCTGTTGCCC
>JAYEJT010000078.1:0-2746 GCA_034660675.1 Elusimicrobiota bacterium
TCTCACATCCAGTCCCACCGGATCCCATGTCGTGTAAGGTGCGCGGCCGGTCTTCCATATGACACCCTCCAAAACGCCGTTTCCGTCAGTACGGAATGTGTCCCATTTGCTATACATCGTGTTTAACAAGTCACTTTGTGTTATTCCGAAAGTTATCAAAAAAAGAACGCTTTTTGACGACCCCGAAACTTCCGTTTTAAGATGATTTGAAACAGAAAAATCTTTGGGCGAAAAATAATTCTGAATTGAAACACCGTTAACCGTATAGCTTCCCCCGTGAGAGGTCTTGTTAGCACTACCCGTATTGATCCACATTTCATTAAAATCCTGCTGGTAATTTGCTATAAGCCCCGGACAATCCCTGAGAAGAATGGAATTATTCGTGTTGGAGCCGAAACCCTCCGGCGTAAAATTAGTGGAACCCGTCCATATCCTCGTTGAATCCACAATCATATATTTGTTGTGTGATAAAAAATTGTCCGAATACCTGGATTTATGCACACTACCCGAAAGAGTCGCGACAGCCACGTTATCATGGCCGGCGTCATAATTTCCCGCGTCATATATTATCTTTATCGTCACGCTCCTGTCTTCAGCGGCCTTTAAGGCGGCAACAATGGTGGAATTATTCAGCTCATAAGTCGCGACGTCTATCGTGGAATTTGCGCTGTCTATCAGATCCACAAGCGCCTGAAGATGGGCAAGATTATTTGCGTTGTCCTCAGTGGTATAGGGCGGTGTAGCCGTATTATATCTTGTAAAATAAACCGAAAAATAATCCCCGTCATATTCGGCATAGGAAGAAGCCGTAAAGAATGGACAATGAACAGTGAAAAAAAGCAAAAGAGCGCTGAAAATTGCTTTTTTGCCGAACTTTGTCATCTTAATTTTGACACCCTCTTTTCTTCGCCGCGGAAAAGCCTACGGATGTTTGCCCTGTGGGAAAACAAAACAAAAACAAACGCCGCTATCGCGAAAATTTTAATCTCCGCAGGCAATCCGAATATAAAACAGAAAACGGGGAAAAAACCAACCGCTATAATAGATGAGAGCGAAATGATACGCGAGAGAACAAAAACAAACACAAACACACCGAAACTTGACAGCAGGCAGAAAGGTGCCAGCGCCGCAGCCACTCCCGCGGAAGAGGCGACGCCCTTGCCCCCCCGGCCTTTAAGAAAAATTGAAAAATTGTGTCCGAGTATAACCGCCAGACCCAGGGCGATCTTGAGGACATAACTTCCCCCGAAGAAAAAAGGGAAAATAAAACCTTTCGCCATATCCAGAAAAAAAACAATAACCGCCGCGGGCAAACCCGCGGCTCTGTAAACATTCGTGGCACCGGTGGAACCGGAACCGAGCTTTCTCAGATCCTTCTTTTTAAACAGTTTGACATAAAGCCAGCCGAAAGGCGCTGAGCCCGCGACAAACGCGGCAATAATCAGAAAAACGGTTCTCACAGTTTCTGCCATTTTATTTTTACCGGCACACCTTCAATTTCATAATTCTCCCTGAGCATTCTTTCCAGATATCTTTTGTCCGCTGATGTCAGCGGCTTTCTTTTACTCCTGTATTTTATAAAAATTACGGGCGGAGAGAAAGAAACCTGCTTTGCCATGAAAATAAAAAGATGCAGGCGCGATTCTTCAACAAGCTTTTTTATTCTTCTGTCCAGCCCCTTGAATTCAACGGCAGAACGTTTCTTCAGAAGAAAAATTTCCTGCACCGCTTTGCCCACACCCTTTCTTTTGGCGGCCGAAATCATAAAAATTTTAGGTACGGGAAGAAAGGCGAAAGTTTCGCGCGCGTGGCGCATCAGCATACGCCGTTTGGAAAGAGGCGTGATATCGGATTTGTTAAATAAAAGAAAACACGGTTTGTGTTTTATCATCGCCGCTATGCGAAGATCTTTCTGTGTGATCGGGTTTGACGCGTCTATTATAAAACACACCACATCAACCGCGCGGAGAGCGTCTTTAAAAAGACTCATGTTGTAAAGGCGGAGCTCTTCTCTCTTGTATCTTCTGAAAATACCGGCGCTGTCATAAAATTTTATGACGCCGTCAGGCGTTTTACAAATTTCCCCCACAATCTCATTTGTCGTTCCGGGAACAGAAGATGTTTTGAAACGCCTTTTCCCCAGAACAGCGTTCAGGAAAGTGGATTTTCCGGCGTTGGGCGCGCCCACGACAAGACAGGTCACATTTTCATCATCCCGGACAGCCGTTTCCTTAACCGTGAGCTCTTCCGCGGCGTCAAACAAATCATCAATTCCCTGTTTGTGGAGAGCTGAAATGGCAAAAACAGGGAGGCCGTAACGGTAAAGTTCTTCCGAGGCTTCTTCCGCCTTTTCACTCTCCGCTTTGTTGGCCACAACCCAGAGGAGCGGAGAGAATTTTCTCGCCTCAATTATAATTCCTTCATCCACCTCGTTAAAATCGAAAGGATCGCACATAAAAAAAACAACATCCGCCGACTTCAAGAGCGCAGAACCGGAACGAACAGCCTTGCCGTCAGTCAAACCCACGGTGTCTTCAATAAAATAAGTAACGCCGTCCCTCTCAAAAACACCCGTCTGATTATCACTGGTGAGACTCACCGTGTCCGCCGGCCTGGAATAAACCTTTCTTTTGGTCAACCGCGAAAACAAAGTGGTTTTACCCACGCCCGGTTTTCCTATAAAAATAATTCTCATAATGCGTTTAGGAAAACGGGGACGGTTCTGGTTTTTAATAAAACCAGAACC
>JAYEJT010000079.1:0-2724 GCA_034660675.1 Elusimicrobiota bacterium
CGAGATAGATGTCGGCAGAGGACTTCCTTCAATGAACATTGTCGGACTTCCCGATACATCGGTGAGAGAGGCCAGGGACAGGCTTCGCTCGGCAGTGAGGAATTCCGGTTTCAAAATGCCGTCAAGCAGAATTCTGATCAATCTTTCGCCGGCAAATGTCAAAAAAGAGGGCACTCAGCTGGATCTTGCCATGGCGGTGGGGATCATAAGCGCCGCGGGAGCCGTGAAATCAGCTGATTGCGAAGAAGCGCTTTTTATAGGAGAGCTTTCTCTCTCGGGAAAGGTGAAGAATTGCGGCGGGATTATTCCGGCTATGCTGGCGGCGGTTAAGAAAAAAATAAAAAAAGTTTATCTTCCTGTCCGGAGTTGTGCCGAGGCCGCTGCGGTCAGGGGCCCCGTGATAATAGGCGTTAGAAGTTTGAGAGAGCTCGCGGATCATTTAAACGGCGTTACGGAAATATCTCCTTTTAACGGGGAGCCTCTTCGTTCCGTGCGCCGGCCGTATCCTGATTTTTCGGATGTGGAAGGTCAGCGTTTCGTCAAAAGGGCGCTGGAAGTCGCCGCCGCTGGTGGTCACAATGTTCTGATGATAGGTCCTCCGGGTTCGGGTAAGACAATGCTCGCGATGAGAATGCCCGGCATTCTTCCGCCCATGACCGATAGAGAGGCCCTTGAGGTGTCCTGCATCTATTCGGCGTGTAATCTGCTGAAAGAGGGGGAGGGGCTCATGACAAACCGCCCTTTCAGGTCGCCCCATCACACGATTTCGGATGTGGCGCTTGTCGGCGGCGGCGCAACGGCGCGGCCCGGTGAAATCTCTCTTGCGCACAGGGGTATTCTTTTCCTTGACGAATTTCCCGAATTCAGCCGCCGGGCTGTGGAGGCCATGCGTGCGCCCATGGAAGACGGCCGCATCACCGTTGCGCGGGTGAGGGGAACAAGCACTTTTCCGGCGTCTTTTATGCTCGTTGCCGCGATGAATCCCTGCCCTTGCGGTTATCACGGTCATCCTTCCAAAGAATGTACGTGCACTCCGTACCGCATAAAAAAATACAGAAGCCGTATTTCCGGCCCGATAATGGATAGAATAGACATACAGGTTGAGCTTTTACCCTCGGTGTCCGAAAATATTTATTCGGAAGAACCGGCTGAATCATCCCGGGCCGTGAGGAGGCGGGTGGCTGCGGCGCGAGAGAGGGCTCTGGTGAGACTCAACGGAAAAAAAGGTGTTTATTCCAACGCCCGTCTTGATTCGGCCGATGTGAAAACTTTCTGCGCAGTTTCGGAAAATGCCGCAAAACTTCTGCGCCGCGCGGCAGCTCAGTTCGCCATTTCACGCCGGGGCACGGATAAGATTTTGAAAGTGTCCCGCACCATAGCGGATTTGGCGGGCAGCGAAAAAATCAGCGATGAGCACATTTCCGAAGCTCTCCAATACCGGCTTGATGAAGAAGGCGTTGTTTCGTGACGGCAGACTAAACGCAAGCGTACTTAATAAATAGTCACACTAAACGTAAAGTTGACTTGTCTGGCGGATTATAGGCACATGGATAAAAGTTTTAGCAGAAAAAAAGGAGAAGGGTATAAAAATATGGAAAAAGTTTTTTTGACGGGTGTGCAAATCAAGGAAAGAGGGCCCCGCGAGGAAAGAGGTGATGAGCTTGAAGAGCTGCGGCGCCTGGCCGAGACAGCCGGAGGCGCGAATGTCGGCGAGGCTGTTTTCAGGATAGAGCGGCCGGGCAGCGTATTTTATATAGGAAAGGGACAGGTTGAATCTCTGGCGGAACAGGCCAGGGCTGCCGGCGCCGGAACCGTTATTTTTGATATAAATCTGAAGCCCGGCCAGCAGAGGAATCTGGAAAAGGCTCTTTCATTAAAGGTCATAGACCGCACGCGTCTCATTCTTGATATATTTGCGCAGTCGGCTCACACCCAGGACGGAAAAGATCAGGTGGATCTGGCGCAGTGCCAGTATCTTCTGCCGAGACTGACGGGAATGTGGACGCATCTTGAAAGACAGCAGGGCGGCATAGGTTTGAGGGGCCCCGGTGAAAGAGAAATAGAAACGGACCGCCGGAGGATAGAAAAAAGAATCACGCTTTTGAAAAAAAGGCTGGGCGGTATAAAAAAAAGAAGAGGGATACAGCGGAGCCGCAGATTAAAACTGAACATTCCCATTATTGCCCTCTGCGGTTATACGAATTCGGGCAAAACGACGCTTCTCAACACGCTGACCAAAACAAACGCTGTCGCCAGAGACAGATTGTTCCAGACTCTTCAGCCCCTGACAAGAAGGACAAGGATATTTGATAAGGATGTTCTTTTTGTGGACACGGTGGGTTTCATAAATGATATTCCGCCTCAGATCATTAACGCTTTTCATTCAACTCTTGAGGAGATAGAACCCGCGTCCGCCGTTCTTGTCGTGCTGGACGGAGCCGACCAAAATGTTATGATGCACAAAAGAGTTGTTGAGGAAACGCTTAAAAATCTGAAATTTGATGAAATCCCCCGGGTGTATGTGCTGAACAAATGCGATAAAATAAGCGGCGCTTTTCAGAATGAGGAAATTGAAGAAGATGTAGACGGCACCGTTAAAATTTCGGCTCTGCGGAAAGTGGGGATAGAGACGCTGAAAAGTGAAATATACGATATTATAAAATGAAAAGAAAGAAAACGGGGAAAACGGGGACGGTTGTTGGTTTTTTAAAAAAAACAAACGTA
>JAYEJT010000080.1:0-2722 GCA_034660675.1 Elusimicrobiota bacterium
GGTCTTTTCTCAAATCCGCATGAGAGGGGAATTTTTTAACGCCGCGTTGATAAAATTCAAGAGCGTCATATACGAATTTTTCTTTGAGAGACAGCCTGCCCATACCTATAAAAGCCGCCGGCTTCCTCAGACGGGCTAACTTGGCCATGTTGCGCCATTCGCTTTTTTTGCACAGCAAATCAGTCGCCCAGAGATTCTCTTTCGCCAGACCCCTTTTCAGTAGTTCCCAGTTGAGGCACCTCATATCACCGCGCTTATCTTTATAAAAAATCAGAGCGAGAGTTCTTCCGAAAACGCCTTCCTTGTTATCAGGGTCGACGACAAGAATAACTTTTGCCCCCCTCACCTCTTTTTTTGTGAATTCCGTGGCCGCTAAGGCGCCGGGTTCATTTGTGTCAAAACCCTGCTCGGGGTGGGCTATTTCGGGGGTGTCCACCGCGAGAAACCTTATGACCTCATCTTCGCCCCTTGAAGAATCCTCGTCCATTTCGTCGGAGTATTCCTCCCCTGCGGTAACCGTGTCACCGTCGTAAATATTATTTATAAACACGATTCTTTTCTGATGCGGCACTTGCCAGTTGACATATGAAAATTTAGACTCATCTATCGCGAAACCCGGTTTTTTTATAACCCCCGCGGTTTCCCTGACCGTGGCGCATGACGACAACACCAGCGCGCACACAAAAACCAATAATTTAAACTGAAATTTTTTCATATATCATCCAATACAAGCTTAATCAAAACAGACGCTATTTGTAGATGGACGCTCACGTATGCGGTTCGCTCCCTATTCGCTCCAGACACCGGGTAAAATCCCTCGCTCATATGGGCCACTCCAAATACCGTCTATCCTGATTAAATATGCAAGCTCACTTTTTATTTTTGAGTTTTTGCTGGGCCAGAAGCGCGCCTTCAAGAATTGTCTCGTAACCCGTGCAGCGGCAAAGATGTTTCGTAAGAGCAGATTTTATTTCTTTTTTTGAAGCGGACAATTTTTTGTTAAAAAGCGCGTAAAGCTCCAGCACAATTCCGGGAGTACAGTAACCACACTGCACAGCTCCGGATTCTATCAGAGCATTCTGTATGGGATGAAGTTTTTTCCCCCGCGAAATACCTTCTATCGTGAGAATATCCGCGCCGTCAAGTTTTTTCGCCAGAAGAACACAGCTTTTTTTCGCCTCACCATTCACAACAACCGTGCAGGCGCCGCAAGTGGCGTCATCACAGCCCCTTTTTGTTCCTGTCAAACCAAGATTTTCTCTCAAAACATCAAGGCCTCTCTCCCAGCCTTCAAGCGCAACAGTTCTTTCCCTGCCGTTCACTTTAAATGTTATTTTTTCACTCATTTTTATCTCCTTTCGCAATTTTGTCTATGGCAGATTTCACTTGTTCCTCACTCAGAGGTATTTCATAAAAATCTATTCCCGTCGCGTCATAAACGGCGTTCAGCACCGCCGGAGCCACGCCTATAACCGGATGTTCGCCTATTCCGCGCGCGCCGAAAGGCCCTATTTTCCCCGGCGTTTCCACGAACTCCACCGACTGCTTTGCCGGAGCGTCGTTTATCGTCGGAAACCTGTATTTTGAAAACCTCGGATTGGGGCACACCCCGTCGGAATCAAACTTTATTTCCTCATAAAGCGTGGAACCCAGCGCCATCATAACGCCTCCCACAACCTGGCCTCTGATCTGAACAGGATTTATCACCCTTCCAACGTCAAAGGATGACGCGAAATGATCCACAATAATTTTACCCGTTTTTTTCTCTATTTTAATCTCACAACCCTGAGCTCCGAAAGTGTATGTAACCCCCATGGAACCCTGGCCGTTGGCGTCGGGGTTGGAATATCTCGGCAGCCTGGCATCGGCGGTTGTGTGAACGACTTCGCCTATGGTTATGCCGTCTTCTGTCATATAACCTCTGGCCAGCGACGGCACAGACACCCTCACCGACGGATCGGACGAGAGAAAAATATAATCCCCGTCGTATTCGAGCATATCGTAATCGCACTTGAGAGCCTGCATGGCCGTTTTTTTCAGCTGGTGTATTGCTTTCTCCGCGGCTCTCACCACGGCGCGGCCTCCCTGAATGGTGAACATGGAACCTATCGTCTGCCATTCCCAGGGAGAGAACTGTGTGTCAATTTCCGTGTAAACGCTTATCCGGGAAGGATCAATTTTCAGAGCTTCCGCCGCGACGAGCCTCACGACATTCCTCAGGCCCTGACCGACCTCGGCGCCTCCCATGTTTATGGAAACGCTGCCGTCAACGTTGAATTTCAGATAACAGCTTTTTGAGGAAAACGGCGCGCCCTTCGGAGATTTCATAACCGCCGCAAAACCCCGCCCATAATAATAATCCTTATCCTCTTTCTTATTTTTTCCCTTGAAAATCTTTTTTCTGACAATGTCCGCGCATTTTTTCACATCGCCGTTGCTCTCCCAGAGTTTCTCGCCGAGAGAAGTTGTTTTTCCCGGCCCCAGATAATTTATTTCCCTGAGTTTAAAAGGGTTCATCCTCAGCTTCCGGGCGATAATATCCATCATCCTCTCCATGCCTAACTGCGATTCCTGATGTCCGTAACCCCTGTAAGCACCGACAGGCGGCGTGTTTGTGTACACCGAATAACCGTCAAGATAACAGTTGGGGAATTCGTAAGTCCCCGTGGAATTGTGCGTAGAGCCTCTCATGACATGAATGCCCGTGTCCACATAAGCCCCC
>JAYEJT010000081.1:0-13629 GCA_034660675.1 Elusimicrobiota bacterium
CCTTCATGGCGGTTTCGCCGGATCATCCTGTTATTGAAGATATAGCGGGCGACGCAAAAGGCGAAATTGAGAATCTGAAAAAACAAAAAAACTCTCAGAGTGATGCTGAAAGTCCGCCGGGGCGGGAGGAGAAAGAAAAATTCGGCGTTCTTTTACCGGTGAAAGCGGTGAACCCTGTTACGGGCGAAACGATACCCGTTTTTGCCGCCAATTTTGTCCTTATGGAATATGGCACCGGCGCCATTATGTGTGTGCCGGCCCATGATAAGAGGGATTTTGCTTTCGCGAAAAAGTACGGTGTTCCAGTGAGAGCCGTTATTTCACCGCAGGATAATAAGCTTGACGGCGAAAGCATGGAAGAGGCCTTTACGGAAAAAGGCGTTCTTCAGGATTCGGGGGATTTTACGGGACTGGATTCGGAAGAAGCAAAAGAAAAAATAGCCGGCTATCTTGAAAAAGAAGGCAAGGCAAAAAACGTTTTGAAGTGGCATCTGAGAGACTGGCTGGTGTCAAGGCAGCGTTACTGGGGTTGCCCCATTCCTGTTGTATACTGCGAAAAATGCGGCGCCGTGCCGGTTCCCGAATCAGAACTCCCCGTTCTTCTTCCCGACGACGCTGAATTTACGGGCAAGGGCAATCCTCTCGAAAAATCACAGTCGTTTTTAAATACGAAATGCCCGAAATGCGGTTCTCCCGCCCGCAGAGAGACGGATACTCTTGACACTTTTGTGGATTCGTCGTGGTATTTTCTCAGATATCTTGACAGCAAAAATCAGGAAAAACCTTTTGACAGGGAAATCGCGCGGAAGAGTATGCCGGTTGATCAATATATAGGCGGGATAGAGCACGCGACAATGCATCTTATATACGCGCGTTTTTATACAAAAGTCCTGAGGGATCTCGGCCTTTTTGATTTTTCCGAACCCTTCAGACGTCTTCTTTGTCAGGGGATGGTTCTGAAAAACGGCTCCAAGATGTCAAAATCAAAAGGCAACACCGTGAGCGTTGACGAGATGCTCAATGTTTACGGAGCGGACGCGGGAAGGATGTTCATTCTTTTCGCCTCGCCTCCCGAGAGGGATCTTGAGTGGTCGGATGAAGGTGTGAGGGGCTGCAGCCGTTTCCTTAAAAAACTCTGGCGTCTGGGTATCGCGGCGGCAGAAAAGGTAAAAGAAACGGATCTTCCTGAAGAAAAGAAGAAAGATTTAGAATTTATTAACGCAAAAACGGTGGCGTCTGTTGAAAAGGATTTTAACAGATTTCAATTTAACACAGCCATTTCGGCCATACAGGAGATGATAAATTTTACGCAGAAACTGTTTGCGGAGTACGGTAATTTTGAAGGTTTCGGCGAAACCCTTAAAACAGCGGTCAAGCTGGCGTATCCCATTGCGCCGTTTATTTCTTCGGAACTTGCTGAAATTCTGAACATAAAGCTGGACAGTTTCCCCACCGGCTCCAGAGAGGTTCTGGAGCAGAGGGACAGGGAGATAATTATCCAGATTAACGGTAAAATGCGGGCAAAATTAACATTTTCTGCCGATGCGGAAGAAAACGAAATTGTGCAAACAGCCTGTGAAAACGGAAAAATTGCTAAGTTTTTGAAAAAAAGCGAAATCAAAAAACACATATATATTAAAGGGAAGCTTCTGAATTTTGTGACGGGAGGTAAAAAATGTTGAACAAAGTGAAATCCGCCTGTGGCGGAAAAAAATTAATGCTGTGTTCTTTCTGCGGAGCTCTGGTTTTTTCGGCGGGCTGCTCATTTTCCAACCCGAATGTTGTTTTATCCGACAGTGTCAGGACGGTAAAAATAAACGCTTTTTCCAACAAGACCGTTCTTTACGGCCTTGAGGACAAGCTTTTTCAGAAAATAAGCGACGCTCTTATGGAGGACGGGCGCCTTGTTCCGGCCACTGAAAACGCTGACGCGCTGCTTGTGGGCGATATAATCAGATACGAGCTCATTCCGCTGAGTTTTGACGCGAATGGTATTGTTGAAGAGTACAAACTCTGGATAGAGGCCGATTTGCGTTTTATTGAAAACTCGACGGGGAAGGTGCTCTGCGAGGAAACTTCCATACCCATAGACGTGCGTTTTCATCCGCCGGGCAGTTCCCAGCCTGGAGCCGTTATAGAAACCGAGCAGGACGCGCAGGAGCGTGCCATAGATGAACTCGCTTCCGAAATAGTGTATATTCTGCTGCGCTACAAATAATATTCTGTGTACATAAACGCTTTTAAACAGCAGTTAAAGAGGCGCATAGAATCCGTTTATGCTTTTATCGGCGCCGATGACGGATCTAAGGATGAAGGCCTTGCGCTTATCTGTAATGCCATGGAGACATCCAACATAATACGCATGGATTCCACTTTTCTGCCGGGCGACATTCTCACAGAACTTAATTCCCAGCTTCTTTTTTCGGACAAAAAAATAGTGCTGATAAAGGATGCGGAGAGTTTTAAAGACGATGAGCTGAAAAGCATTCTTTCCTATTCAAAAAATCCGGGAACGTCGCTTGTGCTGTTTTGCGCGTGGAACGCGCGTATCAAAAAGTTTTTCACTTTATCTAAAAGTGTCATTATTGACTGTTTTAAACCCTTCCCGAGGCAGACCGCCGCGGCCGTCCGCAGCCGGCTGGCAAAAGAAGGAAAAAGAATTGACGATGCGGCCATGTCCGCGCTCATAGAAATAAGCCGTAACAGCAGTGTGGACGTAGAGCTTAATGTGAGCAAGCTCATCAGTTTTAAGGCCGACTCTGCTGTGATCACACGCGATGATATTGAAAAGATAAGCACTTCGCGGGAAACGGACAGTGTCTTTGAATTCACATGGAGGATGCTTGAGGGTAAAACCGCTGAAACCGCTCATGACGCGGAGAATCTGAGCACCGCCGGCGAAATAGGCTGTATGGGTTATGCCCGCGGGCTGTTTGAAAAACTGTTAATGCTTAAGCAACGGCAGAGGGAAAATGAGTCAATAAGCTCCGGTGACGCAAAGGCTCTTGGCATATTTGACAAAAATCAGCAGGCAATCGCCGTAAAAATTGTGACAGGCACTTCCGAAAAAACTCTTGCGGAAGCCTACAAAACAATACTTGAAACTTATGAAAACTATAAGAGCGGGGTTCCCGGCGCTTTCGCTAATGCCGCGGTAAAGGTGTCAGGCTTTTTTGGAAAGGGCGGAAAGGCGTGATTTCAGCCTGTTTGATTTTCCGCGCGCGAAAATTTTTTTCTTGGCCATTTTATCAAGTGTGCTCTGAATACCCGCTAAATTTTTCGTGGATTCCCCTGTTTTTGCGCTGATGGCCGACTTGTATTTTTTAATCTCCGTTTTTAGCGTTGTTTTTATTTTGCGGTTGGCTGTCCGTATTTTACGGTTCTGCCTCGCCTCTTTTATAGCGCTCGTATGTCTTCCTGTTTTTAATTTTGCCATTTTTCCTCCTGCGGATGCGCATTTTTGTGACATCCGTTCTCTTTCGGGAGAAATGCTATCAAAATTAGCACTTTCAGTCAAATGATAAAACGTATTTTTAACACGCCGCTTAAAAAAGGCTTTGCCGCTGTTAGCGTAGCGACCATGGTTTCAAGAGTTCTCGGTCTGATCAGGGATATTTTTATGGCCAAATTTTTCGGTACCTCGATGTTCGCCGACGCTTTTTATGTGGCTTTCAGGATACCCAATCTCCTGAGGCGTCTTCTCGGTGAAGGGGCTCTCCCGGCTGCGTTCATACCCGTGTATTCGGAAATACTTGTAAATAAGGAAGGGGACAGGGCCAAAAGACTTGCCGGCAGCATATTCTCGTTTCTTTTTGTTATCTGTTCTTTTCTGACCGTGACGGGTTTTATTTTCGCGCCCGCCATAGTGCGTCTGATAGCCCCCGGTTTTGCGGGTGATCCCGAACAGTTCGGGCTGACGGTGACGCTGGCGAGAATAATGATTCCGATATTGCTTTTGGTGACCCTTTCAACGGTTGCTATGGGGATATGTAATGCCAGAAAATATTTTTTTGTGCCTGCCATAGCTCCCGCTTTGTTTAATGTCAGCGCGATAACTTTTTTCGTTTTCTTCGCGCGGAGCGCGCCGGGATATGATATCAGGGGGATTTCCGTTTTCGCGGTAATAGGCTTTCTGCTGCAGTTTGTTGTTATGGTGCCGATTCTTTTCAGAGAAAAAGTGACATCGTTTTATTGTTTTATAAAAGGTGTTTTTTCAAACCCTGATGTGAAAAAAATAACTGTGCTGCTTATTCCGGCGGCTCTTGGTATTTCCGTGATGCAGCTCAACATATTCGTTGACACCATATGCGCCACGCTCATGGGTTCCGGCATTGTGTCGGCGCTTTTTTTCGCGAACCGACTTTATCAGCTGCCGCTGGCTCTTTTCGGCGTGTCAGTTTCAATGGTGTCTCTCCCCTTTATGTCTGACGCCAGGGCGGAGAAAAAAACCGCAACGGTGGAGAGGAATCTTTTTGACTCTTTTGCCGCCAGTTTGTTTTTTATTATTCCGTCAACAGCGGGGCTGATTGTTCTTGGAAAGGAAATTGTGTCTTTCCTTTTTGAAAGGGGCCTTTTTTCCGCCGGTTCCACGGCGATGACTTCCGCGGCTCTCGTGTGTTATTCCACGGGGCTGGCGGCTTTCGCGGGGATAAGAATATTCGCGAATTATTTTTACTCAAAAAAAGACATGAAAACGCCGGTCAAAATAGCAGTGATCTCATTCTTCGTAAATATAGCCGGCGACATTGCCGCTCTGGTTTTTGATCTCGGTCCGGGAGGGCTTGCCGCGGCCACAAGCATAGCCGCAGTCGTGAATTTCGCGCTGCTGGCGGCACTGGTTGTTAAAGACGGGGTAAAACCGCCCCCGTTGTTTTTCAAAAAACTCACCCTCTTTCTTATTGCCGCCGCGCTGATGACGGGTTTTCTTATTGCTCCGCCTGATATGCACACACTTGTTAAAATAGCTCTGGGCAGCGGCATTTATTTCGTTTCCGCACGGCTCTTCAAATCGCTGTTATGAAAGGCCTTATTGGATTTACCGGTTTATTCTGAAGTTTTGTCCCAGTTTTGTCTTTTTTTTCATTTTACTCTCCGTGTGTAATCTTTTTTTATATCTTTGGCTTTCTTCAATTCTTTTCTGTCTACTTTTTGAGATTTCTTCCCATTTTTCTTAAAAACCAGAACCGTCCCCGTTTTCCGCCCGTTTTCCCCGTTTTAAATGGGGGCTCATTGTAATTCGCGGGATTATTTGATAGCCTCATTATTAGATTTGAAATTTAAATTTGTAAAGAGACATATTTTGACACATCTGAAAAACACATCATATACTGATTTGCCAAAGGTGAAATTAAAGTTGAAGTAACGGAGTAAAAATGATTGAAGGAAATTTTAAGGATCTGGGTATTAACGATGAGCTCGTAGAGATACTCAAAAAGAAAGGTTTTGAGCGTCCCACGCCCATACAAAGCAAGACAATACCTCTTATTCTTGAGGGAAAGGATATGATAGGGCAGGCCGAAACGGGCTCGGGTAAAACCGCGGCATGCGCCATTCCTCTTGTCCAGCAGATAGACAAAAGCATAAATGACATACAGACGCTTGTTCTCACCCCCACCCGTGAGCTGGCAATACAGTATTTGGATGAGGTAAGTTCTTTTGCCACACCCTACGGGGTGACGCCCTTTGTTATTTACGGAGGGTTTAATAAGGACATACATCTTGCGAAACTGAGGTCGGGCGTGCAGATCCTTGTCGCCACGCCCGGGCGGCTCATTGATATTATTTATAATCATTATCTTGCGCTTGAGAATCTTAAAACAATGGTTATTGACGAAGCGGATGAAATGCTGAAAATGGGATTTATTGAGGATGTTGATTTTATAAAAAGCTGCATAGTGCAGAAGCATCAGACCCTTCTTTTTTCCGCGACGATGCCTGACCCAATCAAACGTCTCGCCTCGAAATACATGAAAGGCGCCACACACATAAAACTGAATGCCGATCAGACCGTGCCTTCGAGCCTGGTCCATTACGTGATACGCGCGGAAGGCCGTTCCAAAGACGCGGCGCTCGGCGGACTTCTCTCAAACAAAGAGGTAACACAGACCATTATTTTCTGCAACACGCGCAACCGCGTGAAAAGTCTTTTTAAAGCGGTCAGCGGCAAGTTCAAGGGCACGGATTATCTGCACGGCGGCATGGAACAGAATCTGAGAACGCGGATAATGGAAAAATTCCGCGCGAAAAAAATAAAATTCCTGATCACCACAGATGTTATGGCAAGAGGCATAGATGTCAGAGGCGTGTCGCACATAATAAATTATGATTTCCCGAAGAATTCGGAAATATACGTGCACCGCACGGGGCGCACCGCCAGGCTCGGAAAAAAGGGGACGGCGGTGTCGCTGATAACGCGCTCGGATTCTGACACTTACAGTGAAGTCAAAGAGAAATACGGAATAAATTCCGCGCCTTTTCCGGGCATACACGAAAAACACAAAGTTCCGCGCGGAAAAAGACCCCGCGGCCACTCAATAAGAAAAAATAATTAAGGGTAAGCTGGAATCCGGAATAATCAGCATTATCACTGTTTTTTCGCCATTTGAAATGTCAAAATGTCAAGGCCCGGGATTATTGCTGTCTTGCCAAAGAGAGCTTGTATTTGTTATAGTTTACCGTTTATTGGAAAGAAAAAGTATTTGGGAGAAAAGATATGGCTAGAGTGAGAAGAGGCGTTACAAAAAGAAAAAAACATAAGAAGATTTTGAAACTGGCAAAGGGCTTTAAGGGAGCCAAGAAGAATCATTACAGGCAGGCTAACGAAAATGTCGAGAAGAGCATGATTTATGCCACCCGGGACAGGAAGGTGAAGAAAAGAGAGTTTCGTTCGCACTGGATCACGAATCTTTCCATCGCCTGCGAAAAAACGGGCTTTAAATACTCAAGATTTATATGCGCTTTGAAGAAAAAGAAGGTGGCGCTTTCCCGTCCCATGCTTTATAAAATAGCGGTGAATGACTTTGAGACATTTCAGAAAATCGCAGATTTGGTAAAATGATTTTATTTTCCCGGGAGTTAACAAAATGCACATTGATGCGGAAATATCAAGAATACGAAAAAATTTCTTTGAGACAATCAAAAATATTAAGACGGCTGAACAACTCACAAATGTCAGAGTCGTCTATATAGGCCGTAAAGGCAAAGTCTCAAGACTTCTAAGGAAGGTGACAGAACTTCCTTCTGATATAAGACCCCGTGTGGGGAAGGAATTAAATCTTCTCAAAAGCGAAATAGAAAAAAATGTCAAGGATATTTCTCTGCGTTTTCAGGGTTTTGTGAAGGAAGAAAAAATCGACGAGACTCTTCCGGGGCGTCCGTGTTCCGTTGGAAGCCGTCACCCTTTGAGCATAATAAAAAACAGGATAGTGGAGATATTTTTTTCTATGGGCTTTTCTCTCGTGGAGGGGCCTCTCGTGGAAGATGACTGGCACAATTTTTCGGCTCTCAATATCCCCGAATTTCATCCGGCAAGGGATATGCATGACACTCTTTATCTTGAAGGGAAAGAAAATCTTCTTTTGAGAACACACACTTCCCCCGTGCAGGTGCGAGTGATGAAGCATAACAAACCGCCGCTGGCCGTGATAGTTCCCGGGAAGTGTTTCAGAAATGACGCCATAGACGCGTCTCATTTTCCGGTGTTTCATCAGGTTGAGGGTTTGTGGGTGGATAAGGATATTTCCGTAGCGGATCTCAAGGGGGTTTTAACAGGGTTTGTTAACCGGCTTTTCGGGGATGTGCCTGTAAGATTCAGGCCCAGTTATTTTCCTTTCACGGAACCTTCCGTAGAGCTTGATATGGGTTGCCCCGTGTGCGGAGGCAGCGGATGTTCCACCTGCGGGCACAGCGGATTTATGGAAATAATGGGAGCCGGAATGGTGCATCCGGAAGTGTTCAGGAATTCCGGTTATGAGGAGAGATATCAGGGTTTTGCCTTCGGCATGGGGATAGAGAGAATTGCTATGATATACTATGGTCTCGCTGACATAAGGGATTTTTACAATAACGATTTGAGATTTCTGGAGCAGTTTAAATAATATGGAATCATTGAAAAAATTGCACCGGATGTGCCGCGTCGAGGAACTAAGCAAAACCCCTTGCTCATATGAGTCCCGCCGGACACATCCCTGCGCAATTTCCCTGAAATTTTATATGGAGACAGAAAGATGCTGATTCCGGTAAAATGGCTCAGGGAGTTTGTGGATGTTAAAGACGGCGCTGAGGTAAAGGATATACTGCTGAAGGCGGGTTTGGAATCGGAACTCGTTTGCAGCGAGGAAAAATTCAAAGGCGTTGTTGCGGCGCAGGTTCTCAAGGCCGCGCCGATTTCGGGAACGCATCTTAAAAGCTGTCTTGTCAGCGACGGGAAAGAACTGTGCTCGGTTATTTGCGGCGCGCCCAATGTGGAGAAGGGACAGTTTGTGGCTTTTGCGAGGTTGGGGGCAGAACTGCCCGGCGGGATTAAAATAACAAAGAGAAAAATACGCGGCAATGTGTCGTGCGGGATGATTGTTTCGGAGCAGGAACTCGGGGTTGGAAGCGATTCATCGGGCATCATGGTGCTTAAAAAAGAGCTGCCGCTGGGAACGTCCATCACTTTTCAGAAAGATGAAATGGTGGAGGCGGAGATTACCCCGGACAGGGGGGATTGTATGTCCATCCTGGGGATAGCCAGGGAGGTGAGTTTTTTCGGCGGGAAAGAGCTTAAGGCTCCTGCCATAGAGAACATTTCCGCCGAAGAAGGAAATTCCGGTTTTCGCATTGAGAGAACATCATCCGGTTGTCCTTTTTACACGGGCTGTCTGATGGAAGGCGTGCAGGTCGCGCCCTCTCCCGGCTGGCTTAAAGATAAAATTGTGTCAATGGGACTCAATCCCCAGAATAATGTTGTTGACATAACGAACATGATCCTGTTTGAACTGGGCCAGCCGCTTCACGCTTTTGACGCGGATAAATTAAAGGGCAGAACGATAAAAATATCGGATTCGTCCGATGGTGAGAAAATAAAACTGCTTGACGGGAAAGAACACGCGCTTAAAAAAGGCCTTTGCCTCATAAGAGACGCGGAAAGGCCGGTGGCTCTGGGAGGCGTGATGGGCGGCGGGGACTCCGGCGTTTCAAATTCAACGACAAATATTTTTATAGAAAGCGCTTTTTTTGAGCCGGGCGCGATTTACAAGGCCGCCCGGCAGATAGGTACTAATTCACCGGCATCAATGAGATTTTCCAGAGGCGTGGATCCGATGATGGTGAAGAAAGCTTTGATGAGAGCCGTGAAACTGGTTATGGAAACGGCTTCCGGCCGGGTAAAGGAATTCTTTCATGAGGGCCGTGTACCGGGGAAGATTCCCCTAAGCGTGGATGTGAAATTCGTAAAATCCCTTTTGGGTGTTAATGTTTCTGCGGCAGACCTGGAAAAAGCTGTTTCTTTTGCCGGCGCGATACAGAGCAATGACGGAGAAACCATAAAAATCCTTCCTCATTCGTGGAGAAACGATCTTAAAATAGAGGAGGATTTGGTTGAAGAGGCTATCCGGTCCATAGGCTATGACGGTATCCCGCCAAAATATCCTCAGCTGCGCCGCCTGCCATATGGCTTGCCGGATTCGGTCAGGAGTAGGGAAAAATTCATAAATGTTTTTGTTTCGGCTGGTTTCAGCGAAGTTATAACACCGGATATGATATCAGAAAGCCGGCTATTCCAGAATTTTCCGGAAGTTATCAGGATCAATAATCCTGTTTCTGCCGATATGGGGGTTGCGCGGCCGACACTTTTTGTTAATCTTGCCGATGTGATGAGATATAACATATCACGCGGTATAACCGAGGTGAAGATATTTGAGAGCGGTTCGGTATTCAGAAGTAATCAGGGAAAATATGAGGAAGAAGAAATGGTAGCGGGCATGGCCTCCGGCAGTGTCGGGGCGCTAAGCCACTATAAGAGCGTATCCGCTGATTTTTTTTATGTGAAAGGTATACTTGAAGAGGCTGCCGGGCGGGCCGACGGCTATGAGCATGTTAACGCGCCTTTTCTTGAAAACTCTGTTGTTTTCAAGAAGGGGGGCAACACCGTTTTTCTGATAGGAGAGGTGACGGAAAAAGCGTTGAATTCTTTTGACGTAAAAAAGGATTTTCTCACATCGCCGATAATATATTTTGAGTTTTATTTTAAAAATCTTCCTGATGCCGCGAAAAAATACTCTCCCCCCCCGACTGTGCCGTCAGCGTTAAGGGATTTATCCATTTTAATAAAGGAAGATGTCCGTTTCGGGGATGTGGAAAGAAAAATCTTCTCTTGCGGCGCGGAAAATCTGGAAAAAGCGGTTCTCCTTGATCTTTATCGCGGTAAACAGGTGCAGGGAGGCAAAAAGAGCATGAGTTTCAGGCTTTTTTTCAGGGGGAAAGAGACTCTTATACACAGTGATATTGATCATCAGGTGGCCAAAATACTTAGAGTTCTATCCGATAATTTCGGAGCTTCCCTGCGGGAAAAATAATTGCTTTGCCGCCGGCAGACTATATGTCTTTGCCGCAGAATATTTAAAAGAGGTATTTTCCCGAAGATTTTCTTGACAACCCGGCGGACAATTAAATAAAATTAAGGGCAATGGACAACGATATAAAAAGACTCTCTGCCGATATAGACAAGGCCGTGAACGTGATAAGAGGACTCAAATCGGAAAACGAAAAACTCAGCACCGCTGTCAGGCTCAAAGACGAGCAGATTCGCGCGATGGATGTCCGGAACAAGAGTTCCGAAAAAATAGGAAGAGATTTTGAAAAGATGAAACTGGAGCGGATAAGAATAAAAGACAAAGTCGGTGTTATGCTTAACGCGCTGGGAGATGTTCAATGAGCTCGACCGTGACCGTAATGGGCAGGAAGCTTGTGATTTCCGATGATAAAATAAGTCCCGACACAATAAAGGATGCCGCTGAATATATTGAAAAACACATGGCGGCCTTGCGGTCATCGGCGGGTATTCAGGACACGCTGAAGTTGGCGGCTTTTACAATGATTCAGATAACCAGCCAGATGCTGGAATTAAAGAAGAAGGGCTATTCCCAGACGGAGGGATATAGCAAGGTTTTAGAAGAAATGACGAGGAAGTTAGAAGACGAAATAAACGTATGATAAAAGCAAGAAGTAAAAGGAGAGCGAAAACAAATGCGGAGGCAAGCCGGCCGTTCGGCGTCTTCGTTAAAAATATTCCTGTGGCCGTGGTGATGAGTGTGATTTTCGAAGGGCTCTAAGAAGAAAAAGGGATTTCGATGCCGTATCTCTTGGGGTGCGGCTCAAGAAAACCCACTTTGCTGTTCGCAGCCTTCTTCTGATTACACCCACCCGGCCGCGGGTTGTTCCGGCTTTCTTTTTTTTGTCCTTCGTTGAATTTTGAGGGAACACGAATGAAAATAAAGAGTGATAAAGTGCAACCGCTTTCGTGGCGGCTTGTGCCGGATTCTTTTGACGGTTTCCAAGGTCAGGGTCATCTTTTCTCCAAGGGAGCGCCTTTGAGGGAAATGATAAAAAAGGGACGGTTTATGTCCTCGCTTCTGTGGGGCCCGCCGGGTACAGGCAAGACCGCTTTTTCCAGATTCATAGCCGGCAAATTGAAATACAAGCTGGTTTTTATCAATGCCATCACTTCTGATGTTGCCAAAATCAGGGAGATACTTAAGGTCGCTGATTTTGAGAAATCTTCCGCGGAAACGCTTCTGGTGATTGATGAGATCGAACATTTCAGCCGTTCGCAGCAAAATGTTTTTTTGCCCTGCACCGAAAGGGGAGATGTAAAACTCGTGGGTATCAGCTTCGAGAATCCGTATTACCGCATGAACACAGCTCTTCTTTCGCGTCTGAAAGTTTTTGAGTTCAAAGCCCTTTCGGTTAAAGATACCTCCGCTATTCTGGAGAATGCCCTGAAATCAAAAAACGGATATTCCGGTAAAATAAAAATCAGCGGTGCCGTTGCGGATATGCTTATCACAGAAGCGTCAGGTGATGCCAGAAAACTGCTCAATCTGCTTGAGATGCTTGTCTTTTCCTCTGACGGAAAAACAATCACGGAGGGCGCGGCCCGCAAAGCTTTTTCCATAGGCAGAAAATATGATAAAAACGATCATTATGAAATGGCCTCGGCTTTTATAAAAAGCGTGCGGGGTTCTGACCCGGACGCCGCTCTTTACTGGCTGGCCTGTATGCTGCAGGGGGGGGAGGATCCCCGTTTTATCGCCCGGCGGCTGATAATTCTTGCCTCCGAAGACATAGGTAATGCGGATCCCCGCGCCCTGACCCTTGCTGTGTCGGTGTTAAAAGCGGTTGAAACGGTGGGTATGCCCGAGGCCAGGATTATACTTTCGCAGGCGGTGATTTATTGTTCAATGACTTATAAAAGCAATGCCTGCTATGAAGCTGTTTCCGCCGCGGAGAAAGCCGCGGAAGAAACCCTTCCCGAGGTGCCCCGCCATCTTACCCGTGCCGGCGCTGCGGATTATGTGTATCCGCACAATCACGGAGGTTGGGCCCAACAGAAATATGCCTCTGTAAAAAAGAAAATTTATAAAAGCCGGCGGAAAGGGTTTGAGAGGGAGTTGGACAGAATACATGAAACTGTCAGAAAAAGAACTGCTTAGGCGGCGAGGCCGAAGCCTGAGAAAGGCGATTGAAAATAGAGGGGTCTTGAGCGGAGCAATCTGTGAAAGAATCATCAATTGGGATATGTTTGTTTCCTCCCGCAGGATGATGAGCTATTGTTTTGTAGACGGCGAGGTTGACCTGACCGCTGTCAATAACGCGGCTTCGGCCGGGGAACTTTATCTGCCGGCGGTTGTTTTGAATGAGGGAGTATCTTCAATTGAGGCGAGGAGATTTGCTGAGGGCATTGTATGTGTTAAAGGGAAATATGGCATAAGCGAACCTCCGATGGGCGTTTCTGTCATCAGACCCGCAGATATAGAGCTTGTTCTTGTGCCGGGCATAATGTTTAGCCCGTCGGGCAGCCGAATAGGTTTCGGTTGCGGTTATTATGACCGTTTCCTGTCTTTGTGTGTTTCGGCGGTGAAAGCCGGTGTGTGTTTTGAGGCGCAGGTGGGCGGTGAGTTTGAAACGGATGAGAATGATGTGAGAATGGATTTCGTGATTACGGAAAAAAGAATTTATAAGGGGGAGAAATGAATATTGTTATAAGTGTGATAGCGGGGTTTGTGGCCGGTGCGCTGCCTGTTTATATTATGCACAGGAGCGTCGTGAAAAAAAAGGGAGCGGGAATAATCAAAAAAGCCGAGGCGGAAGCGGCGGTTATACGCGAGAGAGCTGTTTCTGAAAACGAAGCGAAACTCAAAGAAAAAGAAAGTGAGATGATGAATCGTTTGCGTGGGAAACAGAGCAACATGGATAAAAAAGAAAATGAAATTTCTAAAAAAGCGAATGATGTGGAAAGCCAAATCAGGAGTTTTGAACAGCGCCGGCGGGATGTTGAAAACAGCAGAAAGGATTTTGAGAGGAAAGAGAAGTTGCTCAAAATGAAAGAGGAGGAGCTGTCCGGTAAGCTTGCGGCGCAGAAGGACCATC
>JAYEJT010000082.1:0-13573 GCA_034660675.1 Elusimicrobiota bacterium
GCTGACAGTTTCCCTGAATATAGAATTGATGACATACGCCCCTATGACAATAGATATTGTGTAGGTTATGATTTCCAGTATGGGGCGCTGTAGAGTTTCCGCGCGTAAAAGCCGCATTATGACATTGAAATACGCCCGGTTACTTTCCGCCATTTTCTTCATTTCTCTCTTTTCGCGGGCAAAAGCCTTCGTCACCTTAACGCCGCTTATTTTTTCCGATAAAAGAGCGTATATTTGGGCCATTTGTTCCTGGGTCTGACGGGATATTTTCCTCATCTTCCGCGCGAAAAATTTTATGGGAAACATTATAACAGGGAAAAAGATGAGCGACGCCAGCGTCCACTTCCAGTTAAGAACGAAAAGAACGACCAGCAAACCCCCACAGCTGAGACCGTCCCTTATAAACTTGACCGGCACCATGGTGATGGCGTTCTGCACATACATAATATCGTTTGTCAGACGCGAAAGAAGCGCGCCTGTTGTCCTCTTGATATAATAATCAAGGGAGAGCTTCTGCATATGAGCATAAGTTTCATTGCGCACATCTATGATAACCCTCTGTCCTATGTAAGAAAGAAGATAATTCTGTATATAAGTGAACACTGCGTGAATCACGGTGAGCCCCACCAGTATAGCCGAAAAAACCACGATGAGATTCGCATCCCTGCTGGCAATAAGTTTATCAAGACCCGGTTTGAGAAGATACACACGGCCGCTCTTTACCGCAGCCACAACAATCATACACAAAAGCGCCTCGATGAAACGGATGTGATACGGTTTCAGATACGACATCAGCCTTTTTATAATATCTTTTGTTTTCATGTGTTCCCCTCTATTTCCCTGACAACATTCGCTTCGGCGTTTTTTTTGTCGAGCAGAGACCTCAATTTCAGAAGTTCGCCTGACGTGCGGAGCAGATTATCTTTTTTCAGCATATGTCTGGCTTCATGCAGAATCCTGCCAGCGCGCGCTTCTGTCTGGATGAATTCGGGGGCCACGCATTTTCCCGCAAGGATATTCGGCATTCCTATAAAACGGGTCTTAACGAGAAGCCGGGCAATGTTGTAAGAAAAAAATGAAGTCTTGTACATGATCGCCATGGGAATACCCAGCATCGCGTTTTCAAAAGAAGCCGTACCCGAAGATGTAATAGAGAAACGCAGGTTTTTCCTGTGCGAATAATCCCGGTCTTCCACAAGCTCGCAATTCTCAGGCAGAGAAGAATAAAGTTCCTTCCCCAGAGACGGGGCCTTAAAACATTTAAAACGCAGCTTTCCGTCTCCCAGAAGACGCGCAACATCTGTCATTACCGGCAGATGCCTGGCGAGTTCAGCTTTCCGGGAACCGGGAAGCAGCCCTATGTACGGTGAATCAGGGTTGTATGCGGCCACGGGCAGCATTTGCGATAGAGGATGCCCCGGGAAAAAAGCGCTCACGCCGTTTGCAAGATAGATTTTTTCCTCAAAGGGAAACACGGGAAAAACCTTCCTGACATATTTTTTCATTTTTTTGATTCTTCCGAAACGGCTGGCCCATATCTGCGGGCAGATATAATAAAACACCGGGATACCGGCTTTGGCAAAAACCGGAAGAAGACAGGAATTAAACCCCCAGAAATCCACCAGCACCGCAGCATCGGGTCGCCAGCGCTCACAAAAACTTTTTATTTCAGAACGCACACTGCGGAAAAAGGATATGTTTTTAAGCGGCTCCACAAAACCAATGGCATTTCTTTTAACAATATCCTCTATGACATGCGCTCCGGAGCCGGCAAGAGCCGCGCCGCCGACTGCGGACACATCCCAGCCCGACTTTATAAATGTTTTAGCGAGACGCGAAGCAAAAAGATCTCCCGAAAAATCCCCGGCAGAAATAAAAACCTTATGGCAATAGGAACCGTCCCCATTGCTCTTTAACACTGTCAAGACCTGACCCCTATTATACAAACGCCATTTTCATCTGCCAGTCTGATGCTTTCTTCCTGTTCAAAAAAAAGAACGGAATCAGCCTCCGCGGCAAAAACAGACGCTCCCGATTGCACAAGCTTTCTCACGGTTCTCAAACCTACAACAGGTACGTCAAAACGGGTTTCCTGTTTAGGCCTGGCGACTTTCACAACAACCGTTCCCGCGCCGGCCAGTTTACCGGAACGCAAGATGCACATATCAGTGCCTTCCATCGCCTCAACCGCGACGACAACGCCGTCTTTGACTGTTGCCGTCTGACCTATATCCCGCCCGCTGAGAAGGCGTGCCGCGGATGCCGCCAGGGAAATATCCTTCATTTCTTTCCCCGAAGGTTTTCTTTTCGTATAAACTTTGGCGGAAAAAAGCATCTCTTTTAACGGCTCAACAGAAGAAAGTATCTTCAAACCCTCTTTCTCGAAAAGATCACAAACCGCCTTTAACATAGTGGCGGCCCTCTTATCTTTCAAAGAGGCAATAAGTTTCACCGCCTTCAAGTCCGGTTTGATGGAAAAAACCGAAGCGTGCCTGACACGCCCGGCTAAAATAAGTTCTTCAACGCCTTCTCTTTTGAAAAAATCTATGGTTTTTCTCAACTGGCCTATGTGGGCCCACACAAACGAAGAGGCCGCCTCCCCTATTTTTTTGTCAGCATGATTTTCTATAGCGGCTATTTTCAAATCATAGCCCTGTTTTTTAAGCTGCCGGGCGACAAGAAGCGGGAAACTCCCTTCGCCCGCTATTAAACCTATAACGGCCATTCAGTATTTAAGCATTGTGAAAAGTTCGGGACCCCGCGGAAGTTTTTTTCTGCCGTTTAATTCCGTCAGTTCTATAAGGAAACCGAACGATACAACTTTAGCATTTTTCTTTTTGAGCAACTTGTACGCGGCAAGAGATGTGCCGCCGGTGGCGAGAAGATCATCCAGGATGAGATACCTTTTGTTTTTAATGACAGCGTCTTCATGCACCTCTATACTGTCAAACCCGTATTCCAGCTTATAGCGCACGGAGAGTTTTTTTGCGGGCAGTTTTCCCTTTTTCCTTATCACGACCATACCCGTTTTCAGCTTGTAAGCCAAAGCGGCGCCAAATATGAAACCGCGCGATTCTATACAGGCTATGTAGTCTATTTTCATGCCGCGGTAATGGGCCGCCATTTTATCCACAGCATAACGAAAAGCCTCCGGTTTTTTAAGGAGTGTGGTAATATCATAGAAATATATTCCCCTGATAGGAAAATCCCTCACCCCCCTTATAAACTTTTTAAGATTCATCATTTAAACAGCCCCCTTCTTTTCAGCCAGATTTCATCACCCTTCACATCACCGCTTATCCCTCTTATCCGGAAATTCATAAATCCACACCGTCTTCAAGAAGATAACTTTTCATTTTTTCCAGAGCGCGACGCTCAATCTGGCGCACGCGTTCTCTCGTAATTCTATATTTTTTCGCGAGAATTGACAAAGAAACGGGCTTACCCCCGTGCATTCCGCTGCGGCGGCGGAGAATATCCTGTTCCCTCGGTAAAAGCCGTTTGAGTGTTTTTACAAGAAAAACCTTTCTCTCATTACAGGAAGCTATATCTTCCGGGAGTTCTTCTTCCGACACGATTATGTCCTTAAGAAATATTTCTTCATTTTCATCAATCGGCATGTCAAGCGATATTATATTTTCCCACGCCTGAAGATTCCCGAGTATTTTTTCCACCTTCCCCGCCGATGTTTTCATGTCGCGCG
Source organism: Elusimicrobiota bacterium (assembly GCA_034660675.1). Classification (GTDB taxonomy): domain Bacteria; phylum CG03; class CG03; order CG03; family CG03; genus CG03. The sequence goes on from JAYEJT010000082.1 coordinate 3,704, forward strand.
CGAGTTCCTGGGGGCTGGGGGGTCTGTTGAATTTCGCTTTGAGTTTTTTTATGGATCTTAGCGCTTTTTTTATGTGAGCATCGGTGTATGAGGGTATGTAAATCATTTTCATCTGGGTCATTAGTGCCTTTTGTATGGATTGTTTTATCCACCAGTAGGCGTATGTGGAAAACCTGTAGCCGTATTCGGGTTTGTATTTTTCTATTGCCCTCATGAGCCCAAGCGTCCCCTCTCCTATGAGATCGAGCAGACTCAAAACTTTCTGGCTGTAAAGATATTTTTTTGCGATGGACACAACCAGCCTGAGATTTGATTCTATTAGTTTCTGCTTAGCATAAACATTTCCTGTTCTCGCCAGGATTATCAGTTCTGCAAGTTCTTCGTCACCCAAAAGAGGGATGTCCCCTATCTCCTTGAGATACAGTTTGACAGAATCAAGTTTATCCATACTTCACTTCAGATACATCAGCGGATCATACGCGTCAGCATTAAAACGGATTTCAAAATACAAAACCCTGCCTCCATATTTTCTCATATTTCCGCAAACCCCTATCAACGCCCCGCCGGCGATTCTATCATCCGTCTTCACGGATATTTTATCAAGGTAGCCGTAAACACTGTGATAACCGGAAGAATGTTTTACTATCACTGTGTTGCCGAAATGCCCCGCCTTACCACAGAAAGAAACCCTTCCCGGAGCTGACGCTTTGACAGAAGTATCTCTGGTTTTTATGACAACCCCCAGCGAACGCATGAGATTGCTTTTACCGAAATGTGTTACGACCTTACCTTTAACCGGCCAGGAAAAGGAAACCGAAGAGGACGGCGGCTTTTTTTTCACTCTTTTTGACACCTTCGCCGCCTTAAAAGAGTGACGGGAAACGATTGTCCCGTCAATGGGCACTTTCAATTTCATTCCGGGATATATGCGCGACGGATTTCTGATGCCGTTCGCGTTTACCAGTGAAAAAAAATCGGCTTTGTGTTTTCGCGCTATGGACCAGAGCGTATCACCGCACCGGACATAATACCATCTGTAACCCGCTGGCGGCGGGATGCAGGATGAAAACATTAACATGATAACACAACAGACAACGCGGCCCCAAACGCCGGCAGAAACCCGCGGAAGTGCTGATTTTGGATGGTGCTCCGCAAACATAGTTTTTATGCTATCAAATTCCCGGCAACGCGAATAGACGGCGATTCTTATTTGCCGCTTAGTTTGTTCGACACCGCGACAGCGGCATCCCAGTCACCGTAAACAAATTTCAAATCCTCAACAGAAATACCGCCCTGCGATATCATGGACGAAGCTATGGTTTCAGCCATTCCGCGGGCGACTTTGTTACCGTTAGTCTTCTCCATTGATTCCATGGATTTAATTACCATAATTGACGTACTGACTTTTGCCGCTGTGCCCTTCAGATCGTTCCAGCCGTTAAAACCTTCAGCTTTCAAAGCTTTGTCCAGATCCTGCTCATCAGATCCGGCTTTTCTCTGAGCCATCATAACGTCCCAGGCTTTTGAAAAATTCCGCACTTTTGCAGGGGATAACTCCGTGCCTTCAGAAAATTTGTCTTTCAGCGCTTTCACGGATTCAGCGGGAAAAACCCCCGGACGCTCCAGCTTTTTGACCACAGCCGCGGAAACCGGTTCCTTCAAATTCTTTTGCCCGGTTTTTCCCGTTTGAGCGGATTCGCTTTTGACGCCGTCCCCCGATTTATCCGAAGAACATCCTGTTTGGCCCAAAACAAACAAACCCGTCAGCATAACTGTCAAAATGGTTTTCTTCATAATCATTAAACCCCCTGTATTTTATAAACAAAACAGCCTCTTTTTACCAAATATAATGCCATCAAACAACAACGCTTCCCCTAGTCTATGGGGAGCCACAGATTGGAAGACGATTTTTTATAGCGTTTGGAAAAAAAACCCGACTTAGCCTTGATAAAAACGGTGAAAATTTCCGCTTTCCCCACCCGAAAAACACACACGAACCTGTCTCCCTTCAGCGCCTTTCCGGGATGGCCGTTTATCACAACGTTTATCATGCCCCTGCAATACCCCTTCACCTCCAGCTTGCCGGCGCCTATATCGGTTATGGACTCCACTTTTATTATATCTCTGCTCTCGGGCCCTTTAACAAAATAATAAAAAGAGCTCCACTTGCTCTCAAAACCGTCTTTTGAAAGAAGCGCCGCTCTTAAATAATGACCGCCCGGAGAAAGCGCCTCTTTTTCCTCTTTCACCCCTTCGGCCGATTTCAGATATATATCCCTTATGATATTTTCAAATTTCTCATCGGAAGCTATCTGAAAATGATATTTCTCGCCTTCTCTGAGTTCCCTTAGATTATTCAAATCACTTATCCCCTCCGGCAACACCCGCGGCGCGGACGGAACAGAACCGAAAGCCACCAGCGTCCTAAACCCCTCTTTCACCTTAACAGTTTTTTTGTGCGCGGTCACATCAACCTCGCCGCTGTGAACGCTCAAACGCACATCTTTTCCCGCGGATGTGTTTATGTTGTATTTTGCTCCGCGCAAAGGCCGCACCCTCACTCCGCGGCTCGCGACCCTGATGTCGTCGGCGCTGACATTTCCCGCCAGAAAGGATGCCGCGGGACGTTCTTCGTTTTCTTTAAGAAAAACCAGAGAGTCCGGCCCCAAAAACAAACTTCCTCCCGCAAGAAAACCCAGCCGCGCAGAGCCGTCGGATGAGGTCATCACCCCGTCCCCCGGGAAAAGCCTGCGTCCGGGCTGAAGCTTCTCCCATTTCATTTCTTTTTCTTTCCTGGTCATAACGAGAGGCGTTACCGCCGCCGTGTCACACACTTTTTTTTTCAAAAGATGTTTGGGTATTTTTACAAACCGGCTTTTCACGATATTCTTCGCGTCTTTCGGAAAAAACTTGTTAAGCCGCCTCACATCTGTGATGCTTGCGGCTTTTTTAAGATATTTTTGAGCTAAAATCTCAACCGTGGTTCCGGGCGGGATCCGCACATCAACCGTGACATTTTCAGCGAAAAGACACAATTCTGTGAAAAGCACAAGAGCAGAAAAACAAACGATCACTCTTATGTTATTTTTAGCGCGTGAGACAGCTTGTGTCCTGCCTTTTATCACGTGTCTTCCGGGTTTTTCGGTATTTCGAAAATAAAGCTGCTGCCTTTTCCCATCTCCGATTCCGCCCATATTTTCCCGGAATGGGCTTTAACTATTTCCCTTGATATCGTCAGGCCTATACCCGTACCGCCTGAAAGCGCCCCGGGGAGCCGCTGAAATTTATCAAAAATTTTTACGCAGGAATCCTTCGGCATTCCCTGCCCCGTGTCCTTTACTTCAACACGCGACGAACGGTCATTTTCCGAAACCCTGACAAGCACACTGCCTCCCGCCGGTGTGAATTTAATGCCGTTCGCTATTAAATTCACTATAACCCTCTGCACAAGCTCGCCGTCAGCGTCTATCCGCGGACTTTTCGGCGGCATCTCGCTTTTCAGCTCAACGCCTTTTCCCAGCGCCATACCGGTTAAGCCCTCGATGGCATTCGCCGCGAGAAAATTAACGGGAACGTTTTTTATCACCGGCATCATTTGCCCGGCTTCAAGTTTTGCGGCATCTAAAATATCGTTGATCATGGCCTGCAGCCTTTCCGTCTCCTTAGCCATGGCCGAAAGATAATGCTCCTGTTTTGCATTTAAACCGCCGGCGGTTTTCATGCTCATCAAATCTATAAAACCGCTTATTGATGTCAGGGAATTTCTCAGATCGTGCGCGATGGCCTGCATAAAAAATTCCTTCATCCCGTCCAGTTCCTTCTCAATGCTTATATCCCTGAACACCGTCACCGTGCCTATTTCTCTGCCGTCTTTCGTGCGGACGGACGCCGTCTGAGCCTTGGCAAAAGACACTCCTGCAGCGGACGGAGCAAAAGAAAATTCACGCACAATGTTTTTATCCCTGTTTTTCGAGACATCCTCAAAAAAACTTTTGAGCTCCCTGTCGCCTGTTTTCATATAATCAGCAATCCTCTTTCCCTCTTCCAGACCCGGAAGCCCTAAAATCCTCTCCGCTTGAGCGTTTGCCAGAAGTATCCTGCCTTCATAATCCGTCAGGATGAGGCCGTCAAAAATTGAAAATATCACCGCTTCCGTTTTTGTTTTTTCAGCTAATAGTTTGTCTATCTGCATTTCGTTGTATTCTTTGAGTCTGGCGCTCATTTCATTGAACGTCTTCGCAAGTTCGCCTATTTCGTCGTGTGAAGAAACCCTCACGCCCCGCGAAAAATTTCCGGAAGCTATACCTGAAGCCGCGGCAATCAGCTCCCGCACGGGCCTTGTCACCGACTTTGCCGCAAAAAAAGCCATGCCGAGCGCCGCCAAAGCCGCCGCCGCAAGCCACAAAACCGCGTTCCTCTTCATAAGGAACAGCGAGTAATAGGCATCCTCATACGGCTCTTCAACAATCACCGCCCACCCTCTGATTTCAACCGGCTCATAAGCCCCTGACATTTTCGTCCCCCGCGAAACGAAATCCCGCGCGCCGGTTACGCGGGAACCCAGAAAAGCGGCTATCAGCGGATGCGCCATGACACTTCCAAAAATATCTCTGTCCGCGCCGCCGGAAGCTAAAATCCGCCCTTCTCCGTCAACAAGCAAAACACGGCCGGAACGGCCCACTCCTATCTTTTGTATTTCGGAAAAAAGCTCATCCAGAGACACCGTTATAAAAAGGATTTCACCGGCTGCGGGATACGCCGCGTTGATCCGCACGCCCCCGGGGGCAAGATACGGTCTTCCCAGAGAGGGGCTTCCCGCAAGAGCACTCTTAAACTCACCGTTTTCCTGATAATCCGCGGGGATAGAATCCTCCGCAAAAGCGGGATTATAAAATTTTATTTTTTCCCTGCCCGCAAGAGAAACCAAAGCCACGCTTTCTATGCTTTCCGAAGAACTGATAAAGGCCTTAACCGCCCTGATACGGCTTTCGCCGGAGAGCATATCCCGGGCATAAGCCTGTGCTAAAAATCTGAGACTTTTTGAAAGACCGGTAAAATAACTGTCAACTCTATACGCTGCTCCCGACGCCAAAGCCATGTGCCGCTCCATAACCATACGCTTTAAGGCGACCCTGTTAATATCTATCAGTTTTATTCCCATAAAAAGCAGCGGAACAAGCGTTATAAACGCAACCGCTGTCAGAAATTTTGCAAAAAAACCCATTCTTAGCTTTTTCATTTTTGCTGTTGGCTGTTAAACCCGTTTAGAAACACCATTAGGACATCAACCGCCGCCGGCGTTACCCCCGCTATTCTTGAAACGGAATACATATCCTCCGGTTTATAACGCTGCAGCTTGTGTTTTATTTCGGTGGAAAGACCGTTTATGTGTCCGTAGGAAAATTCCGGCGGGATTTTTATCTCTCTGAGAAAATCATGTTTTTTTATATCTCTTTCCATCCTCGCCATGTAGCCGCCGTAACGAAGTTCCACCGCAGCCTCTTCAAGCGCATCATCAGGGATGGTTCCGCAGGAACATTTTCTTTTTAGCGAACCCAGCGCAGCACCCCGCAAAATCGCGGTTTTTAGCGTGATGGCACCTTCTTTTTTCTTACCCGCTATTTTTTTAACAGACAGGAATTCAACGGCACGGTCAAAATCTTTTTTGAATTGCGCCATTTCCGCGATGACATTCCTGTCCACAAGGCCGTATCTTCCGGCCTGCGGCAAAAGCCTTATCCTGGTGTTCCCCTCCCTGAGCTTGAGCCTGTATTCCGCTCTGGATGTGAACATTCTGTACGGTTCGTTTGTCCCTTTTGTGACAAGATCGTCTATCATCACACCTATATAGGCATCCGATCTGCGCAATGTCAAAGGCGGCAGATCCGAAATAAAACAGGCCGCGTTTATGCCGGCTATGAGCCCGCCTCCGGCAGCCTCCTCATACCCCGTGGTTCCGTCTATCTGACCCGCGATAAAGAGCCCCGGCAGTTTCTTGGATTCAAGGCTGTGCTTCAATTCCGTGCTGTCTATGACATCATGCTCTATGGCATAACCCGGCCGCAGAATGCGCGCGTTTTCAAGGCCCTCTATGGAGTGCAGATATTCCTCCTGCACCTCGTAAGGCAGAGAAGTGGAAAGGCCGTTGGGATAATATTCATTGGTGTTGACGCCATCGGGTTCAAGAAACACCTGATGCCGGTCCTTATCCGGGAATTTATGATATTTATCCTCTATAGACGGACAATATCTAACGCTGGTTCCGGTGATCATACCGGAAAAAAGGGCCGACCTTTTTATGTTTTTTACTATTATCTTTTCCGTTGTCCTGTTGGTATATGTTATGTAGCACGGCACTTGTTTCGGTTTTTTACCCCTGAAACGCGCGGAAAAAGGCGGGATCCTTCTGTCGCCCTTCTGCTCTGTCATACGTTTAAAATTTATGCTTCTGCCGTCAAGACGCGGACATGTTCCCGTCTTAAAACGCATCATTCTGTGGCCAAAGCTTTTTAATGATTCGGTGAGCTGCTTTGACGAAGGCTCGCCGAAGCGGCCCCCTTCAAAACGCACATCACCGACAAACATCATGCCGTTGGGAAAAGTGCCCGGACAGAGCACCGCAGCCTCACAACTCTGATAAAGACCCCTCAGCGTACGCACGCCGCAAACGCGGCCTTTATGGGATTCAACGGATATAACCTCATCCTGAAGCAGATACAGATTGTCCGTGTTCTCCATCGTATTTTTCATATTCTGACGATAGATCTGCCTGTCTATCTGGGCACGCGAACTTCTGACCGCCTCACCGCGGGATGAGTTGAGAATCCTCATCTGTATCCCGCCGGAATCCGTTATCAGGGGCATCACCCCCCCCAGCGCGTCTATCTCACGGACAATGTGCCCTTTTGACACACCGCCTATGGCGGGATTACAGGACGTGTATCCTATGGTGTCCAGGTGCATTGTTATAAGAAGCGTGGGAACGCCCATTCTCGCGGATGCGGCGGCCGCCTCACATCCCGCATGCCCGCCGCCGACAACGACACATTTTATATCGGCGAAAGATTTGAGTTTCATCGCCGCAGAACAGAATCCATCCTTGCAACAGGAATGGTAAACATCACCGGCCGTCCGTGAGGACATCTCAGCGGTTCGGAACATTCTTTCAGTTCATTTATCAACGCTTCGGCATCATGCCTCTTCAAGTCATCACCGGCGCGAAAAGACATGTGACAGGCGATACTTTTTACGGCGCCGTCAAAAAGCTCACCGGCAACATCATCATTCTTTTTACCCTCTATAAGACACGCGCTTATTTCCTCAAGCATCTGTTTTTCATTTCCGGAAAAACCGGCCGGCAAAGCCTTCACAAAAACGCTCCTGCGGGAACACTCAAGCGTCAGGCCGAGCTTTTCGGTGGAAGAAACATTTTCTTTGAGCGCATCAAGTTCTTCGGGTGAAAGCCGCACTTTTAGAGGAACAAGCAGTTTCTGTGAAGTAACTTTTCCATTTTTCATAATTTTATTAATCTTTTCATAATTTATTCTTTCCGCAGCCGCGTGGAAATCCATTATATGCAGCGCGGCAGGTGTTGAAAAAATAAGGAATTTTGCGTGCGATTTTCCGACATATCTGAAGCTGTCCCAGTGAACGTTTGCGGCGGACGGAGAAAAGAGCGGCGCTTTTTCAGACACCCCGGAGGGATGTTTTTCCTCACTATCGCTTGGCGCGGAGGAGACGCTGACGAAACCCTTATCCTGCATATCAGACGGGGAAGAGATCTGATCCGGGATTGTAAAAAAACCGCCGGCCGGCGGCAAATCCGCCGCGGGCGGATAAACAGCCGGTTTGTTTTTTGAATATTTCTTTCTCAGAACTTCGTAGACCATCTGATAAAAAGCCCTCGGGCTCTGAAATCTTATTTCTCTTTTTGCGGGGTGCACATTTACGTCAATAATGCCGCCCGCGGCGGTGAGATAGATAAAAAGAGGCGGGTGTTTTCCGCGGGGAAGATATCCCTCAAAAGCGTTTTCGGCGGCCTTGAGGAAAGCGGCGTTCGTTATCGGCCTTCTGTTGACGAACAGAAACTGCCAGCGCCGGGATGATTTGTAATCATCCGGAAAGGCAAAACAGCGAAGCCCCATCAAAGGCTTTACAAGCTCCGCGTAATCACCGTTCTCAAAACCAAATATTTTCCGCACCCTTTCTTTTTCATCGTCCGAGGGGGAAAAATTTTCAAAATAATTTTTATCATCTATCCTGAGAGAAAAAACGACTTCCGGACGGGAAAGAGCGTATTCCCTGACAACCCTGAGAATTTCGCCGTTCATGTATTTGGGGCTTTTGAGAAACCTTTTTCGCACAGGCGCGTTAAAAAACAGTTTCCTCACCTCAACGGTCGTCCCTTTCGGGCAGGAAAACTTTCTGTGATCTATATCGCGGCCGCCTTCCCTGTATATCATACCACCGTCACCGCCGGTAGAAGAAAACATTTTAAGAGCCGAAACATTACAGACCGAAGCAAGAGCCTCACCCCTGAAACCCATTGATTTTACCGACGAAATGTCATCTTTCTGTTTGATTTTGCTTGTGGCAAAAGGTTCGAGCGCCAGCGGCAAATCCTCAAAAGCCATACCCGTACCGTTATCCGTCACGCTTATGAAACTCAAGCCCGCATCCAGTGCCCTGACTTCTATCCTGTCTGCTCCGGCATCAAGAGCGTTTTCTACCAGCTCTTTGACAACCGAATACGGAGACTCTATGACTTCACCGCAGGAAATATAATTTCTGACTTCTTCAGGCAGAACATTGATGCGCGGCATTGGGTTGTTTCACTTCTTTGTTGCAAAGATTAAAGTACGAGCAATTCTTGCAGTCCACTTTTTCCCCGATAGAAAGACGCTCTTCGCATTTCTTCCAGTCAAGAGCCATATTATTTATTGTTTTCTTAAGCGCCTCATCCAGTGCTCTGAATTCAAGAGCTATCATGAAAGTGCCGTTTTTTTCCTCCACGCGCACAACCCTGGCGGCTACTTTACTGAGACTGATGTCCGGCATATTCAGATCGAGCACAATATCGGAGTTTTTGGGAAGAGGCAGAAACGTTATCATGGCAAGGCCGCCTGCGGACACATCGCACATTATGGCGGGAATATCCGTCTTCCCGTCGGCTGTGTGAAGCTCAACGGTCTTTATAACCGATAGTGTCGGGAATCTCAGGTGATCTCTTCTTTCTGCCATTTATTTTTCTCCTGCCGTATTTTACCGTTATTTCCGTCTGGCGTCAACAGCAAGCTCCTCGGCGCGCTTTATATATCGGCGAAGTTTTTTATATTCCGGATTTATCTCCCGGAGCCTGTACCAGAAACCAAGCGCCGCAGACGGCTTGCCGGCGTTCACATTAACAACACCCGCGTTAAAAAGCATGAGCTCATCATTTTTATAAATTTCCAGAGCCTCACCATACTGATTCGCGGCCTCATGAAGTTTTCCCTGTTTCTCAAGCAAACGCGCAAGATTGAAATGCGCGGCTTTCAGATAAGGATCGTTCTCTATGGCTTTTTCAAAAAACCGTTCCGCTTTCAACGCGTACTTTGTATCCTTATACAGAACAGACTTTTCTCTGTTTAACACCCCGGCGCCGTTTAACGCCAAAGCGCACCGTGGATTTCTTTTTATGAGCTTCTCAAAAAAATACCCCCCTCTGTCAAGCCAGTGAGGAGAGAGGGTCTCATCATAAAACAATAAACATCTTTTCCCGGCGTTCATCAGATGATAATCAGCCGGAAAAAAAGAAGCCGCCCGCCGGAGGCGGGAATACGCTTCCTCGCTGGATGAAGTTTTCGCGCCCGCGGTAAAAAATACTTCCGA
>JAYEJT010000083.1:0-13394 GCA_034660675.1 Elusimicrobiota bacterium
CGTTGTCTGTTTCTACGGTGTTGTGCAAAGGCTGGGGCTTGATCCGTATGCATGGAAGGGCGCGTTCGGCAGCAGGCATTTTTCCACTTTCGGTAATCCCAATTTTTTTGGGGCATGGCTTGTGGGCGTGGCCGCTCTGCCTCTCAGCGAATTTTTCAAAACAAGAAACCCTTTTTACGCTTTTCTTTATCTGCTTGCGGCATATGGTGTCTGGATAGGGTATAGCAAAGGCAGCTTCATAGGATTGGCCGCATCCACGGCTTCGGCTCTGGCTTTGACAGCGGTTTTCGCGGGTTTTCTCAACAGAAAGAAAACAATGATGTTCCTCAAGTTCGGTCTCCCTCTTCTTTTTGCCGCCATGATAGGCCTTGTCATTATAGCGGGGAATGTTACCTCATATAAATTCAGAGTTTTTACATGGATGTCAGGCATGGAAATGCTGAAAAAACATCCGGTTGCCGGCACGGGAATAGGCAGTTTCAAGGAAGTGTATCCCATGTTCCGTCATCCCGAAATATTTTACATAGAGGGTAAACACAACACAGAAACAGATCACTTCCACTGTGAGTTTCTGGAAATATTCTACGATGAGGGCCTGATAGGTTTCGGGATTTATCTGCTGATTTTGTTTATCACTTTTTATTCGGCGGCAGGAAAGTTGGCAAAGCTGGAAAGGGTTTCGGGTGCGGGCGCGCGCAAAGACTTTACGGACAGGACTTTTCTGCTCATCGGCTGGATGTCGGGCGCGCTGGGGATGCTCGCCCAGGCGGCGATGAGTGTTCACATGCGTTTTGTGTCGTCGGGGCATTTGTTCTGGCTGATGATAGGTGTCATAGGGGCGCTGACTTTTCCCGAAAGAGACAAAAAAGAATATGAGATACGGCTTAGCGATCTTTCTAAAATAATTTTCCAGTTTGCTGTTATAGCCGTTACCGTTTACTCTATGCTTTTTTTCAGAAGATTTTTCATAGCCGATGTGAATCACAACATAGCGATCGCCTATTCAAAACAGGGGGCGTGGGAAAGAGCATTGCACCATTATGACAGAGTTATCACTCTTTGGCCCAGGTTTATAATGGCCCATTATTTTACGGGGAATGTGTATAATGACAGATGGGATCTTACCCCCCGTTATCATCCTTTATGGGATAAAAAAAATCCGAAAGGCACCGCCCGCACAGACCCCCGGAGAACCATAGCGAAGTATGATGATGTCCTTGCCATGGCGCCCAATTATGTGCAGGTGCATTACCAGGAAGGCAACATATATCTCAAAATGAAACAATATGCCCGCGCTGTCGAGAAATTCAATCAGGCCATAGACATAGATCCTATATTTCCGCTGTCTCCTTTCAGAAAAGGTTACTGCCTTGTGCAAATGGGCAGATACTCCGAGGCGGAAATTTCCTTCCATCAGGCTATAGAAAGGCAAAAAATAAAGAAAAAAGAATTCGTGGAAGCGTATCTGAATCTCGCGAATGTTCTTTATCTTGAGAAAAAATATGACGAAGCCGAACGGAATTACAAAAAAGTTGTTGAAATAACCCGCTCCAAGGAAGCTTATGTGAGTTTGCTTAATTTTTACAGAGCCGTAAATAAAAATTCGCTCGCAAAAAAAACATGCCTAAAAATTCTGGAAATAGATCCCCACGACAAAAGAGCCGCGGAAATACTGAAGGGGCTTTAAACCCCGCCGCTTTCTGGGTTTTTGCCGCGGCCGTATTTTTTTCGCCGCTGATTTTCTTTACAGATGTCACACGCAACCCGTACATCATCCAAAATATCATTTTCCGGTCGTTGACCGCTGTTTCTATCCTGCTGATAGTTTTCTCCAAAAAAGGGGCGTTGACTTTTGCAAAAACTTATCTGGACAGGCCGCTGGCTATATACGGCATACTGATAACGGTGTCATTGTCGGCGGCGGTTATATATTATCCTCAGTGGAAAACGGCTTATTTTGTTTTTTGGGGGAAAAGAATGATTTTTTTCCTTTTTAACTGTCTTGCCGTGTTCTATATCTCGTTTATTATGGCGAAAAACAGTTATTATAAAAAAGTGCTGATTTATGCTCTTGTTGCCACGGCTTCCATTTCCGCGGTCTATGCTTTGATGCAGTACACAGGACATGAATTTATATGGCCGCAGAATCTTCATCATTACGGCTCACGGAGTGTGTCAACTTTCGGGAACCCCACTTTTATCGCCAGCTTTGAAATTGTCATTATTATGCTTTGTCTCTGGGGATTTTCGGCCTCGGCCGCGACGCTTCCATCAATTTTGTGGGCTTTTGTTTTTTCTCTTAATTTTTTTGCGCTTCTTATCACCCAGACAAGGGCTTCATGGGGCGGCGCCGGCGGCGCGCTTGTTGTTTTTCTTTTTTTTGCATTGAAAAGAGGCCGGTGGAAAAAAGCGTTATCAGCGATTTTTCTGCTTTTTCTGACAGCATGGATGTTTCCAAAATTAGCGTATAATCATGATCATCCCACTGTTTGGTCCAGGCTTAATGTTGAGATAAGCGATATTTCTAATTTGATAAAATCGTCATCTGCTAATCAGCGTTTGCTGATATGGGAGGCGTCTTTAAGAATGTTTAAACAGTCGCCGCTGCTTGGCCACGGCTGGGGAAGCTTTGAGATACGCTATCCCATAGAACAGGGTAAAATAATAGCGGCAAAACCGGAATTAGGGGGTTTGAGAACGCACGCCAATAATTCTCATAATGAAATCCTTGAACAGCTTTCACAGTTAGGCCTTGTGGGATTTTCTCTCTTTGTTTTTATCTGGGCCGTGTTTTTTTACAAAACGGCAAAAAGTTATTTTGCGGGCGGCGGATGGCTTCTGCTGGCCTGTGTTTGCGCCGTCGCTGGCTTCATGGCCGATAATCTGCTGGGAGTTACATTGAATTTTCCCATGCCCGTTATGGCTTTCTGGGCGGCGGCCGGAATTGCTGTTGCGGAAAGCTCGCGGGGAGAGTGGTTTGTTGTCAGAAAGTCAAATATGACATTGGCGCTCAAATTAATAATGGCGGCGTTCACAGTTTTTTTTATAAAAAAACAGGCGGATTATTTTAAAGGAGAAATGAGTTATTTTAACGGTTTTACCCGGTCACGAATGGGTGATATTGCCGGAGCTGCGCAAAATTGCCGTAGATCATGGCGTTATTATCCGTGGAACACGGATAATAACTACGAACTCGGTAATTGCTACATGAGGCTTAAGAAATATGATAAAGCCGTGTGGGCTTACAAGGAAGCGCTCAAAGCCAATCCCGGCTACGATGAAATATATTATAATCTTGCCATAGCTTACCAAAGCACGGGGAAACTTGCGGAGGCCGAAAAGAATTACATAACAGCAGCCTCGATAAATCCGGTTTCAGCTGAATATTTGCTGGCTCTCGGTAATCATTATTTGAGAAATGAAAAGACAAAAGATATCAAAAAAGCGGAGGATTTTTATACACGCGCTCTGGCGCTCAAGCCCGGTTCTGCCGATATTGCTAATAACCTGGCTTATGTTTACATGCTCAAAGGCGATATCAGCAAAAGCTATGAACTTTATAAAAAGGCCCTGGAAGTTAATCCGGCTTATGAGACAGCAAAAAGAAATCTGCAGAGCATTCTTCCTAAACTCGGCATTCCGGTTGAAAAATGGCGGAAAAAAGCTCTTGCGCTGGTGAAGAAAAAGGATTTCGCCGCCGCAGAGCCGCTTTTCAGGAAGATAGAGCAGGCTGACCCCGGAGACACGCAAGCCGCTTTTTACAGGGGTAATTGTCTCACATCGCTGAGGCGTTTTGACGAGGCGGCTGTTGTTTATGAAAGGCTTGTCAAATTTTATCCAAAAGAAAAAAACTTTGTGCTGAATCTCGCGAAAATATATTACATGAAAGGGAACAGAAAACAGGCCCTGGAATTTTTAACAAAAGTGTCTTCCTCTTTTCCGGGGGATAAAGAAATAAAAAGATTAATTAACGGTTTTCGCCGGGGCGGGGGTAAGCTGTGAAGAAGGACGCATGGGGGTTTAAGATTAGGACATTCGGCTGTAAAACAAACAGCGCGGATGCGGAAAAGATAGCCGCCGGATTTTATGGTGATGGCGGGTTGCCCGACGGGGAGAATCCCTCGTTATGTGTCGTTAACGCCTGCTGTGTCACCGAAAGGGCAGAGAACAAGGCGCTGAAAGCCGCGCTGGATTATCAAAAAAGATACCCGTCTTCCGAAGTCGTTTTGTCCGGTTGTGTTACGGATTCTCTAAGAGAAGCGGCTTTAAAATCAGGCATAGGGGTGAAACGGAAATTTTCACATAAGCCGGGGGCTTCGCCGCATTTGTCAAATCAATTACAGCGGTATTTATTGAAGGTGCAGAACGGTTGTGATAATTTCTGCTCTTATTGCATTGTGCCGGTTCTGAGAGGTGCGGCTGTTAGCCGATCGCGAAAAAGTGTTATGCGGGAATTGGCCGGACTTGAAAGTGCGGGAGTGTTTCCCGGAGAGATAGTGCTCACCGGGACCAATATCAGCCTGTATAGAGATGCCGGGGGAGATATCGTTGACTTAATACGCGCTATAGGTGAAAAATACAGCAGCAGGATAAGGCTGAGTTCTCTGGAACCTCCGTTTGAAAAGGATTTTGTCAAACGTCTTGCCGAATCCGGTAATGTTTGTCCTCATTTTCCTGTACCGCTCCAAAACGGAAGCGACAGAATACTGAAACAAATGGGCAGAAAATACACCGTGTCCGGTTTTATGGAACTGGTGGCGGAAATAAGGAAATATTTTGACGAGCCCGCGGTTACAACGGATATTATATATGGTTTTCCGGGCGAGACTGAAATTGATTTTTCACAAACTTTATCTTTGATTGAAGAAGCGGGGTTCAGCAAGACGCATGTTTTCCCGTTCTCATCCCGCAGGGGAACCCTTGCGTTTCTGCGGCAGAGCTTGCCGCCGGCCGTTATGAAAGAAAGGAAAAAACGCATCATGGCTGTGTCGGAAAAAGCCGCCGGCAAATACAGGAAAAAATTTATAGGTAAAAATCTTGAGGTTGTTGCCGAGACAAAACGTGGGGAATCTTTTTACGGCACTTCCGGAAATTATCTCAAGGTTGGATTTGGTGCGGGAAATATAGGGGTGAGGTCAGGGGATATTGTCAGAGTTGCCGTAGACGGCGAGGCGGGCGCGGCTATGAACGGTTCGGCCGGGGAGATATTATGGAAGACACAGCTAAGCAGATAAAACAGGAGATAGAAGACAGAATAATGGCATGGCAGAAACAGCTTGAAGAAAAAGACGCTAAAATAAATTCTCTTATTGATGACAACGCTTCATTGAAACAGGAAATATCCAGAAAACTTATAATGAGTCCGGCGCTGAAAGAAAGGCTGATGGGCGATGTGGGGCGGCTGCTGGCCAACATGAAAAATGATCTGAGGAAAAGCGCCGTGAAGGAGAGGGATCTTTTGTCACGGCTTGAATCGGCACATAAGAAAACAGATTCTCTTTCTGCCGAGGTTGCCGCGCAAAATTCGGCCATAGAGAAATTAAAGGCGGATATCGCTGTTGCCGCTAAAAAGGCCGATTTGGCCGCTGTTTCCAAAGCCGCGGAGATTGCCGCCCAAAAGGCGGAATGTAAGAAAGAAAAAGAGGAAGCGCTTAACGTTCTGACAGCGGAATTTGAGAAAAAGCTGCAGACGCAGGCTGCTGAGGCGTCAAAACAGATAGATATGCTGATGAAGGAAATAGCAGACAAGGAATGACGGCAAAATTTATTCAGCTCCGGCGGATACCATCATCTGCTGTGATCGTCTGCCACAGCTTATTTTCCGGTTATAAAGGGAAAGCTCAGAGGGTTTTGTTTTTGGCAGGATTTTTTTTAGTTTGCGTTTTGCCGCTTTTTGCGCAGGCTCCGGCGATGGCGCGTGATGCCGCCCCGAAGGATAAACTGATAGAAAAAGCGCTCGTTGAATACCGGCGCGGCAACACGCCCAACGCCCTTGACCGGATATATAAAGTTCTTGAGAAATATCCGAAAAATGCCCGCGCAATAGATCTTTACAATCAGATAAATGCAGATGAAGCCAAAAGACTTTGCAGGGCTGCGGAAATATATTTCAGGAACGGGGAAACTGATCTTGCCAGAGCGAAGATAGGAGACAGCAGGGCTCTTTCGGTGGATGTTTTCCTGTCCTATGTGGAGGAAAAAGTTATAGAGGCGAAAAGTTACCTCGCGAATCAGAACCCTGTTATGTGCGGTGAATCCGTCGCCGAAATTTTGTTTTTTGACCCAAGGAACAACGAGGCTCTGAAGCTCAAAGACCTGTTGGGGAGCTCATTTTTTAAGGAACTTTACAACAGCGTAAAAAGGGAAAAGCAAAAACTGTCTTCCCGTAAATACCTTGAAGCTCAAAAGCTGTCTTCTAATCCCGTGAAAGCGCTTGCGCTGGCGAATTACGCTCTCAAGCTTGATCCGTCAAATGCTCCGGCAGCAAAATTCAGAAAGAAAATGCTTAACAAACTTGCAAAAGAAGAAGAGTCTGGCCTTGATAAATCCGAGAAACAGCGCGCAAAAGATAAACACCGGGCGACCGTGTATTTTTTAAAGGCCGAAAAATATTATAAAAAAAGAAAATTTGAAAAAGCCTTCAAATATTTTGAAAAAGCGGCGGCAAAAGATCCGTCTCTGGAAAAAGCAAAGAAAATGAAAGATGAAACAGGGGAGCTGATATGTACGGCCGAGCTTTCTTCCGCGTTCGGGTTTCTTGCTTCCGGTAAAAAGAGAGCCGCTTCCCGTTGTGTGAAAAAAGCGCGGCGTTATGATCCTGCCATGGTTGCAAAAAAGGCGGAAGAGTTGATAAGGGAAGCAGGGAAACTCACCGCTTCCGGCGACAAAAAGGGAGCTGGGATTTCGTTTCAACAGGCCTCGCTTTTAAATCCCGGCTATGAAGACGCTAAAAATGTGGCTGGGGCTTCTGCGGAGACCAAAGAGGCGTGGAAATTATACCGCGCCGGTAATTATGCCCGTTGTGATGATATTATATCTTCTGCCGCCAGGCAATATCCCGGAAATATAGAAATCATGTTTTTGGGAAGTATGAATTCCGCTCAGCTGGCTTTGGATAAAGGTGATTTTTTAGAAACCAGAAAATTTCTTTTAAGGGCCGTGAAGCTTAAGCCTCTTCATGGGGAGGTTTGGGATTTTTTTAACCGTATGGATGAACTTTTAAACATATTGGGGTATGAGCCGGAAAGAGAGAATGAATAACCGGGAGGCAGGTAAATGAAAAAAATAATTATATTTATGGCGTTTTGCGCTATGGCGGGAGCGGAGATCAATCCACGCACTTTCGGCGCGGCTTTTGAGAATTATCTGACAGGTAACTATGAGAAGGCCTTTAAGGATTCATCCAGGCTTTATAAGGATAATCCCTCGGAGAAACGGGTGTCTGAGCTTCATCACAAGACGCTGGTTAAAATGGCTCTTCTGGAGGAGTCGCGGGGAAATTACAAAGCGGCGGTGGAGCACATTACGAAAGCCGGAAAAATAAATCTTACGGGGGAAGTGAAAGAGATACGGCAGCGGTTGTTGAAGCGGATAGGCGGCGCGAAAAAAAATGCTAAAAAAAGAGTGCCGGCAAAAAAGATAAAAAGAACCCCGCGCCCTGTGAAAAAAAAGCCGGCGGTGAGCAAACCGAAAAAGCCCGTAAAAAAAATTAAAAAAGATAAAACTGTCAGGAAAATCATAAAGCCGGATAAACCCGCCCGGATGCGGTATCCGACATCGGTTTTTGTTTTGCTCGTTATAAATCTGATGGCGATTATGGGCCTGGGGTATTTTGTCGCCGCGGCGTTTTCCAAAAAGAAGGAATCAAAACTCATGGAAGAGGAAAGGAGGATTTCGCAGATAGTGCACACCCTGGGCAGCAAGGGGGAATATCAGACAATTTTACAGAATCAGAAAGAAGTGATGGACGCTTTGGCCAAATTGCCGGAGGAGACATCAATGATGAAACTCCAGAATGCCGAAGTCATAAAACTAATAGAAAGGCTGACCAAGAGCAAAACCGGCACCAACATAGAGCTCTCATCCCATTCTTCCAGAGCGGGTATAGCCGGGGTGGATGACACGGCCAGAGTCAGAGCGGATACGGTGGAGCTGCTCGCGGAAATGTTCAAAACTTCGCCTATCATGGAAGAGCTTCTCGGGCCCTATCTGAACGACCCCAATAACAGAGTCCGGGGAAATGCCGCAATTGCTCTTTTCCCGCGTAACCGCCGCCGCGCGCTGGACAACGTGTCTGAAATGGGTAAGGCGGATGATGTCTGGATGAGGATGACCGCGGCCTGGGTTTGCGGTGAGATGGGCGTTTCGGAAGGTGTTAAGATAATGACCCCGCTTTTAAACGACAGCTCTTTTCATGTGCGTAAAAGAGCCCTTGCATCTTTCAAAAAACTGAAGGATGCCGGCGTGGAGATATCAATAGAAATAGAACAGAAAATGCAGGATATAGAAGCCGAGGATAAAGAAAATTAAAAAGTATTCTGGTTTTACAGTTTTTCAGAGTAAAATATAAGTATGGCTGATAAAAAGAAGAAAAACGGGGACGGTTCTGGTTTTAAGTTGAGGAAGAGGGGAGAATGAAAACCAGAACCGTCCCCGTTTTTTTTTGCGCCATGTCAATGTCTTCTTTCTGTTTCGCGGTGTCTGCTCCCGCCGGCCTTTTGTGTAATAACAAAACAAATCCTGTGTGTATAGAATCGCCAGAACCTGCTTTCGAATGGAGCGCTTCAACGCAGGTGGCGTACAGGCTGCTTGTTTCCGAGGCTAATGATTTCGGTTCTTTGAAATGGGACACGGGAATAACCACGAGTTCTGTGAAATCCTGCGTTTATGCGGGTTCCCCTCTTTCAGGGAATACCACTTATTACTGGAAGGTGCGGGTTTCTTCGGCGTCGGGAGAATATTCTCAATATTCAGACACCGGTACTTTACGGATGAATTTGTTTTTGAAAAAATCGCCCATTGTTGAGGAGGAGGACTTAAACGAGTTTGAAGATATGGGTTCCATAGGCGTTGGCGACCTGGATAATGACGGCGATACGGACATTGTGTTCGGCGGCAAAGGCACACAGGCCATGACGCGTTTTTACAGAAATGACGGAGGGGGCTCGTTCACTCAGATTTTTTCAACGCAATCCGGCAAGGAGTTGGGCGGGGTGATAATCAGGGATTTCAATAATGACGGTTTAAACGATGTGCTTGCCGTTGCCGCAATAGGCGAGGGCGCGGCCAATCAGAGCTCTGTTGTGCTTATTAATGAGGGTAATTTTGTTTTTCACGCGGGAATGGAGCTTAACGCGAAAAAGACGTTTTCAGCCGCGTGTTTTGATTTTAACAGGGATGGGGAATGTGATATTGTGGAAGGCCTTACCACCGGCGGCGGGGACGGTGAGCAAAACACATTTTACGCGGGTCAGGGAAACGGCCTGTTTTCGGCCGCTTCGACTTTCGGGGATTTGAACGAAACAAATTCCCTTGCTGCCGCTGATTTTGATAATGACGGTTATCTGGACATTGTTGTGATGAATTATAAAAATGACACCAATGCTACCAAAAGCCCGCTGGCTTATGCCGGTGTTTATAAAGGAAACGGCTCGGGGGAATTTTCTGAAGCCCCCGACTGGGAGTCACCGGCGCCTGATTATTTCAATGCCGCCGGTGTAGGGGATTTCAACGGTGACGGTTTGTGTGATTTTATAGCCGCCACAAGGGGGGCGAGTTCCACCTGCGATCTGACGCAGATAGGAATATACATAAATGGCGGAAATATGACTTTTACAAAGGATTATTCAGTGGGCGGGCCCCGCGCTTTTGTCACATCTCTGGCGGTGGCGGATTTGGATAATGACGGTGATTTGGATTTTATTGCCGGCTGGTACAGGCTCGGTGCCGGTGATAAGACAAGGGTGTATATAAATGACGGCACGGGGGATTTCGCAATTCTGGATGAGACCGAAAACTCGGTTTATGCTCAGGGGGTGGCCGTGGCGGATTTTGACAATGACGGCGATCTTGATTATGCTGCGTGTCACGGAGAGGGGGCTGAACTCTATTATTCAACACTTTCAGATGATGACCCGAACGGCTCTCCGTCGGCTCCGTCTTCAGGAATGGGATTTGACTGGGAAGCGGGCCGGCTACATCTCTACTGGGGTACCGGCACCGATGCTGAAACATCGGATAATCTGCTGCAGTATGATTTGGCGCTTCGGGACGATTCAGGAAATGTGATTGTTTCAACGACGGCGGGAACGGTGTTTGCGGAGTGTTCGGGATTTTACGGAAATATGATTTACAGTTCATGGACATTGCTGGATATTCCGCGTCAAACGTACTTTTTTTCTGTTATATCCCTTGACGCGCAGGGGGGGCGGAGCGCGCCCTCGGCAGAAATAACCGTCAACGAAAAATCGTATCCCGGCTGGGAAGGGGAACACGTGCTGTTGTCCACCTGTACGCACAGTTATACTCTGGAAGAAATTTTGCTTGATTCGTCAAAGAAAGGTGTTGTAATCACGGATTTTAAATTAAAGGATTTTGAAAATAACACTTGTTCTCTTAAGGATTTAGAGTATTCGCTTGACGCGGGTTCTTCATGGACAGGCGTTGACGGTTCTCTGGTCTGCACGGATTTTGATTCCTCTTTTGCCTCAGCGGATTCATTGAGCGCTTCCGTTAAACACACTTTTTTCTGGAAAACGAACAATCCTTCAAATCCCGCGGTCGTGAGATCAACGCAATGCGATTCTGTCAAGCTGAGATTCAGGTCCAATGACGGTTATACCGACAGCGATTATTGTGTTTCGGGTATTTTTGAAATAGATAACGAAAGGCCTACTGTGCCGGGAGATCTTGTCTTTTCGGAGATTTACACATCAGATAGTGTTACCCTTGATCTCGGCGCGGCCGCGAATGATGTGAATTTTGACGAATACAGAATATACTACAACGATGATCCGGTGGTAAATGATTCCGGCGACAGCTTGGGTTCATGGACGGCGGCTGACGATATTAATATGGACGCGGAAGATTATAACGGCGCATCATCGGTAACTGTAACGGGGCTTGCCGAAAACACCACATATTATTTTAGAATTTATGCCTATGACACTTTCGGTAACGGTATGGGATCTGACGGCGCGGCTGTTGCTGCCACCAATGACAGGCCCGTTTTAATAGCGGTTTCCGTTTCGCAGAGAAATGACGGAAGCGGTAATGTGGATTTTTTGTATTCCGGTGCGGATTCCAATATTGACGCATGGGAGTATGTTTCTCCGTGGTTGAAAGAATTTGACGGTACGCAGCATGGTGTTTCATCAAACACCGCTGACGCGCAGTTTAGCGATCCCCTTTATTTTTGTTCAAGCGGTTGCGTCAACACTTTTGTTTTTAATGCACTGGATGACAACGGTCAGTTTTATTATCACAATGCAAAGATAACGCTGATAATATCCGACGGGATTGACGAGTCCGACAGGGTTTATTCGTCATATTTTGACATTGACACCCTTCCGCCGTCAGGTATAACGCGTTTCAGGGAACGAGCGCATGATTCGTCTCATGTCCAGCTCCAGTGGAACCTGAACGATGATGACACATCCATAGCTGTGGTGGAGGACACTTTTTTAGAATATATTGTTTATTACAGCACAGCGCCGGGGGTGAATGAAACTTGCTCCCCGTGGGGGAAGTCAGCCAGTCAGCAGCCCGCTCTGGGTGAGATGGGAACGCGTATTGCCAATGTGGGAGAGCTTTCGTCCGGCACCAGATATTATTTCAGGCTTTACATTTATGATTCTTTCGGCAACAAATACGGCACGGATGAAATCAGTGTTGTTACGGGAGAGGGGCCTTCTTCATTGATGGAAAATGCTCCTGAGCAGTCATCCTCTGGTGACGGGGTGATATCAGCAAGAATCCTTTGTTCTCATCCTGACGATTTTGATTCCTATATCAATGTGTGTTTTTCGACAAGCGGCTCAGGGGCGGGAGCTTCATGGCACGCGGTTACCTTTTCCACAGATGTAACCGCTTTTTATTTTGACGGGGCTTTTTATCCGCTTACGCCGCCGGGCGTGGATAACGCACAGTATTTCCAGATAGGCACGGCGCTTAAACCGGTTATAACATCTTCCGGCACCCGCATTGCGCTGGATGTGGAATGGGAGAGCGCGGTTGATCTTCCGGGGGCTCTTTACGAAAATGTTTTTCTGAGAATCGTTGTGAGAGACGAATATAATGTTGAACAGTTTTCTCCGGCGTTATCCGACCCGTTTATCGTGGACAATCTGAAACCTGTTCCCGAAAGCGCCTCTTACAGCCACGGCACGGAAACCTACGGTGAGAATTCGGCAGAATTTATTATTTATTGCAATAAGAGCGCTGACCTGATCGCATATGACAGTATTTACATATCCACCAAGGCTGTTTTCCCGGATGGTTATTCTTCGTCCATAAGTCTTGATGAGGATGAATTTGATTCTGTTCTGTCTTCTTCAACGCTTTATTTTCGTTTATCTGAGGATAAATGGCACCGGATAGCGCTGCTGGGGAGAGACGCTGAACACCTGTATATTCATTGTTCAAGCGCGGCTATCACGGATGCCGCCGGCAATGTGTCCGGTAAAACAAGTTTTGAAATTGTCTGGAGCAAAGACAATAACCCTCCGGCGCCGGAAAATTATTTTTATGCCCAGAACAACAGTGATCCTGCAAAATTATCGGGTTTCAGAATACAGTTCAGTGACGAATTGTCAGGCTGGGCAGATGGTGTGGGCGGGCTTCTGACGGTATACACGGCTAAAAGCGGTCCGGAGATAACTGTTTCTTTTGAGGACGGCGTGACCATCGCCACGGCGGCGGCGAATATTTTCTGGTTTTACCCTTCTGAAGAAAAGCACTTAGAAATTTTAAATCTCGGCGTGACAGACCTTTATCTTGCCTGTGGAGCTTTGGGGTATGATTATTCCGGTAACTGGCTTAATAGCATAAGCCGTGAGAATGCTCTTCTTGTTCCGTTGACGAGGGAAACAAGCGCGCCGTGGATCATGGATTATGCGCCGTCACCCGATGTGAAAACTGATGTTTCTCCCGATATACGGGTCCGTTTCAATGAATCCATGTATTCTGATTCTGTGACGGGCGCGAATATTTATCTCACAAAAATCACCGATTCACATGGAGATAGTGTTTTTGAAAATGTGCCGGCCGCAATAAACTATGTGTCTTCATCGTGTGTTGTGGATGTGTCGCCGTATTCGCTGCTGGAGTACGGGTGCGGCTACAGAGTGACGGTAACGACCGCCGTTTGTGATTTGTCGTTAAATAAAATGCTTGCC
>JAYEJT010000084.1:0-13331 GCA_034660675.1 Elusimicrobiota bacterium
GAGCCGTGCAGAAAAGGCACCTGTCCAGAGTGAGCCCGAATAATATGCAATTACGGTTTTTGACATTTTTTTTCAGCCATTTTTCAAAACCGTTTGTGTCGGGGTACGGCCATGATGTGGGTTTGATCGTTCCCGCGTTTTTGCGCGTCCACACAGGGGAATTCATTGCCTTAATCCATGTTTTTTTTTTGATGATACCGGGTATTTCGGATTTGAAGCCCATTGTGCCGGGGACGCAGTTCTCGTTTTTGTCGCCGTGGCGCGGATGGCGGTAGTCGGCCATAATTTCCGCCACGCGGATCTTGTGTTTTATCAAAAACGGGATAAGGGTTTCTTTCGTGAATTTAACCATGGGGCGGTTTTTATAAAAACTTCCCGAAGGTTCCGTGAACTCTTTTTGAAAATCAACACAGACAAAAGAAAACAAATCCATCGCTCTTCAGCGTTTGGAGTATTGGAATCTTTTTCTGGCTTTTGGCTGGCCGGGCTTTTTTCTTTCCACGACCCTGGAATCCCTTGTCAGCAGGCCCTCTTTGCGGAGAACCGTTCTGTAATCTTCCGATATTTTTACAAGAGCTTTTGATATGCCGTGCCTGATTGCCTGCGCCTGCGCGGAAATCCCGCCGCCGGACACATGGGCGTTGCAGTTGTATTTTTTGCGGTTATCTGTGAGTATGAGGGGCCGCAGCACTTCGTGTCGCGCCGCCATTTCTCCCCTGAAATAAAGTTCGAAATCTTTTTTGTTTACGGTTATTTTTCCGTCACCGTCTGAAAGCACTATTTTTGCTATGGCCTCTTTTCTTTTGCCTGAAGTCGCTATTTCAGTCATTCTGTCCCCCTGCTATGTTTGCTGCGTGCGGATGTTCCGCTCCGGGATATATTCTCACCCTTCGCAGCGCCGCTTTTCTTAAACGGTTTTTGGGGAGCATGCCCTTGAGCGTTTCCATCATCACTTTGGAAGGGCTTTTTTCAAGAAGTTTTCCAAGGGTGATTTTTTTCCAATGCCCCGGCTGGGTTGTCGGATGAAAAAAATATTCTTTCTTTTTCGCTTTTCCACCGCTCATTTTGATTTTGGCGGCGTTAATAATAACAACGCCGCAGTTGCCGAGCTTGTTGGGAAAATAAGGGAGTTGGTCCTTGCCGCGCAGCATTTTTGTTATCTGCACAGCGCACCTTCCCGGCGCTTTCCCTTCGGCATCGTAAACAAACCATTTAATATTGCTCATAATGACGCCATTGTATTAGAAGGGAATATTTTTGTCAAGGACGAATTTCCTGATGTCAAAATTCTCAGATTTAAAATCAGTGATTTTGTTGACATTGGCCTGTCGTATGGTTTACAATACCCCAGTATGATAAACAAAATCAAAGCTTATTTTATTGTTGCTGTCATGGCTTTTTCGCTGTGGGCAGATGTTTCAGCCTACACGTTTTCCGGTTATTGTTATGACGAAGCGCAGAATCCTTTATCGGGCGTTGATGTTTACCTTTACTGGGAAGGCACAACCTATGGTTCAGCTTTCAGCGATGCTAACGGTTATTTTTTTATAGATTGGGAATGGACAGAAGGGAATTGCGATCTTTATGCCGTAAGCGGTTCTACTCAATTAAATATCGGCGACGGCAACACAACCTGTTATTCGTACAGACCCCTTAATTCTGATCACCACGAACAGCATTTTTATGCGGGTACCGCGCCGGAGCCGGGGCTTGTGGGGCGCTGGCGTTTTGAAAATAATATGGTTGATTCTTCGGGGCATGGAAATACGGGAGTGCTTTGTGGCGGCGCTTCTTTTGATACCCCATACAAGGAGGGTTCATATTCGCTGTATTTCGACGGTATAGATGGTTGTGTGGAAATTGCCGATATTGTTGATTCCTCACTTGATTTAAACGGCCCATTTTCAATTGAGTTGTGGGCGGTCATAGGGCCTTATTCATGGACGATGAATTTGGTGAACAAGATGGATAGCGCCTTCGGTATTCAGCTTGAAACTCCCGGAGTCGTCAGATTCTATACGGCGGACCAGAGCATGGACAGTCCCGAAAATGTTGTCCCGACGGATAATTCATGGGTTCATATAGCAGCTGTGTATGACGGCACGCGCAGGATAATATATGTGAACGGTTCTGCCGTTGCAACTGAAAATTTTACAACCAATCCCGTCGTCAATGATTTTAATTTGCTGATAGGAAGACATTCTGATGCGTTTACAGGGCAGTATTTTAACGGTTATATGGACGATGTGAAAATTTACAATTACGCGAGAACGGCTTCTGACATCGCTTCGGACGCGGGGATTTCTTTTTCGGGCGAGGGCGGCAGTTTTGAGATCAGGCGGAATGTTTTTAATCCCCTGACGGATGCCTGCGAGATACGCACGGCTTTGGCCGCGGGAAGCAGTGCCGAGGTGAAGATATATGATGCCGCGGGGAGAGTTGTAAAGAGTTTTGATACATCGAGCGCTGTTTTCAACTGGCACGGCAGAGACAATGACGGTGGGATTGTTGCAAACGGTGTTTATTATGTTTACATAAGCGGCGGAGGCATAAAAGACGCGAAGCCTGTGGCGGTGTTCAAAGAATAAGAATGAAAAACGGCAGAACTTTATTTTTCGCGTTTGCGGTTTTTGGTTTTTGGTTTTTTGCTTTTGCGCGCGCAAATGCCGAAACAACGGCTTGCTCCTATATGTATTATAATCAGTCGCCGAGGATGATGGGAATGGGCGGTATTGATGATGTTTTTGAGGATTTTGCTTCGGCGAGCGCGAATCCCGCCCTTCTGGCTTTTTCTCCGGGAGGTAAGCTGTCTCTCGGCGGAGGAAGTGATGCCATGGAGGCTGAGACGAGCCGTATAGACGCCGCTTTCCGTCTGAAAAAGACCGGTTTGGCAATAGGCGTTTTCACGTATGAACAGAGTTTTGATATTATCAATTACGATGGTTCATCAAACAGCGGTTTTTCTCATAACGGCGATATTGTGTCTTTTTCGGCAGGTTATCCTGTGGCGAAAAATCTGTCCGCGGGTTTCGGCATGAGAAATGTGCAGGAACGTTTCTGGGTGGGTGACCCCGACTCTCACGAGGACAGCACTTCTTACGCGGACATGGGTTTGTTCTATAAGCGCAACCGTTTCAGGGCGGCAATGCGCTTGAAAAATTTCGGGGAAGCCAAAATATGGGGTGGTGAAGAGCTGCCTTCTTACAGCGGTTTTTCCGCCGGGTATGCCGGCGATAAATTAAAAGCGGGAATTTCTGTTGGCGGTGATCAGTTGACGGGTATTTTGCGACTTGGGGCGGAATACATGGCCAATGACTGGCTTGCTCTGCGTATGGGTGTCGAGAGTTTTGATGATACAGACGGGATGCCTTCTTTCGGTTTCACTGTTTCCTACGGGGCTTTTGCATTTGATTTTGCCGCTATGAATCAATCTGTTCCCGGCAACAGGGTCGTAACGGCTCTCAGATATAACTGGGGCGGAGAAAAAGCCGGGCGTCCGCGAGCGGACAAAGAAAAAAAAGCAAAGCCCGGAAAAGCGAAGAAGGCAGAACCCGCGAAAAAAGTTGAGCCGGTGAGTTTGCCTGTTGTTCCTGAAGGCGGGGCGGTAAATATAGCGGTGACGGATTTTGAGGCGAGAGCGCCTCTTTCGCAGAGCGAGGCGGCTTTCATCTCCGATTTTGTCAGAAGCGATTTTGTGAAGTCAGGACGTTTTAATGTCATAGAAAAAAATAACATGGACAAGGTGCTGGCGGAACAGGGTTTTCAGCAGACGGGCTGTTCTTCCGCGGAGTGCGCAGTGGCGATAGGAAAAGTGCTGAATGTGAAGATGATGACGGTTGGTTCCTGCGGCCAGCTCCTCGGAAAATACATAATAACGATGAATATTGTGGATGTTGAAAGCGCGAAAATTATATTTTCCGATGATGTGTCGGTGGCCGATCCTGACGAACTAAGAGATAAAATAACGGAACTTATAGGGAATTTTTTGAAAACGGCGCAATAAAAGTGTTCGATATTTTTATCAAAAACGGTGTTGTCATAAACAGCAAAGGTGTACAAAAACAAAACATAGGAATACAAAACGGCATAATAGCATATATGGGAAAGGCCGTTAAAGAAGCCGATTCGGTCATAGACGCTTCCGGAAAATTTGTTTTCCCGGGTATTATAGATCCCCATGTGCATTTTATGCTGGGGGCATATGGAGCCAAAACCTGTGATGATTATTATCACGTTTCACGTATGGCCGCCGCAGGTGGTGTGACATCCTTCATTGATTTTGCCATTCCATCGTCCAGAAATGTTTCGCTAAGGGCGCAGGTTTCGCGAAGGGTGAAGCAGGCATCTGTGTCTGCTCTGGATTTTTCCTTTCATCCGCAGATACTGGGCTGGACGGAAAAGATAAAAAAAGACGCGGAATATCTCATAGGAAGGGGTTTCCCCACTTTTAAAATATTCATGCCGCCCACTGAGGGCTGGGGCGTGACGGATAAGGAAATTTTCGGAGCGATAAAATACATAACCGCTCGCGGCGGAGCGGTGGGTTTTCATGCGGAGGACGGAAAAATACTGGAGGATAATTTATCCGCGCTTGTCAAAACAGGAAGAATTTCTCCGCGTTATTTTGCTTTGTCGGGTTCAGCCGAAGCGGAAGAGAAAGCTGTTTTAAGAGTTGCAGCCATTGCGAAAAAGGCGAAAGGGAGAATATACATATGTCATGTCTCTTCCGGAACTGGCCTTGCGGCGCTCGTTAAATCCCGCCGAAGCGGGGTTGATATAAAGGCCGAGAGCTGTCCTCATTATCTTTTTCTCAATGACAGTGTTTTTAAGAAAAACAACAATTTCCTTTTTTGCTGCAATCCGGTGCTTAAAAAGAGAGCCGACAACAAAGCCTTATTCAGGGGTTTGAAAAAAGACATAGGCTGGATAGGCACAGATCACTGCGCTTTTTCGCGCATGGATAAGGCCAGTAATAAAAAAGATTTCAGGAAAATTCCCAGAGGACTGCCGGGGATGGGAATGAGTTTTCCTCTTCTTTTTACTTCATCCGGGAGAGATAAGAAATCGCTGATGACGCTTGCCAGACTAATGGCATCGTCTCCCGCGAAGAATTTTGGTTTGAATAACAAGGGGGAGCTTTTCCCTGGCCGAGATGCCGATCTATTTTTGACCGATCCGGTCAAAAAACACATCATAAGAAAAGAGTTACCATATGGCTGGTCTCCATATGAGGGGAGGAAACTCTCGGGTTTTTCCGATATCACGATCCGCAGGGGAGAAATCATATACAAGAAAGGGCGTCTTTGCGCTAAGCGCTCAAGCGGTAAACTCATTTTCAGAAAACTCATATGAAAAGAATACTTGCGGTTTGTGTTTTATTTGCTGTTTTTGCCGGTGGAATTACCGCCGCGGAAAATATTTTTAAAAGCGATACTCTGGAATACGGAAAGGGGAAAATAACCAGAATCATAAGGTCTTCGGGGGATAAACTGGATCTGGGTTATAACGGCGGCGGTTTCAAATCATTTTCTGTTTCGCTGAGTGATATTGCCATGTGCGGACTGGATAATCTATCAAAACGGAAAAATCACGAAAAACGCGCCATAGCCGCTCTTATTTATGTTGCGCCCAAAAAAGGCGTTGAGAAATATGTGAGAGAACTGATCAATGACGGGGATTTGTGGGTGAGATGGGATGCTGTTAGTATACTTTCCGCTGTCGGCGACGGGTCGGATGAAACGATAAGAAGGATGAGGAAACTTTTTAACGATCCCTCTCCGGACATAAAAATGAAAGTGTGCCAGTTTTACGGTGTCCACGCGTCTTCAACAGAAGCAAAAGCTGTGTATTCTTTTTTGTGGGATGAGCACAGCGGTGTCCGGCGTCAGGCTTTGGAGACGCTTTCGTCAAGAATGGGGGATGAGGCTGTTGCAAAGATTGCCGAAACGATGTTGAAAGACAAGTCTTTTGATGTGCGCGCACTGTCACTTAAGATCTTATTTGAGAAAAAAGCACTGAGCGAAAAGAAAATATGCGAAATACTTTCGGGGGACGTTTCCGTAGAAATGAGACGGGCCGCTGCGGTCATTTTATTAAAGAGCGGTACGGCAAAATCTATTTCCGCCCTGATAAAGGCCGTCGAGGATAAAGACGACAGGGTGTCGGAAACTTCCAGAAAGGCGCTTGAAAGGATTCGCGGCAGTTCGGACTTGCCGTTATAGTTTACGGAGGGAGGGAAAATGACCGGTAAATTTATCAGATATTCTGTTGGCGCTGTTTTTGCGGGTTCAGCGCTTTTTCTTTGCGGTTTGAAAGCTTCCTCACCCGCAGGCACGATATTGAATATAGAGGGAAAGGTGTTTGTCCTGCACGAGGACAAATGGTCTGACGCAGAAAAATTCTCAGCCGTTTATGAGAAAAATTTTGTGAAAACTTCAAAAGGTTCTTTAGCCGAGATCATGTTTGACGACGAAACGGCGGTGCGTTTTGAAGAAAACACCGAAGCTGAAATTCTTTTTAATGAAGGCAAACTTGAAATTTCGCTGAAATCAGGCAGGGTGACGTCTTCCGTTGTGCCGGGCGCCGACGCGGCTTTTTTTGTTTCTTCGCCGTTGGCCATAATAGGAGTGAGAGGAACGGAATTCACCGTAACGCACAGAGGCAAAGGGACAGAGACGGCTGTTTATGAGGGGAAAGTTGATTTTTCAAGTAAGGGCAAATCCGCGAAAAAAATAAAAATTTCGGCGGGAAAGCAGAGTTTTGTTTATGAGGGGCACCGTCCGACGGCTCCCATAGGTCTTGGTCCGGAATATGTGAAATACAGAAAAAAGGTGCTGGGCAAATTTGTAAAAAGAACTGTTAAAAACAGAAAAAACAGAGAAAAAATACTTCTCAAAAGAATGGATTTGCGGAAAGCCGAAAAAAAGAAACTTATAAAGGAACTTAAAAAAAGAAACAAGGCAATAAACCGTAAAAAATAACTTAAAATTTGATTGTGGGGCGTATGATAAACTGTATTGAAGGGAGTTTTTCACTGTCTTTCATTTCTCCCGAATATTTCCTGCTGCCTTCCCACAGAATTCCGGCTGACAGGGAATAAGCGGCGCCTCTTTTTGTTATGGAGCGCGGGAAGTTCCTGCCTGTCAGCAGAGTCAGTTTTACGGGCTTGAGGTCCTCTTTGCGAAAGGCTGCGAATGCCTCGAAATTTGAATTTTTCCAGAAACGAAAACGTCTCTGGGCGTAATCTATTCTGTCGCGGAACAGAGAAATGTAAAATGAATCGCTGATGCCGGGATTATCGTGATATTTAATTCCCGCACGGAAACTCCAGATCTGTTTTGAGAAACGCGTCACCCTCAAACCTTTGATTTTCCATTCCCACTGTGCCCATGTGTCGGGGTATATGATGTTGTTCTTGAAATGTTTTTTTCCTATTGTCAGCAGGCCGCCCGAATAGGCGACACCGGAGTAGCCGTCGTTTCCTTTTGCCGGCAGAAAAGGAACGATTTTCCCCACGAAAAGCGAAACACCCCACGGGTCTTCTTCTCCGGCGGTGAGAGCTTTGAGGATATTGACGTTTCCTGACACATCAAAATTTTTATAAAAAGTGCTGTTGTGTTTTTTCGCGTGCGATGCGGCATAAGGGATGGGGCTGGCGAAAAGTTCGCAGAGGATGGCGGTGGGGTGAAAGGATTGTTTCAGCAAATTCAGGTAAAGGGATATTTCGGATGAACTTTTTGTCAGCGTTTTTTCTGTCCGCAGAATTTGTGAAAAACTCGCGTAGCTGTAATAGGGGTCGCCCTTCCAGCCGAAATCTCTTTTCCCCGCGCTGCTGGCAACCGCGCAGAAAGACATCATAAAAAGCCAAACCTCAAATTTTTTCATACCCGCTATTTTAGCAAAAAAAATGATATTGGCTATTCTGATGATGTTCCGCGGTAAGAGCGGTTGTAAAGCAAGAGCGGCAGATGGTATCCATGGCGGGCCAATATGAACGAGGGCTTGACGCGGCTCCCGAAGCGACAATGCATAAGGCCAGGCATAATTGCAGGCGAAGCCTGACATAGGCAGCGAACCTCATATGTGAGCGTCCGTCTATGGATACCTAATGCCGTGATTGCTTAGGGCAAAACTTTAACGAATGTCCCCTTTTGAGTTTGGTGACAAATATCACGTAGTTTTCTTTTGATACATTTTTTGCTTTCTGTTATAATCAATACTAAATGAAAAAAGGAATAACCAATCAGGAATGAAAAGAAAATTTATTTTCGCGTTTAAATTTGTGTATATGTTTTCGGATGCGTTCACTCTTTTGCTGGCTTTTTTTCTGGCAAATTATATGAGGCACGGTTTTTTTGCGCATCCGGCATACAACAGATTAATTATGCCCGTTCTGCTGGTTTTCATATTTTTTTTCTATCACTATAAATTCTACAACAAACTGCAGTTGACTTATGTTTATGAGCTGTTCCGTATTATACGCGCCGGGTGCGTGGCTTTCGGTTTTATCATAGTTTTCACGTTTTTCTGGAGGCCGTTTGCTTATTCCAGACTCATGCTCACTTATTTTTTGCTGTTATCGGTCATACTAATTTTTGCCGAAAGAGAAATGCTGAAAATTATCATGGATATAGGTATAAGAAAGTTTTTCCTTCCTGACAAAATTCTTGTGATAGGCAGAGGAAAAATAGTGAGGGCTCTGAAGAGGAGGCTTCGTCTGAAACATCAGGCGGCTTTGTGGATAAATCATTATCCCGACGAGGGGGAGTTAAGATCTTTTGTGCAAAACCGCGGTTTTAGCGGTGTTGTTATCGCTAATTTTTCTCTTAATCACGGGAAGGTTGTGGATATTGCCAATTTGTGCGAGCAGCTCGGTGCCGATTTTCAACTTGTGCCGGATATTCTGGAACTCAAATTGGGGGACCTTGTTATGGATGAATTTTTCGGCATACCTCTTTTAAAGTTTAAGCCGACGCCTTTAACGGGAACTCACCTGATGATGAAAAATGCTTTTGATGTGGTCGCCACAATAGCGGGCTTGGCGGTTCTGATGCCGTTTTTTCTTATTATAGCGGCGCTTATAAAACTGGACAGCCGCGGAAAAGTGATATACAGTCACGTCCGCCGGGGCCGGAAGGGCAGGGATTTCAAGTTTTATAAGTTTCGTACCATGGTAAAGAACGCCGACAGCATATTCAAGAAAGAAAGAAACGATCAGTACAAAAACGGGGGTTTGCTTTTTAAGAAAAAAAATGATTCCAGGGTCACGCGCATAGGCGGATTTTTAAGAAAATTTTCTCTGGACGAATTCCCTCAGCTTTTAAATGTGCTGAAAGGAAACATGTCTATAGTGGGCCCCCGCCCGCAGATTATAAGCGAGGCAGCCGGCTATGATTCATCGGCGAAGAGGCGACTGCGGATAAAGCCGGGCATAACCGGCCTCTGGCAGGTCAGCGGACGCAGCGATTTATCCTACGAAGAAATGGTGAGGCTGGATATTTTCTATGTTCAGAACTGGTCAATGGAGGAAGATTTTCGTATACTACTGAGAACTGTTCCCGCCGTGTTTTTCGGGAAAGGCGCTTATTAAAGAAGGACGGTGATAAAATGAAAAAAACAGATAACAAAAAACAGGAAATCAGGGTTATGGCTCTTGCCGCCGGCCGCGGAACCCGCCTCAGGCCGCTGACATACCAGATTCCAAAGCCGCTTCTGCCCATAGCAAACCGTCCTGTTCTTGAGCATTCCATTTTGAATTTGAAGGAGCAGGGTTTCAGGAAATTTATAGTTAATATTTATGCTCATTCGGCTAAAATCAAAAAACATTTTGGCACGGGAAAAAAATTCGGCGTGGATATAAAATATTCCCAGGAAAAAACGCTGATGGGTAATGCGGGCGGTCTGAAAAAGGTTGAGAGTTTTTTTCGGGGCACGGGCACATTCGTTGTTATATCGGGAGACGGTTTCACGGACATTGATTTGAGAAAGGCCATACGGTTTCACAAAAGGAAAAAATCTCTGGCGACGATGGTGCTGAAAAATGTTGAAAGTGTATTCCCCTTCGGGATAACGCTGATGACGGGGTCGGGCAGAATAAAAAAATTCATGGAAAAGCCAGGAATATCCGATTTTGTTAATGCCGCTGTCAACACGGGGATTTATATTTTCGAGCAGGATGTTTTTAAATTCATACCGAAGAATAAATTCTTTGATTTCGGAAAAGACTTGTGGCCGCGACTGCTTAAAAACGGGTTGCCTATATATGGCTATAACACACACGCTTACTGGTGCGATGTGGGGGATTTGTCGGCTTACAGAAAAACGATAATGGATGTCCTCAACGGGAAAGTTAAAATAAAAATGCCCGGCCGGAAACTTAAAAATTCCGTGTGGGTGGGAGAGAACGTGAAGATAGGAAAGAACGTGAAATTCACACCGCCCTGCCTCATAGGAGATAATTCGGAAATAGGTTCGGGCGCCGCGATAGGTCCGGGCGTAACGGTGGGCCGTAATTCCAGGCTCGGGAAAAAGGTAAAACTGAAAAATTCGGTGGTGTGGGATGATGTGATTATTGACAGTTCGGTAAAAATAAAGAATTGTATTGTTGGCCACGGGGCGAAAATAAAGGAAAGTATCATCCTGTATGGTGGAACGGTGATAAATACGGAGGAGCGGGGTGCCTGAGGCAATGCATAATTGCTCCGTCGGTGTTGCAGTTATAGTTTACGAGGAGAGAAAATGAGAGATTTTGAATTTACTTCCGAGAGTGTCGGTGACGGTCATCCTGATAAGGTTTGTGATCAGATATCAGACGGCGTATTGGACGCCATTTTGAAGTATGACGAGGAAAAAGGTTTAAAACCTTATAAAATGAAAGCCGATGATGTGCGCGGTTCACGCTGCGCATGCGAAACATTTATTACGCTGGGGCTTGTCACTGTCGGGGGTGAAATAACGACGGATGCGTGGGTGGATGTCAGGGATGTGGTAAAAAAGACTCTGCAAAAAATAGGATACACTTCGCCCGACTATGGTTTTGATTATAAAACATGTTCAATACTTAATGCCATAGGTTCTCAGTCTCCGGACATAGCACAGGGTGTTGACGGCGGCGGTGCCGGAGACCAGGGTATAATGTTCGGCTATGCCTGCGATGAGACGGATAATCTTATGCCCTCTCCTCTTGAGTTCGCACATTCCCTTGTCAGAAAGTTCAGGGAAGTCAGGACAGGCGGCGGGATGAGCTATCTCGGACCCGACTGCAAAAGTCAGGTCACGGTAAAATATGTCAACGGCAAACCCGAAAAAATAACAAAGATCGTGGTTTCCTCACAGCACACAAGCGCGGTTGTGGAGGAGAAAGACGGAAAAAGATTTATGACAAACCGCGCCCGCGAGGAAATTGTGGAGAACGTTGTGAAATCCTCGCTTCCGGCGGAGTTTATAGAAGGCATGGATTTTAAGAAGGATTGTTATGTCAATCCCACTGGCATTTTCCTTGTGGGCGGTCCGCAGTCCGACACCGGCGTGACGGGGAGGAAAATAATTGTTGACACCTACGGCGGAATGGTGCCCCACGGCGGCGGAGCTTTTTCGGGAAAAGACCCTTCCAAGGTTGACCGCTCGGCTTCATATGCTTCAAGGTATATCGCAAAAAATATTGTTGCGGCGGGCATTGCGAAAAAATGCACAATTGAGCTTTCGTATGCCATTGGCGTTGCGGAGCCCATGTCAATATGGGTTGACACCGCGGGAACGGGTGTGATTCCTGATAATGAAATAATGAAACTTGTCAGAGACGAGGAAATATTTCAGCTCACTCCCTCGGGTATTGTGGAGATGCTGGATCTGTGGCACCCGATTTATGCCGCGACAGCCGCTTACGGCCATTTCGGACAGAAAGCCGAAGGGAAAAAATTCCCCTGGGAAAAAACGGATAAGGCGGAGCTTCTTAAAAAGAAGGCCGGTGTATGAAATTAAATGGAGGAAAAATTGAAAAATTGTGACGTGAAGGATTTGAAACTGGCAAAAGCCGGAAAAAAGCGGATAGAGTGGGCGGATACGGATATGCCTGTCTTGGCTCAGGTGAGGGAGAAATTCAGAAAAAACAAGACTCTCAAAGGCGTTAAGATGTCAGCCTGTCTGCATGTGACGGCCGAAACGGCCAATCTTGCCAGGACGCTGAAAGAGGGTGGCGCCGATATCGTCATGTGCGCTTCCAACCCTTTGTCAACGCAGGATGACGTGGCGGCCTCTCTTGTAAAAGATTACGGGATACCTGTTTTTGCCGTGAAAGGGGAAAACAACAAGCGCTATTATTCTCATCTGCGTTCCGCTGTTGCTCATAAACCCAATGTGACGATGGACGACGGGGCGGATCTTGTGTCTCTTATAATTTCCAAACATCCGGAACTTCACAACAGAATTTTCGGTTCCATGGAAGAGACAACGACTGGTGTTATAAGGCTGCGGGCGATGGAAAAAGACAATGTTTTGAAATTTCCGATTGTTGCCGTGAACGATGCCGCCACGAAAAATCTTTTTGATAACCGCTACGGCACGGGGCAGTCAACAATAGACGGCATAATCCGCGCGACTGACGCTCTTTTTGCCGGTAAAAATGTTGTTGTCGCCGGCTATGGCTGGTGCGGCAAGGGTTTTGCCATGCGCTCCAAAGGAATGGGGGCCAATGTCATAGTCACGGAAGTTGATCCCATAAAATCTCTTGAGGCCGCAATGGACGGTATGCGTGTGATGACAATGGCTCAGGCGGCTCCGATAGGCGACATTTTCTGCACACTCACCGGTGATATAAATGTTATACGCCCGGAACATTTTATCAAAATGAAAGACGGGGCGCTTGTCAGCAATTCCGGACATTTTAACGTGGAACTTGATTTGAAAGGGCTGGCCAAAAAAGCGAAGAAAATAAAAAAGAATGTCAGGAATTTTGTTGATGAATATGTTCTTTCGTCAAAAAAATCGGTTTATGTTCTTGCGGAAGGCAGGCTCATTAATCTTTCCGCGGCTGAGGGGCATCCCGCCAGTGTGATGGACATGAGTTTTTCGACACAGGCTCTGGCGACGGAATTCTGCATAAAAAATAAAGGCCGGCTCAAACCGCGCGTTTATGACGTGCCGCAGGCAATAGAAAACACCGTGGCGACGCTCAAGCTCAAATCCATGGGCATAAAGATAGACACACTCACGGCCGAGCAGAAGAAATATCTTTCTTCCTGGACTCAAGGAACCTAAAAATAAGAAAGCGTAAATATAATTGTACAAGAGGCAGTAGAACCATTGCCTTGCTGACAATTTTCGTTTTAGGCTTT
>JAYEJT010000085.1:0-2578 GCA_034660675.1 Elusimicrobiota bacterium
TTCCATCGGCGAACCTCTTTACCTCGACACGGTGGCAGCGCTCAAAGACAAAAATATAAAAATAACGGGCGGACGCTACGGCCTTTCCTCCAAAGAATTTACCCCCGGCATGGTTAAGGCCGTTTATGACCATCTGGACGCAAATGGCGCGCAAGGTTTCACGGTGGGCATAAACGACGATGTAACAAACACATCCATTCCCGTAAACGAAGAAATAATTTCCGAAGCCGAAAGCACCGTGAGAACCAAATTCTGGGGCTACGGTTCGGACGGCACCGTCGGCGCGTGCAAGAACGCGATCAAAATAATCGGCGACAACACCGATATGAACGCGCAGGGATATTTCGTTTATGATTCCAAAAAATCAGGAGGTATAACAATATCTTATCTGCGTTTCGGGAAAGAAAAAATACGGTCCCCTTACCTGCCCGTACAATTTGATTTTGTGGCTCTTCACAAGCCCGAGTACATAGGCCGCTACGACATTCTCGAAGGCATCAAAAAAGAAGGCGTTTTCCTCATCAATTCCCCCGAAGAAACTTCAAAAGTGTTTGAAAGTTTGACTTCGGATATGCAGAAAACCATACGCGAAAAAAAGATTCGCTTCTATTCTATCAACGCCCTCAAAATTGCTAAGGGCGTGGGTCTTGGCCTGCGCATAAACACGGTGATGCTGGCGGCCTTTTTCAAAATATCGGGAGTTCTTCCCGAAGGGGAGGCAATTGATCTCCTTAAAAAAAGCATCAAAAAAACTTACGGCCTGAAAGGCGACAAAATCGTGAAAATGAACTGGGAAGCCGTAGACAAAGCCTCCGCGGATCTGATCAAAATGGAAATACCTGAAACAACATCCAGCTCTGCCGCAATAAAAAAACTCATGAGCGATGACGCGGGAAAATTCGAGAAAAATATAATAGAAACCGTCATGCGTCTTAAGGGGGACAGCATCCCCGTCTCGGAAATGCCCGTCGACGGATCCGTTCCGACAGCAACGACAAAACTGGAAAAAAGAGGCGTCGCCACAGAGGTACCGCACTGGATAACGGATAAATGCATACAGTGCAACCAATGTTCTTTCGTGTGCCCGCATTCCGCCATAAGGGCCAAACAAATATCCCCCGAAAACCTCAAAACGGCTCCGGAAAATTTCACGACGCTTGATTCAAAAACGAAAAACGAAAAAGATCTGAAATACCGTCTTCAAATTTACGCCGAGGACTGTACCGGCTGCGGAAACTGTGTCAACACCTGCCCCGTGGGCGCTCTGGAAATGAGTCCCATTGAAAATGAAAGAGCAAACGGTTCTTCCGTGAACACAGCTTTCTTTGAGAATCTTCCCGACGATATAACCGACGGGGTAAAAATAACCACCGTAAAAGGATCACAGTTCCGCAAACCCCTTTTTGAATTCTCCGGCGCCTGCGCGGGCTGCGGCGAGGCGGCATACATAAAAAATATCACTCAGCTTTTCGGAAAAAGAATGATAATAGCCAACGCAACTGGCTGCTCCTCCATCTACGGCGGCACATTCCCGACGATCCCCTACTGCAAAACCAAGGAAGGAACAGGGCCTGCCTGGGCAAACTCTCTTTTTGAGGACAACGCCGAATACGGTTTCGGAATGAGGCTTGCCGTTGATTCTAACAGAGCGCAGCTTCTTTCAAACATAAAGGAACTGATTGAAAAAAACATCTCACCTGCCTTGACAGCAGCGCTGCAAAAAAATACCAGGCTATGGCAAAGCACTGACAGCGAAGCGAAAAAGGCGGCCGCCGTAACCCGCGAGCTTCTCAAAAATGCTCTTTCAAAAGCGGCAACGGATAATAAAAAAATAATTGCTAAGACCATTGAGCTAAGCGATTATTTCGTGGACAAAAGCGTGTGGTGCTTCGGCGGAGACGGATGGGCATATGACATAGGTTACGGCGGCCTTGACCATGTGCTGGCTTCCAAAAAAAACATAAATGTTCTCGTCCTGGACACAGAAGTCTATTCCAACACCGGAGGACAGGCGTCAAAAGCCACGCAGCTGGGGGCTTCCGCGAAATTTGCGATTTCAGGCAAGGAAATCAAGAAAAAGGATCTGGGCCTGATTGCCATGTCCTATGATTACGTTTATGTAGCAAGCTGTGCGATAGGCGCAAACAAACAGCAGTTCTTAAACGCCATAAGCGAGGCAGAATCATACGACGGGCCTTCTCTGATTCTTTGTTATTCGCCCTGCATAAACCACGGACTTGATATGTCAAGATCCGTGGAAGAGGAAAAGCTAGCCGTGGAATGCGGTTACTGGCCACTGTACCGCTTCAATCCCCTTTGGGAGAACGAGGGCAAAAACCCCTTTAAGCTGGAAGGCAAAGAACCCAACGGTAAATTCCAGGATTTTATACGCGGAGAGGTGAGATTCAGCTCGGTCAAAAAACTTTTCCCCGACAGAGCGGAAGAGCTTTTCGCCAAAGCCGAAAAAGCCATGCTCACCCGCTACGCCCATTACAAAAAGCTCGCCGCATAAAAAAAGGTGGCAAGTCGCTTTTTCTCTCTTTTTATCTTCCTGTTTTAATCACAATTTGGTATAATG
>JAYEJT010000086.1:0-13078 GCA_034660675.1 Elusimicrobiota bacterium
GACGGATGAAGAAGTGCTGGGCCAGCCGGAGGATGAAGTTTCCGCGCGGAGAATGCTTGAAAAACTCAGCGGCAGGTCCCACAGGGTGATAACGGCTTTTGCTCTTGTCTGCGCCGAAACCGGTGTGAAAGAGGTGAAATCCGTTGCCACAAAAGTTTATTTCCGCGAGCTCGGCGGCGATGAAATTGACGACTACATAAAAACAGGTGAGCCCATGGACAAGGCCGGGGCTTACGCCATACAGGGCGGCGCGGCTTCTTTTGTTGAAAAAACAGAGGGTGATTATTATAATGTTGTGGGGCTTCCCGTCGGCGAGCTGATGAAATCGCTGAAAAAATTAGGGCATGAGGAGGACAAGGCATGAAAGATAAATTCAAATATCCGCTTTTTCACAGGGACGATCTGACCGCTTTCTGGGCGCTGTTTTCGGACAACCTCGCCAACATCGTTATTGTCATGGGCGTGTGCCTGACGGTTTTTAAGATGCCGGAACAAATTGTTTTCGGTAGAATTCTCCCGGGGCTGGGTGTTTCCCTCCTCGCGGGCCTTTCTTTCTACGCTTTTCTGGCGAAAAAACTCGCCGAAAAAGAGGGCAGGACGGATGTGACGGCTCTGCCTTACGGCATCAGCACGCCCATAATGTTCACATATCTTTTCGGCGTCATAGGCCCCGTTTATTTCAAGCTCAGCGCCGATGGGAATCCCGACGCCGCTCTCAACGCGTGGCGTATAGGCGTGGCGGCGGCGTTCATGGGCGGGATAATAGAGATGTGCGGCAGTGTCTTCGGGCCCTATCTGAAAAAGGTGACGCCGCGCGCGGGGATGCTCGGAACTCTTGCGGGAATTGCTCTGGCATGGATAGCGACGGTGCCGCTTGCCGAGATCTTTGAATTTCCTCTCATAGGTTTTGTTTCGCTCGCCGTTGTTTTTACGGGTCTTGTGGCTGGTCTGCGTATGCCTTTGGGTCTGCCCGCGGGCCTTATCGCCATTTTGGCGGGCACCGTTGTGGCTTTTTTTTCGGGTGTTTCGCGCGTCACTTTTGAAGGCGCCGCCATACACTGTCCCGTGCCTGTAATCGGGGATCTCATAGCGGGAATAAAACTTCTTTTTGCGTATCCCGCCGTCATAGCCGTTGTTCTCCCCATAGAGATTTACAATTTTATAGAAACGATGAACAATGTGGAGTCTGCAGAAGCTGCGGGTGATAAATATCCCGTGAGGATCTGTCAGATGATGGACGGCGCCGGCACGATCGCGGGGGCTCTTTTCGGAAGCGCTTTCCCGACGACTGTTTACATAGGGCATCCCGCCTATAAAAGGTTAAAGGCAAGGTCGGGCTACGCGCTGGGCGTGGGACTGGTGTTTTTCGCGGGGGCTTTTTTCGGTCTTGTGCATTTTCTTTACAATCTTGTCCCGGCGGCGGCGGTGGCGCCCATGCTGGTGTTTGTGGGAATGGTCATGGCCGCGCAGGCCTTTACGGCAATTCCCGCCCGTCACGCTCCCGCGGCGGCGGTGGCGATGATCCCGCACATCTCAAATCTGCTGACCTCCAAGATTTCGGGGGCTCTCGGAGCATCCGGCGTTCAGATCGACAGCGTTCTCATAAAAGCGATGAAGGCCTCCGGTATTCACTGGCAGGGGCAGAGCGCTCTTTCGCAGGGCTCCATAATAATAGGGCTTTTGTGGGGGGCGATCACGGCATCTCTCATAGACATAAAGCTGAAAAAGGCGGCGATGTTTTCGGCCGCGGCGGCTGTTCTCACTTTCTTCGGCGTTATACATTCTGCGAAGCTGGGCATAAACACCGGAAATATTTTCTGGGGTTATGCGCTTTTTGTTCTTGTTTTTCTTCTGGCGTGGAAACTCAATCTCAAAAAAGTTGAGGGTTTTGACGGGGAATAAAACGCATTGAAGACGATAATTTATTATTTTTCGGGGACGGGCAACTCGCTGAAAGTTGCCTGTGACCTTGCTCTGCTTCTGGGCGACACGGAATTTATGACGGATGAAACGGAAGTGTTTTCAATGGTGAGGGCGGTAAACGGCGAAATAGATCTTTCGGCAGAGAGACAATGCCTGAGTGTCAATAATTGCTCGGGGATTTTTACCCCATTTTTTGCCGAGAGAATAGGGCTGGTTTTTCCCGTCTATATGTTCGGTCTGCCTCTTATCGTTTCGGACTTCGTGAAAAAACTCGGTTCCGCGAGCGAATCGTGGCGCGCCGAGCCGGATAAATATATCTTTGCCGTGGCCACGCACGGAGGCGGTCCCGGGGGAGCGCTCAAAATGCTCCAAGGGGATATGAAAAAACAGGGCATTGCGCTCGACGCGGCTTTTACAGTTGAGATGCCGGGTAACTACACGCCTCTCTACGGAGCTCCTGACGAAGAAAAACAAAAAAGACTGTTTAAAAAAGAACAGGAAAAAGTGAGGGATATATCAGACAGGGTGCTTTCGGGGGAAAGAGAAAAGTTTGAGTTTTCAAATTTCTTCGTTAATGCATTGTCCTTTCCCGTGCATGGATTTATGGCGGGGAAAATCCCGGGCATGGACAAAAAATTCTACGCCGATGAAAACTGTGACGGCTGCGGACTGTGCGCGAAACTGTGCCCGGTTGACAACATAAAAATGATAGACGGCAAACCCTCGTGGAATCACAGATGCCAGCAGTGCATGGCCTGTCTTCAGTGGTGCCCCGGGGAAGCCATACAGTACGGAAAGAAGACGGCGGGGCGAAAACGCTATCATCACCCCGATATAAAAGCGGCGGAGATCATACAGAAATAAAACAATGAATCACACGGAAAAAAGCAGACTCGGTTTTATAGAGGGAGGGCTGTCAATAACCGTGAATATGCTGCTCTTCGGCGCGAAGTACGCGGCGGGCGTCAGCTCTTTTTCAACCGCCATCAAGACCGACGGCTGGCATCACAGAAGCGATGCTGTGACATCTGTTGTCATACTTGCCGGGGTTTTTATGGGCGGAAAATTCCCCGCCATAGACGGTATCATGGGGATTGCTATATCTTTGTTTATTTTTCACGCGGCCTATGAGATCATAAAAAATGTTTCCGGTTCTATTCTCGGCGCGGCGCCGGAGCAGGAAACGGAGGATAGAATCAACGCCGTGATAAAAGCCCGCAGCGCAGGGAACGCCAATCTTCATCATCTCCATATTCACCGTTACGGCGATCACACAGAGGCGACTTTTCATGTGCGTTTTTCCGCGGAAATAAGTCTTGCCGACGCCCATGCACGCGCGACAAAAATAGAAAACGCTGTGAAAGATGAACTCGGTATAGAAGCAACAATTCACATAGAGCCGGAATAAAGCTTTGTATTTATTATTCAGAAAAATTAAAACCAGTGACAGGAGCCGGATATTGTTCCGTAGAACATACCGCTTAAAGTTGCCATTACGATGACGAGTGTTATATAAACAAGCGTTTTTTTGTTCCGATTATGCTTTTTATGACGAGCATATTAGGAAGTGACAGCGCCGGTCCCGCAAGAAGCAGGGCAAGAGCGGGGCCTTTGCCCATGCCCGAGCCGATGAGCCCCTGGAGTATAGGCACCTCCGTGAGCGTGGCGAAATACATAAGAGCGCCCGAAATGGCGCCGAAATATTTTATTACGGAACGCCGGGATACAAAATTCGCAATGGCGCCTGCTATAAAGAATGCGGGCACGAGGCACAGGAGAACATGAGCCCTTGCGTACTCCCTCAGCATCATAAAAGCTTCCAGCGCCGAGCGTTTGAGCACGGGGCTGTCAAAGGGTATGAAATAAGCCCCTAAAAATACAGCTATGATAGCTAAGAATTTGTTTCGTTCTTTCATTTTTTTGAGCTTCTTTTATTTGTCCCGCAAATTGCTCTCACATTCTGATTTCCGCAGAGTTTAAGGCCGCGCGTGAGGGTAGGGGCTAAATTTATTTCTTTGGAGATGAGTTTGAGGACTTTGTTTTTTGAAGCAAATTCTGTAAGAGAATAAAGTTTCCATTTTCCCGAGCGTCTTTTTTGAACAAGACCGGCGGCTTCAAGTTTTCTAAGACTGTGCGAAACAGCCGACTGCTCCATTCTCAGTATCTTTACGAGTTCGCACACGCAGAGTTCGCCCTCCGCAAGGAGAAGAAAAATCCCGAGCCTCGCGTTATCACCGAGAGTTTTAAGAATCTTCGTATATTTTTTCATAAGGTCTCCGTAAACATATGAACACATTATCATATGTTCATATGTTTGTCAAGAGGCAGCCCGGAAGTTTCAGGAAGAGCCGGCTATGCGGAATAAGTGCGGCGTTCGGGAGGGGAGAGGCAGCTTCAAAAGCGGGTGTGCGGGGCAGATTTGTTTAGGAGGGATGGCATGGTATTGTCCTGAAATAGGCTTTTTGATATTATTGCTTCAGGGAGGCTGTTATGAGAAAAGATCAACTGGACAATGTTTTGAAAACGCTGGACGCTATGAAAGAACTTGAGCTTCAGATGTCGTATTTATACAGGGAATGCTCAAAAGCGGATGCGGGGAGAGAGGATTTCTGGGCGCGCATCAGTGAACAGGAAGTGGGACATGCCGCGTACATTGATAAGATGATCGGGATAATAGGTGATAAAGCACAGTTGTTTTCCGCGGGCCGGAATTTTAATATTACGGCTGTGAAACTGGTGATTGACGGTATAAAGTCGGATATTGAGAAAGTGAAGAGCGGAAAAATAAAAGGCAATCAGCTTCTTTTTATGGCGTCCGATCTGGAACAATCTCTCCTTGAAAAAGAATTCACGGAAATAGTGAAAAGCGAAAATTCGCAGTACACGGAGCTCGCAGACAGGATAATGGAAGAGACTTTTATGCACCGCACGCTGCTGGAAAGAGAGATAAGGGATTCCGCCGTAAAGCGTTAATGAAAAAAAATGTAGGACGTCCCCTTTTTCTTTTTTTACAGGAAATTTAGCCAGTTATTTTATCGGATTCTATGGGTTTCCTGAAAAAATCAGATAGACATTATTTTTTTCGCTTGTCGGATGTGTGGTTTTAATGTCAAATGTCAAGACCTGACCCCATGAAAGTTTGGATAATAGACGGATTTTTGCTAATATGCGCTCATAAACACTTTAAAGGAGCGCGTACGTGAAAAAAAACCTTTTAGAAGAAGCAAAGAAAGAAGAAAAAAATGTTGCTAAATTTTTGAGGGATATTGTCGCCATACCCGGCGAATCCTGCGGTGAGAAAAAAGTCGTGGAAAGAATCCGCAAAGAAATGCTCAAAACCGGCTTTGACAGCGTCAAAGTTGACGGCATGGGAAACATTCTCGGGAAAATCGGAAACGGGAAAAACATAATCGCCATGGACGCCCACATAGACACCGTGGGGGTGGGCGACATCAAGCAGTGGAAGTGGGACCCTTACAAGGGCAAGCTTGAGAAAGGCGTGATCTACGGAAGAGGAGCGGTTGACCAGCTTGGCGGAATGGCGGGTATGGTTTACGGCGTGAAGCTTCTGAAAAAACTCAATCTTTTGGACGATTTCACTCTTTATGTCGTCGGCAGTGTTC
Organism: Elusimicrobiota bacterium; assembly: GCA_034660675.1. Taxonomy (GTDB): domain Bacteria; phylum CG03; class CG03; order CG03; family CG03; genus CG03. The sequence continues at coordinate 5,547 of JAYEJT010000086.1, forward strand.
AGGAAGAGGACTGCGACGGCCTGTGCTGGCAGTACATAATCAAAGAAGATAAATTAAAACCCGACTGCGTTGTCATAACGGAACCCACGAACTTAGACATATACATAGGCCAGAGGGGACGCATGGAAATCGGTGTGACGACAAAAGGCAAAGCCGCGCACGGCTCCATGCCCGAAAGGGGAATCAACGCCGTTTATAAAATGAGCGGCATAATAAAAGAAATAGAAAAGCTCAACGGCCGTTTGAAGAAAAACGCGTTTTTGGGAAAGGGCACGGTTGTTGTCAGTTATATCGACTGCAAAACACCGTCCATGTGCGCTGTGCCGGACGAATGCTACATTCAGCTTGACAGACGCCTGACGACGGGAGAAACAAAAGATCTCGCTCTCAGACAGGTGCGCGCGGCCGTGAAAAAAGCGGGTGTCGCGGCCGAAGTGAAACTGCTCAAATATGATAAGCCGAGCTGGAGGGGTCTTAAATATCCGACGGAAACTTATTTTCCGACGTGGATCCTTCCCGAAAATCACAAGCTTCTGGAAGCCGCCCGGAAAACATACCGCGGCGCGTTCGGTAAAAAAGGAAAAGTGAGCCGGTGGATATTTTCCACAAATGGCGTCGCCACGATGGGAATGTTTAAGATACCGACGATAGGTTTCGGGCCGGGCAATGAAAAATACGCGCATTCGGTAAACGACAAGGTGCCCGTCGAGCATCTCGTCAAAGCCGCGGCGTGGTACGCGCTTTTCCCGAAGACATATTGCGAAATAAAGAAGAAACAGGCGTAGGCGACAATGCATAAGGCAAAGCATAATTGTTCCGCCGGTTGTTTTCCCAAGTGTTTGAATAGGAGAATAAAAAAATGACAAAAGGTAAAGAAGCGATTTTTAAGCTGCGTTCGGAGTTGAATTATCTGAACCGGCTGGATTTTGATATGTACAGAAAAGATTTTCTGCTAACGTGGGAAAAAACTCACTCTGAACTGCTCGCGACGCTGACCATGGCGCAGATAATGAGAATTCTTTACAGGGACAATGTCTCTATGCGCGCTTTCCGGACGGGGCTGGCCATTTCCCAGTTCCGCGACAAATCCACGAGAACGCGTTTCGCTTTTTCGTCGGCCTGCAACATGCTGGGGCTCGGTGTTGAGGATGTTGATGACGAGAAAACTCAGATCGCTCACGGCGAAACCGTCAGGGAGACGGCCAACATGATCTCGTTTTTGAGCGAGGTCATAGGCATACGCGACGACATGTACATAGGCCGCGGCCACAATTTCATGAAAGAAGTGGCGGGAGCGCTTGACGAGGGTTTTAAGGAAAGGGTGCTTAACATGAGGCCCGCCGTTATAAATCTTCAGAGCGATCTTGACCACCCGACCCAGACGATGTCGGATCTTCTTCACCTCAAAAATTATTTCGGCAGTCTTGAGAATCTGAAAGGTAAAAAAATTGTTATGAGCTGGGCGTATTCTCCGAGTTACGGCAAGCCTCTTTCCGTGCCGCAGGGAATAATAGGCCTCATGAGCCGTTTCGGAATGGATGTGACGCTCGCCCATCCTAAAGGTTACGAGTTGATGGATGATATTGTTGACACTTCCAAAAAATTAGCCGCCGAATCCGGCGGGTCGTTCAAGGTGTCGCATGACATGAAAGACGCTTTCAAAGACGCGGACATCGTGTATCCCAAAAGCTGGGCGTCGTTCAGCGTCATGAAAGAAAGAACACAGCTGCTTGAGAAAAACGATTCGGCCGGCCTGGACGCTCTTGAAAAAAGATGTCTCACCGAGAACGCGAAACACAGGGACTGGCTCTGTGACGAAAAACTCATGTCCACAACAAAAAACGGCGAAGCCCTTTATCTGCACTGTCTGCCCGCCGATGTGCAGGGCTTAAACTGCGAAGCCGGGGAAGTGACACAGGATGTTTTTGAAAAATACCGTCTTGAAACATACAGGGAAGCCCGCTATAAACCTTTTATAATAGCGTCAATGATAATGCTCTGCTGTTTCCGTGACCCGGTTGCCGTGATGGAGAGTTTCTACAGAAACAGTCAGAACCGCGCCGGATGAGAAAAAAGCTCGCCGAGAGCTCCATCCTTTTTATCAGCATAACAAAGTGGATGCTGCTGTCGTCCGTCATCGGTCTTGTCGTAGGTCTTTCCACTTCTGTTTTTCTTAAACTGCTCGAAGGGGCGACCTTGCTGCGCGGGGGTTATAATTATTATTTTCTCGCGCTTCCCGCGGCTATGTTTTTGAGCGCCCTTGTTATCAAACTTGCTCCCGGAGCCGAAGGCCACGGCACCGAAAAAGTGATAGAGAGAATACACAAAGCGAGCGGAAAAATGTCGCCGAAAATTGTGCCCGTGAAACTTCTGGCTACGCTTTTGACGTTAACGGCCGGAGGTTCGGCGGGGAAGGAAGGGCCCTGCGCCCAGATTGGCGGAGGGATATCGTCTCTTATTGCTGATTTGTTCCGCTTTGACGACAGGGAGCGGAGGAAACTTGTGGTTTGCGGTATCAGCGCGGGTTTTGCGGCCGTTTTCGGCGCGCCCGTGGCAGGGGCCATTTTCGGTGTTGAAGTGCTTCTCGTCGGAGGAATACTCTATGAGGTGCTGCTGCCGAGTATCATCGCCGGAATTGTTTCATACGAGGTGGCTTTTGCTTTTGGTGTGCCTTTTTTTTACAGGAACATATCAATGACCGCTCGTTTCACGCCGGCGACGCTTTTCTGGATGTTTACCGCCGGAATATTTTTCGGAATCTGTTCCATAATATTTATTGAATTTCTCAACGGCGGAAAAAAACTTTCATCAAAAATAAAATTGTCAGACCCCTTAAAAGGTTTTATAGGCGGAATTGTCCTCGTTGCCCTGACTTTTATATTTTCAGGACAATACCTCGGCCTGGGGCTGGACACGATAGAGGGGGCTCTTCACGGTGCCCAAATCGCGGGGTACGCTTTTCTGATTAAGATAATTTTTACAAGCATAACGCTTAACATGGGCGGTTCGGGGGGTATTGTGACGCCTCTGTTTTTTGTGGGGGCTTCTTCCGGCGCGCTTTTTGCTTCTTTCTCGGGGCTGGATCCCGCTTTGTGCGCGGCAGTCGGAATGGTGAGTATCCTCGCCGGAGCCGCAAACACGCCGATAGCGGCCGTGATTCTTGCGATGGAACTTTTCGGAGCGGACATTGTGCCCATGTGTGCCGTCAGCGCCGTGGTGAGTTTTCTCATGACGGGACACAGGAGCGTTTATCCTTCGCAGAAAATAGCTTTGCGGAAATCGGCCTCCATTTATGTGGCTCACGGTGAAACGCTTGAAGATGTCAGGCCGCAGGTAAAAATAAAACCCGGAAGCGTAACGGACAAACTTTTAAATCTGTTAAACAAAATAACGGGATGGAGAAAAAAATGAAAAATGCAATGACGATGATAAAGGCGGAACAGCTTGAAAAATTTATGAGAGATGTTTTTACGGGCCTCGGCGTGAGCGCGGATGACGCCGCAATCTGCGCAGAGGTGCTTATCACCTCGGACAAAAGAGGCATTGATTCCCACGGGATAGCCAGGCTCAAGAATATTTACTACGACAGAATAAAAGCCGGCATACAGAACACGACCGGTGATTTTGAAGTTCTGAAAGAAAGCCCGGCAACGGCTCTTTTGGACGGCAAAGACGGCATGGGCCACGCCATAGCCGGGAAAGCCATGGCTATGGCAATAGAGAAAGCGAAGGAATACGGAACAGCAGTGGTGGCCGTTAAAAATTCCACTCATTACGGTATAGCCGGCTATTATGTTATGCAGGCCGCCGAATCGGGTATGATAGGCATAACCGGCACCAACGCCAGGCCTTCGGTTGCTCCGACTTTCGGCGTTGAAAACATGTTGGGCACGAATCCGCTGACCATAGGCCTTCCGACGGACGAGGATTTCCCCTTTGTTATTGACTGCGCCACATCCCTGACGCAGAGAGGAAAAGTGGAGACATATAACCGTCTCAATAAAAAACTGCCGGAAGGCTGGGTCGTCGGCGAAGACGGTTCTGCGAAAACTGACGCCGGCTCGGTTCTGGAAGATCTTGTTAAAGGTGACGTGTCGCTGGCGCCTCTGGGCGGAATAGGCGAAGAGACCGCCGGTTACAAAGGTTACGGTTATTGCACCGCCGTTGAAATTCTTTCCGCGGCTCTCCAAAGCGGGCCATTTCTAAAGATGTTATCGGGAATCAAAGACGGTAAAAAGGCGCCCTATCATCTCGGCCATTTTTTTATAGCGATAAACATATCCTTTTTTGTTGAGCCTGTGGTGTTCAAAAAAACGGCGGGCAGTATTCTCAGGACGCTCCGCGCGTCAAAAAAAGCCCCCGGCCATGACAGGATTTACACGGCCGGAGAGAAGGAACATCTCGCATGGCAGGAACGCAAAAAGACGGGAATTCCCGTTACGGCAAAAACACTTTCCGAAATGAGGCAGATGTGCGATGAGCTCTCCCTCACCGGTTACGACTTTTAAAAAAGTGCGGAATTTGACGAAGCACCCGTTTTCTTTTAAACTGAAAATTGTGTGGAAGCGATAAAACAATATACGGAGGTTTTTATGTATCACGTTGAGCGTGACGGTAAATTTGTCATAGAAAATTATAATTGGGAAACATCATTCTCGAATTTTTTTCCGGGAATAGCGGGGAAATTTGGAATACCCTTATGGGCATTCTATGTGAGCCGCGCCCAGGGTATTTGCAGCGTTGGCGTCAGAGATAAAAATAATCAGATAATGGAATTCCTTTCTTTTAACCGCGCTTTGCAGATGGTGGGGTCCCAGGGTTTCAGGACATTTATAAAAACGGGAAATAATGAAATTTACGAACCTTTCAGGAAAACAAGAAACAAAAAAGTGTTTCAAAAGATGATGGTCAGTTCCCATGAACTGGAAATTTGCGACAGGAATGAAAAGCTTGGTATTGAAACGAGCGTTTTGTATTATCCGATAGTAAATGAGAATTTTCCCGCATTTGCGAGAATTGTCAAAATTAAAAATATAGGCCGCCGGAGGAAATCTTTTGAATTGATTGACGGTCTGCCGAGGATTCTGCCGTACGGAATAGACGGAAATGTTCTTCACACAACTCAACGCCACATAGAGGGAATGATTGGTGTTTTTTTCAGGGAGGGCGTTCCTCTTTTCCGGCTGAAACAGAGTCCCGGGGATGTTGAGAAAGTGGAGAGCATAGACGGCGGCAATTTTTATATAAGTTTTTCCGGAAAAAAGGATGCGGCTTCCGGTTATATAGTGGATCCCCGGGTTGTTTTCGGGGAGAGCGAAATATACGATTACCCATGGAATTTCACGAAAAGCCTGAAAAAACTTTTGTCGGAAGAACAGATTCTGCAGAACAAAACATCCAGCGCTTTTAAAGCAGCTAAATTTTCTCTGTCGGAAGGGAAGGTTTTTAAGTTGTCGGCGCTGACCGGGCAGGTGAAAAGTGATAACGATATGAAAGGGCTGGTTAAAAAAGCGGCACATGCTTCTTATCTTCCGCGCAAACGCCGCGAAAATGAGGATTTGATCAATTCCATAAAAGATTTATCGCTGACTGTCAGTGGTGATGCAGGATTTGACGAATACTGCCGTCAGACTTTTCTGGATAATGTTATACGGGGCGGGATGCCTGTGGTTTTTCCCACGGTGGAAGGCAAAAGCGCTTTTTATATTTATTCCCGCCAGAACGGGGATCTTGAGCGTGATTATCATTTTTTTGTTCTTGAGCCGACTTATTTCTCGCAGGGGACGGGCCATTACAGGAGTGTTAATCAGAACAGACGCTGTGACTGCTGGTTTTTTCCGGAAACCGCGGACAGTAACATCAAAATGTTTGTAAATCTTATACAGACGGACGGTTACAACCCTCTTGAAATTACACAGATGACTTATTCTGTCAGAAACAAAAGGCTGCTGAAAAAATGGCTGTTGACTCTTAAGGGAAGCAAGAAAAAACTTCTTGATGTTTATGATTTTTTAATCCGCGGCTCATTTGCACCGGGGGATTTTCTGATGAAACTTGAATCAGGATCGGCATCCGGCAAAAATGCCGGCGCGCTGCTCGGCAAACTCCTCACTTTTTGCGCGGAAGACGGGGGCGGAGCTGTACACGAGGGTTTTTGGGCGGATCACTGGCTCTACAATCTGGATTTGATAGACAATTTTTTTATGATTTATCCTGAAAAAAAACAGGATATCCTTATGAGGGAGAAAGCTTATTATTTTTACGATGACCCCGATGTTGTTGTTTCCCGCCAGGAAAAATTTGTTTTGAGCGACGGCAGGGTGAGGCAGTATAACGCCGTCAAAAGACTGTCCGGAAAAGAGACAATGATAAACGCCCGGGAAAAAAGAAATTCAGCGGTGCGGACAAAGAACGGCTCCGGGGAAATTTACCGCACAAGCCTTCTTGTAAAACTTCTTTGTATGACGGTAAACAGAGTTGCGACGCTTGACCCCGCAGGCACAGGAATTGAAATGGAGGCGGATAAGCCCGGGTGGAACGATTCGGTAAACGGCCTTCCGGGAATTATTGGTTCCTCTTTGTGCCAGACGCTGGAGCTTGAAAAGGGCCTGCGGTTAATTTTTGATAATTTACACGGCGTAAAAGGGAAAGTCCTGATTTTCGAAGAGCTTTACGAATTTATGGTGAAACTCGGTAAAGCGGCTTCAAAAAAAATCAAAGGTCAGTCAACGGCTTTTGAATTCTGGGATGAGAGCCACAGGATAAAAGAAGCGTACAGGAAAAAGACGATTTTCGGCGTGAGCGGCACGGAAAAAAATATGAGCGCTGCGGATTTAAGAAAAACGGTTAAAATATATCTTGATATGGTGTCTGAAATTTTTTCCGCGAAAAACAGAAAGAATATTTTTGCGAAAAACGGAGTTTGCTACACCTATTTTGAAAACAGGGTCGTGAAACACGCTTTTCTTAAAGATAAAGACGGGAAGAAAAAAACAAATGCATCAGGGCTGCCGCTGGTTCAGCCGCTCGCTTTTAAACAAATCCCGCTGCCTTTATTTCTTGAGGGCCCGGTTCATATGATGAAGACGCATCCGGAAATTGCAAAAAATCTTTACAGCGCCGTAAAATCAAGCGGCCTCTTTGACAAAAAACTTAAGATGTATAAGGTTTGTGAGTCCCTCGCGAAAGCGCCTTTTGAAATAGGAAGAGTCAAGGCCTGGGGCTCCGGCTGGATTGAGAATGAATCTGTCTACACGCACATGGAATACAAATATCTGCTGGAACTTCTTAAAAGCGGTCTTTATGACGAATTTTTCAGCGATATACAGACGATGCTCATGCCTTACCTGAAACCGGAAACCTACGGACGCAGTGTTTTTGAAAATGTTTCTTTTATCGTGAGTTCGGCGTTCCCCGATAAGAAGATGCACGGCAGGGGCCTTCAGCCCCGTTTGAGCGGCGTGACAGGAGAGATGATCAATATGTGGATACTCATGACGGCCGGAGACAGGCCGTTTTTTATTGATGGAGAC
>JAYEJT010000087.1:0-2542 GCA_034660675.1 Elusimicrobiota bacterium
ATCACCTCCTTTTGCTAATATTACCTGCCTGCCGCCGGGGCAGATTAGCTTTTTTTGCTTCTGTCATACGAAAGCTCTCAACATTTAATTCAAGTATTACGCAGTGATGCACAAGGCGGTCTATTGCCGCCGCTGTTATAACCGGGTCTTTAAATATTGTCTCCCATTTGGAAAATGGCAGATTGCTCGTAATCATTACACTTCCTCTCTCGTAGCGATGCGCCAGTAAAGTAAATAATACCTCCATCTCCTCTCTGTCATGCTTCACATATCCGATGTCATCGATTATGATCACGTCAAATTTAGACAGCTGTTTCAGTTTTTTAGGAAGCTTTAAAGCCTTTTTCGCGGCAAGTAATTCCTGAACAAGATCCCCGCACATCACATACAACACCCTTTTTTCGTATTCGCGGATAAGGTGCTGTCCCAGCCCGCACAGTAGGTGCGTCTTGCCGCTGCCCGGATTACCGAATGATAAAACATTCTCATTCCTGTTCAAAAACCCGCCCTCAAGCAAAGCTTTCACCTGCTGCGCTATTTTCATCGGCAGTCTCTTTAAATTAAAATTATCCATGGTCTTTTCCAACGGCAATCTTGACGCCTTCAGCAATCTTTCAATCCGTTTGGTTTTTCTCAGTTCGTATTCCCGCTCTGTAAGCTCGGATAAAAACTCCGTATAACTCATGGATTCTTTTGTCGCCAGGCGGATCAACTCTTCCCAGCATTCCCTGATTCCCGGTAACCGCAAATCTTTCAAACGCCCGTTTATCTGTCTTTTTGTTTCTGTTTTATTGTTCATGTTTCACCCCGCAACATTGCCCGTTATGAGATCATCATATCCGGCAAGATTTGTTTCCGCCACATAAACGTCTCTCTTTGCTGTAATTTCCGTTTTTGACTTCAGAATGTTTTCTATCGCTTCCGCCGATATAATTTCCCGTCTGTCCAGCAATCTTCTCAGCGCCTCATCAACTCCGGTTTCTGTTTCCTGCGCCGCCAACTCCAGTATTTTCAGATACTCTTTGTTTGCGTGAGGCGGTTTGTCTTCCTTTAAATAATCATACGCCATTCTGAACCGTATAGAGGGAAACATATCATCTTTATATCTGTAATTTTCAAACGCCCCCCGCTTTCTCATAAGCCACTTTATTATGTGCCGGTATTCAATATGATGTCTTTTGTTCCCCCGTATCCTAGGCATATTTTCAACTTTCTTCTGTCCGTACCATACCTCTATTTTCTCCGCATATAGCTTCACATTTACTTTTTCGCCTCTCAACCTGCTGTTTACCGAGTAAACTTTGTGCGCGACATTTATTGTGCTGCCTACTCCGACTCTCACCTGTAGTTCCTTATAGTCATTCAGCCGCCTCGCGGGAAGCTCCCTCAGCTTTTTCAATTCTTCTTCAAATCTTTGCATCCTGTTTATATTCCGCTGATTAAATATTTTCTTCAGGAAGGCTTTGTACTCGCCACGGCTTTCGAAGTCGCGGCTGCCTCTTAACATCAGAGCCTGGTCTATTGCTGTTTTCAGCCACCTGTGGCTAACCTCGGAATCACCGTTCTCATTCGGCTTGCCGGCTCCTATGCTTTCCCCTTTCAGCCGGTAGTGATTCAATAATGCATGATACCGCTGTGTAAATTCTTCGGGATTGCATTCTTTATGTACCGCCGCCGACAGCTTGTCCGTTCTGTGCCTTTCCGGGACCCCGCCCAATTCCCATAAAGCGTTTTGCAGGCCTTCGCTTAAACTTTCAAAACTTTCCGAAAAACATATTGTTCCCGTTTCCCAATTTGAATATGTCAGCACAAAATGATACAGCAGATGGTCAAATGCTTTCCCCTGTATCGTTATTCCCAGACTATTCATATGTGTAAAATCCGATGCGCTGAGAACGCCCGGGTAATGTTTCTGCGCAAAATATATCTCCTTGCCGGGCCCTTCCAATGCCCGCCATATCTTTACCTTCCTCTGTAATGTCCTCAGCTGGCCATCTGAAAACTTACCCTGATATTCTCTCTGTAAATAATCAAACAGCGTTTTTGCCTCCAAACCCGGATTTATTTCCAAATAACCCCGCATCTCTTTCCACACTTCCTTAAACTTGTCTTTCCGCGTTCGCCATGTGTGTTCCGGCTTTACTTGGCTCGGCAATCTCCCGAGTTTCAGATATTTCCGCGCTGTCTCTTCGTCCATTCCCGCTTTTGCTGCAGCGAGTAATAATGTTTTTTCTTTATTCACAAGCATTTTCAATCTCCTCACCTGAGTGTCTGTTACCATCTGAGTCCTCCTTCTCTATTATCAGCCGCCTATTGTGGCAACCGACTTTTTTGACTCAGATAGTTTAACTCTTACTATGAAAATACCGGAATTGTGGTTGTTTTTAAACCCTATTTTTAATTGTCGTCAGACCCGATTTTTAATTGTCGTTATATACAAATCGCCAAACCATAGAAGCTTTTCTGGAAAAAGGCGTTTGGAAGATCGGCGCATAGGCCTTTTGGGTATAATTGATAGAAATTTTAGGAGATATGCGCAGTT
>JAYEJT010000088.1:0-12972 GCA_034660675.1 Elusimicrobiota bacterium
CTTTCCTGAAAAAAAATTCACGTTTTTATAATAAGTGGAAACTACTCCGCCGGCAACTTTTATTTCGTGAGGACATAAGGGATTTGACTAAGATTCACGAAATCGCGCAAGTTGAAGTTTTAGCGGAATTACTTAAACTCCAGGCAGCGCAGCTTTGTAATTTTGCGGCATTATCAAAAAAAATCCGCGCATCGGAGAATTCAATACGCAGATGGACTACCGCCCTGGAATCATTGTATTACTGCTTTTTACTCAAACCCTGGAGCAAGAACGTAGCCCGTTCCCTTATTAAAGAACCAAAGGCATATTTATGGAATTGGTCTGTCATACAGGATAAAGGCGCCCGCTACGAAAATTTTATCGCTGCCCATCTGTTAAAAGCCGTACATTGGTGGCAAGATAACGGTTTTGGCGAATTTTCTTTACGCTATCTAAGAACAAAAGATAAGCGGGAAGTGGATTTTGTTATTATAAAAAATAACAAGCCGTGGTTTCTCGTAGAAGTAAAATCGTCTAACAGAAAATTAAGTAAAAATTTGGAATATTTTCAAAAAAAGATAAAAGCCGGGCACGCTTTTCAGGTTACGATTGAAGATGATTATATAAATAAAAGCTGTTTTGATATTTCATATCCCGTGATTGTTCCGGCAAAAACGTTTTTATCGCAGTTAATATAACACCGGGAACGGTTTATTCCGGACGGGCTCTGCGGGCGCTGACTATTTTACGCTACCAGTTTTCCGAAAGAATTTCAAAATGGGCTTGCGGATGAGCGCAAGCCGGACACTTTTCAATAGCTTCGGGGCCCTCATGTATGTAGCCACAGTTCCGGCAGCGCCATTTTACAGAAGCGTCTTTTTTGAAAACTTTACCGTCATTTATATTCTTTAACAAACCGAGATAACGTTTTTCGTGCTGTTTTTCAGCAACGGCTATTGAACGCATCACTGCGGCAATTTCGGGAAAACCCTCGTCTTCCGCAATCTTCGCAAACTCGGGATACATACTCGTGTGCTCGTGGTTCTCTCCCGCGGCGGAAGCCTTGAGATTTTCCGCTGTTGTCCCGATAACACCGGAAGGAAAAGATGCCGTTATTTCGGCTTCCCCGCCTGCCATGAATTTGAAAAGCCGTTTCGCGTGCTCTTTTTCGTTTTCCGCTGTCTCGGCAAATACGGCCGATATCTGCACAAAACCTTCCTTTTTTGCTGTTGAGGCAAAAAAGGCATAGCGGTTCCGCGCCTGTGATTCTCCGGCAAATGCCGACATCAGATTTTTTTCCGTTTTTGTTCCTTTCAAATTTTTCATTGTCTACTCCTTCTCTATCATCTCACCAAGTTTTCTGCCTGTGTCCACAAGCTCGTTCAACTCATTTTCATCGGGGACAAAATTAACATTAACATTTTTTTCAGGAACGTCCCAGCCCATTTCCTTCATCAGGCTTTCTATTATTACAGCGGCTTTGCCTGCCCAGCCGTAAGAGCCGAAAGCGAAACCTGCTTTTCGTAAAGGCTTAAGCCCTTTCATGTAAGTCAGAAAAGCACCGATTGAAGGAAGCTCTCCGTTATTTAGTGTCGGCGAACCTATCAGTACAAGCCTTGCGGTAAGAATATCGCTCATCACATCCGATATGTGCGACGCCTTAAGACTCCTCATTGTCACGGGAATGCCCGCGGAGCTTATTCCCTTTTCAAGAGCCAATGCCATTTTTTTTGTTGAGCCCCACATGGTGTCGTACACAATAACAGCTTTTTTCTCCCCCGCACCGGCCGACCATGCACCATAATCCTTAATGATTGTCCCTTTAAATTTTTTCCATATAACACCGTGACTGGGACAGATCATTTCTAAGGGAAGCGCGGAAACGGCCGGAAGAGTTTTCCTGACCTGTCCGGAAAACGGCATCAAAATATTAGCGTAATATTTTTGCGCATCCGCACAAACCGACTGCCTGCCTATTTCGTAATCATAACGCTCTGCGGAAGCTATGTGCTGGCCAAACGCGTCATTTGAAAAAAGTATTTTGTCCTGCGCGCTATATGTAACCATATTATCCGGCCAATGCAGCATCGGAGTGTGTATAAAAGAGAGGGTTCTTTTTCCTATACTGAGCGTTTCACCTGACTTTACAACTTTAAACTTCCAGTTTTTTTTAAAATGGCGTTTCAAATTCTTTTCGCCGTTTACAGAAGTGATAATTTCGGCCGCCGGCGCAATTTCAAGCAGCGCCGGAAAAGAACCCGAGTGATCCATCTCGGCATGATTGGAAACTATGTAGTCAATACGCGCAGGATCTATAATGCCGCGTATCCTGTCAAACATCTCTTCCGAAAACTTTTCTTTTACCCCATCTATTAAAGTGATTTTATCATCGATAATCAGATAGGCGTTATAAGAACTCCCCCGCGGCGTGCTGTAGCCGTGAAAATTCCGTATGTCCCAGTCAACGGCGCCCACCCAGTAAATATTTTCTGTAATTTTCATATTCCAAAAGAACGCGCTACCGCAAATAACGCCGTTTAATCGTTTTCCTTAAAACTTTCTTTCCCCACTCCGCAGACCGGACAGACCCAGTCGTGGGGTAATTCGCTGAAAGGCGTTCCAGGAGCAATTCCCGAATCGGGATCACCAACGGCGGGATCATAAACATAATTGCACACGGTACACACAAATTTTTTCACAGTTGCCTCCTTTCTGTCAGCCTTTGTTAAAACGGGCCCGGGCGCAACAGGCGCCGAAGCGGGGGTCGTTCCTTTTTTTACAAGATGATAATAAGCATAAGTCATCGGCTCTGCATCTTTGATGCTTTCCGCGGCGGAAACTTTGCCTATAAAAATGTCATGGGTCGCGGCATCAACGATATTCATGACTTTGCACTCCATGTGCGACAGCGTGTTTTCAAGAAGCAGCGGTGCCTTCAGCGGACTCATTGCGTATTTAATGTCTTTGAATTTATCCGTATCCCTGCCTGACCTGAAACCGAAACGCCCTATAAATCCCAAGGGGGTTTCTTTTTCAAGAACCGACACGGAAAAGATTTTGGAATCACTTATAAATTCATGGCTGAGATTTTTTTTATTTATACACACGGCCAGGGTTGCGGGTTCCGCTGAAACCTGAAACAAGGTGTTCGCTATCTGAGCGTTGATTTTGCCGTCAAAAGCCGAACCTATAACATACATACCGTAACTCAATGTAAAAAAAGCCGTTTGATCAATATCCATCCTCTCAACCTCCCCTGACAATTGCCGCAACAAACCCCTGCCATTTGACCAAAAAAAACACTCAATTGCAAGCGGCAAAGCGCCGGGATTGAACACACCCCCCGGGAACTGTTAAACCAGCCGTAAATAACTGACTGGAGCCCTGTTTTACGCGGCCCTGCTTACGTGCCGGGAACGGTTGCAAAAAAAAAAGAATAATTATATAATGCAATTCGGTGCGGGCATTTACGCAAGCGCAAACCAAGGAGGAAAAAATAGATGAAAAAAAACAAAAAGCAGGTTTTAGAGAACACTATCAAGCGATGCCGGGAGAGGGATATACTTATACCCACTTATGAGCAGATGTATAACCCTGACAAAATACCGCAGGGAGTAAAAGACGAACTGAAAGATATAGGTCTGTGGGATTTGCACTCAAGAAATCTTTTCAGAATTTCCTGGAAAAACGAGCCTGTAGAAAAAGGCGGGGGATACGGCGGCGCAAATTATATGGAACTTCCAAGAGAAATAACCGGCGTTAAGGCGCGCATAATGGTGCTTGTGGGGAAATATTTCCCGACGGGCTCACACAAAGTCGGCGCCACGATAGGGCCTCTCCTGACAAGGCTCATCACCGGTGAATTCGATCCCACAACACAAAAAGCCGTGTGGCCTTCCACCGGAAATTACTGCAGAGGAGGGGCTTACGATTCCTATCTGCTCGCCTGTGATTCAATAGCGATTCTACCCGAGGGAATGTCAAAAGAAAGATTTGAATGGCTCAAAACCGTGGGAAGCGAAGTTTTCGCAACGCCCGGAGTTGAAAGCAATGTCAAAGAAATATACGACAAATGCCATGTGCTCAAAGCAGAAAGAGGAGACGGCATTGTGATACTTAATCAGTTTGACGAAATACCCAACATGCTGTGGCATTACGTTGTGACAGGCCGGGCACTGGAAGAGGTTTATCAGAAAGAAAAGAAAGGCTCTCAGCGGTTTTCCGCTCTTTTCCTGACCCAGGGGTCCGCAGGAACTCTCGGTTCCGCGGAATACGCGAGGGAAAAACATCCGTCCGTAAAAGTCTGCGCGGGCGAAGCTCTGGAATGCCCGACACTGCTCTACAACGGGTTCGGCGGCCACAGAATAGAGGGCATAGGCGACAAACATGTCCCCTGGATCCACAACATGAGGAATATGGATATGGTCGCGGGTATTGAAGATGAAAAATGCATAAGGATGATACGGCTTTTCAACGAGGAAAAAGGCCACGCCTATCTTAAAAAGAAAGGAGTTTCAGACGAGGTTATATCAAAACTTGATTTACTGGGCATTTCCTCAGTCGCCAACATAATCGGCGCCATAAAAATGGCGAAATACTATGAGATGAACGAAAACGATATGGTTTTTACCGTCGCCACGGATTCAATGGAACTCTACGGTTCCAGAATAAAAGAACTCAGAGAAACAAAAGGCGAATACAGTGATGTTGATGCGGCAAGAGATTACGAAACCTGCCTTGAAGAAGTCGACACCGAGCACCTGATGGAGCTCACTTACCGCGACAAAAAGAGAATGCATAACCTCAAATATTTTACATGGGTTGAACAGCAGGGTAAGGAAGTGGAAGATCTTGATGCCCAGTGGTATGATGAAAACTGGTGGAGCGACCGTATGCACGTTACCGAGAAGTGGGATAAACTTATTACCGAGTTCAACGAGAAAACCGGGCTTATAAAAAAATATAAATAATTTTTTGAGCTTTCGGGCTTTATGCCCTGACATTTGAAGCTATATCGCGGAATGGCGTTTTGTGTGCCCCGAAGGCACGGAAAACACCGCGGCGCGTTGAGTTTGCCGGATATTAGAATCGGGAGGACCAAATGTATAAGAAAGGTATTAACCTGAATACGGTGACAGTGGCAACCCTGAAAACACTCCCCGGTATAGGCGACAATCTTGCGCGGAGCCTGGCGCTTCACAGAGAACTTAAAAGTGAATTCGTCAATCCATCGGAATTCAGCGCCATTGTCCCCGAACATGTGTATTCGGAAATCGCAAAAAATTACAATATTTACGCCGTTTCTCCGAAGGTGTGGAAAAGCAGAATAACAAACGAAAAAAACAAACTCTATAATTCAGATCTCAAAATATTTTTTTTGGGCGGGCATTCTCTGGCGCTAACTGCCGGCCGAAACACCCACATCATAAATCTTCCTCCGGAACCAAAAGCAACAAACTCCGGCATAGCGGATATACTGCATGAAACCGGGGCAATCGCCGGGCTCAAAAAGTTTTTTGGCTGGCAACCTCCAGTAAAAACCATCCTGCTCCCTGAACCGCCCGGCATAACTGAACTCAATAAGTTTTTAGAACAGTACGACACATCTTCTGTTTTTTGCATCCATGAAGACGAGATATTAAATATAGGCAGTAAGCAAAAAGCTATCACGGATATGATCATGGCCAAAAAAATCCAGATTATTACCTCGGGTGATAAAATAAAATCAGGTGATTTTGAGATAAAAATGTTTTATCCGTCGCCCGGAGCCCAGTCTCAGGGCTGTTCGTTCCTGATATCTTTCGGGGCCGTCAGTGTTCTGCTGATGTTCAATATGACGATTTCGGACCAGACGGCTTTGATCCACCAGCAAACAGAAGAAGACAAAATCCGGCCGAACGCCGTGTGTTCATACGGGATGGCGGCGGCACCGGTTTTTACGCAATTTTGCGGCAATCCTGAATTAATAGATCCCCGCAAACAAAAACGTCTTGTCAGCGACGGAAATCTTATTTATGCTGAGTAATTTACACAAAAAAAACCTCCGGAAGCTTTTGGTAGATCTTGTCAATATCCGGTCGGATAAAAAAAATACGGGCATGACGGTTTTTCTGAAAAAAGCTCTCAGGCAGAACGGATGGAAAAACATAAAAGATTCAGTGGGAAATGTCTGGGGGAAAATAGGTTCGGGGAAAACAAAACTCCTCTGTGACATCCATTCTGACACGATACCCGCAGAAAAGACCGGGTGGTATACCGACCCATTCACCGCAAAAATTAAAAAAGGCTGTTTATACGGCCGCGGATCCGTGGATGATAAGGGGCCTCTTGCCGCCGCTATTTTTTCCGGAAATTTTATCAGGGCTTCCAAAAATCACAGCGTTTATCTGCTGGCATCCGACAGAGAGGAAACTGCCGAAGGCTACGGGTGCAGGGCATTTCTCCGTAAAGAAAAAAAGAAACCGGATTTTGTTCTTATATCCGAACCCTCAAACATGCACCTTATTTTCGGGCAGCGGGGCCGGGTGGAAATCACTCTCACCGCTATGGGAATTCCCGCGCACGGCTCCATGCCGGAAAGGGGGAAAAATGCCATTCTGCTGATGAACGAGACACTAAGTGCGCTAAGAAAACTAAAATTTACAGCAACGCCTCCTTTTACGGCCACAACAGTAACTCCCACTGTAATAAAAAGCGCGGGAGAAGGAAAAAATGTTTTACCCTTGAGCTGCAAAGTTCTGCTGGACATAAGAATGAATCACAAAGAAAGCGTGGGCTCGCTAATCAAACTGCTGAAAAAAAATCTCCCCCGCGGAATAGAAATAAAAGCCGGCGGATTTTGCCCCGCATGGCTTCTTAAGGATGAGAATTTCGCTATTGCCGCCAAAAAAACATTCGCGGAAGCTTACGGGAAACCTCCTGTTCCCGCTTACTGGACTTTCTGCACAAACGGTTCATCCTACGCGGCAATGGGCATTCCGGTGATAGGCTTTGGCCCCGGAAAACCCGAAATGTGCCATAAGAAAAATGAGAACATAAGTTTGGCAGATGTGGAGCGGGCCGTTGATTTTTTTAAACTACTGCCGCGTCACCTAACTGACCGCGAACAATGATAAACAAAAAACTGCTGCTTCACTGTTTTTCAGC
Organism: Elusimicrobiota bacterium; assembly: GCA_034660675.1. Taxonomy (GTDB): domain Bacteria; phylum CG03; class CG03; order CG03; family CG03; genus CG03. The sequence continues at coordinate 7,126 of JAYEJT010000088.1, forward strand.
GGCGCTGCTGTTTTATACACCTGCGGCTTCCGCCGCAGCCGAACCACGCTACATCGCGAATCTACCCAATATACACGAATACGAGCTCTTCTCCAACAACGGATGGACAGGCAACTGGTATGTGGGTTATGACCACAGCTGGATTGTAAAACTTCCCCCTGTAAAGGGAATCAACAAGTTCAAAAAAGCTTTTATAGGCGTAAAACTCGGGCGCGCCAAAACAGCAAAACAGCTGGAGACCGCCCTTCAGACGGAAATAAACGCCCAAAAAGAAAAACTTGAGGGGGCATCCCCCGCGGAAAAAGAGAATCTGGTGTCTGAAATAGAATCGCTGAAAAAGAAAAAAGAATCAGCCGCTATCGCGTCGGTGTGCATCTCTGTTTCGGAAAATTCCGATTTTTCGGACAACAAAAAGTATATTGCTGCCCAAAACAGCGAAATCCCGCTTGATGGCGACCACAACGAAGCTCTGAACAATATCGGATCAGCGCAATGGTTCTGGAAAGAGGTGCCGCTATCGTCTATCTCAGAGAATAAAAACAATTTTGTGGCAGTTTGGTCAGAAAATGCTCTTTTTACGTCAGCGTCTTACGCCCCTGTGATTGCGGCGGGCTGGTCAGAAAAAAACAAATATGCCTATCTTTCCACGGACAATTTCGGGAAAGCCCCGAAAAATCTTGAAAAAAAAATAAGTTTTTTCACACCGGGTCTCTGCATAAAACTTGTTCCCGAAAACAACGAAAAATTGAAACTCAAAATAAAAAAAGCCGGTATAAATGAAGGCACCCTCAGGGTTTGCGCTGCCGTGGAGGGTATTCCCGAAAGACTTCGCTTGCGGGTTTTCCGCGGGAAAGAAGAAATTCAAACAGGATACGGCATTTCCTCTCCGCCGTGGTGTCTCACATTATATAAAATTAAAAAAGGCAGATACAGTTTTTATCTTGAAGCGGAAGATTATTTCGGCAACAACGCGAAAAGCGCGAAAAAAACTTTCACTGTAGAGTAATCCGGCGGTCGGTTTAGCAAAGCTCCCCAGACAGGATGACAAAATGGAACAGATCGGAATTATCGGGGCGATGACGGTTGTCAACATTGTGATGAATTTGGTGATCCTCATATTGTGCGTTTTTATTTTCGTGAAAGTCCGGACACTTCGCACATTTCTGGGGAAATAACAGCAAATATAATTAATAACGCTAACAGGTCGCAAAGGCAGCGGCCCTAGCGCTACATTGACAAACTCAACAGACAGATAGTATAATTATCTCTTATGAGTAGAAAAACCGCCAAGCATTACCATGTGCCCAAAAAGCAGCTCACCATTATGCTTTTGCCGCACGGAGGCCGGGTAGGAACACAGCTCACGATATCCTATCTGTCGCTGTTTCTCGGTTGCGTGCTGTGGTTCGGCATAACAGCCACTGCAGCTTATTTCATCAGTGAACGCATCAGCCTGCATGAAACACAGATGGCAAATGCTGATCTAAAAAACAAGGTTGTCAGCTTTAGTAAACAATTAAATAATTCTCTTGAACTTATTGCCGCTACGTCGGAATTGAACACCAGACTGCGCGGAATACTCTCTCTGGGGAAAAAATCAAAAATCATAGAATACTCCGCTGCGGGCGGGCCGTCAAAACTTGAAAATCTTCAGCTGTCTAAAATACTTTTTGAAACATCGCCTGTTGAATCCGAAAAACTGCTTGTGATGAATGTGAAAGAAATGTTAGCGGAAAGCTGGCAAGCCAAAATTGATTTTCGCGAAATTTCAAAATATCTGAATGAGAAAAGAGTGATTGCCCGGTCCACTCCGGCAATCTGGCCGACAATTGGCAGGGTGACAAGCCCCTTCGGGATGAGGGCATCCCCCTTTACCGGACGCAGCCAGTTTCACAGCGGTATGGACATAGCAAATGTAAAGAATACCCCGCTACGGGCGACAGCGGACGGCAGGGTGGTTTTCGCCGGCTGGGCCGGCAATCTCGGCAAGACCGTTGTCATTTCCCACCGCATGGGCTACACAACATATTACGGGCACTGTAATAAAGTCTATGTCAAACAGCGGGATAAAATTCAAAGGGGACAGATAATCGCAAGCATAGGCCACACCGGTCACTCAACTGGGTATCATGTCCATTATGAAGTAAAAAGATACGGGAAATCGCTTAATCCCATGTATTTTGTGAACAGGAGTTTTTAAATGTTTGGTTCAAAAAAATTCGAAAAACAAATCGGTCGTATTGAAACTGTTATCGGACACGAAAGTGTGATAACCGGTACTGTTTCCACAAAAGGCTCACTCAAAATTGACGGCCTTGTCAACGGGGGAATAGAACAGGCGGACGCTGTTATCGTTGGGGACACCGGCAAAATAGTGGGCGATGTTACCGCTCAGACGGTTATTGTCAACGGTGAAGTGGAGGGGAATATCCACTCCTATATATCCATAGAATTGATGGAAGACAGCAAAATAAAAGGTGATATAAAAACCTCACAGATATCCATAAACGAGGGGGCTTTTTTTGAAGGGAATGTTACCATGGAAAAAAACCCGGTTCGCCCCGAAATAGAAACAGACGCTTAATCAAGATAAAGGAGCGCTTTAGCGGTTTCTTCTCTCACGGCCGGATTATCAGTTTTCAAAAACAGTTTTTTCAGACTTGACCTGGCTTTCATTTCACGCAGCGATTTAACAGCGCGTACCCGCAGTTTATCCTTTTCGCCGTTGCCTGAAGCAATCAGAAAAAGCATTTCAGCAAATTTTTCATCATTCAGGTAACCCGCCATATCCACGCACCAATAGCGGAATTTCCAGTAATAAGCCCCTCCATTTCTGCCGTTCCACAAATTTTTACATGCAATAGCATCAGCAATAAAAGGAGCGGCGGCTTTCGGTTCTTCCAGCAAGACAACGGCCTCTTTAAGCGTGCTTATCCCCAGACTTTCCAAAGACCCCCCGGACGCGGATTTTTGCCTCACTTTTTCCAGCGCGTCTATAACGCCCCTTTTTTTATGGGGAGGAATTTTGTGTTTTTTTTCCGACCAGTAATCGGGTATAACGGAACCGCGCAAAATTAACTTCTTTCCCGGAACCGAACAACCCGCCATTAAAATAAAAAATAACAGTACCGGAACAAAGCGCGCTATAATACGGTAAATTTGATTTTCTGTCATTTTATTGTAGAATATATCATAAATTTTGAGAAAATAACATAAACTTTTTATCAGGAGGAATAAATTTATGGAATTCGTGAGAAAACATGCCAAAACTATTCTCAGCATTATTGCCGCTGTTTTTATAGTGGGGCTTTTTTATATGAATTATCAGGCGCAGGGCCCGACAGCCGTGAAAGTGAATAAAAGCAAAATCAGTTACGACGAATATCAAACATCTTTTTCGCGGCGACTTGACAGAGAACGTGACGAGAAAGATGACCCCCTGAGCGCGGAGGACACCAACCGCATAAAACAAAACGTTCTTGCCCAAATGGTGCAGGACGAACTTATAAAGCAGCACGCCCGAAAATTCGGCGTGAAAGTGCCCGATGATATTATCGCTTCATCCATAATGTCAATGAAGGCTTTTCAGCAGGACGGACAATTCAATGAGAACATTTATCAGCGGGTTTTGACCATGTATTATAAAATGTCCCGTTATGAGTTCGAGGAAAACCTGCGAGATTCCATCAAAAAACAATTCCTCAGGGATCTGACGCTTGCCGCGGCAAAAGTCTCTCCCATGGAGCTCGCCCTTACATTCAAAACATCTTTTCCCAAAGAAAATTTTGAAGAAAAAAGATCGGAATTTAAAAACACAATGATAAACGAAAAACGCTCTCTCATCTACTACGGCTGGATGAACGACATGATCAAAAATTCCGAGATTACCAACAACCTTCCCAAACTGGAATCAAGAAGTTAACATTTTCCAAACCAGTACCTGTCAGTGGATGGTATTAGCGAACAAGATGATTCCGGAATATCTCATTTGAGACAACTTCTCCATCCGGCGCGTAAATCATAAGCCCCATGCCGGCAGCATCAGCCTTGCCTATGGCTTTCCCGGTATCCATAAGCATAAAAGCGGTTGCATATATGTCCGCGTCCAGCGGTTCTTTGCAAATAACCGTCACCTGCTTTTTTTTCGATGATCGTCCCGTTGAGGGATTCACTATGTGAGTATATTTTTTACCACCGTCAATGAAAAAATTTTCATAATCGCCGCTTGTCGCAACCGCGGCATTCGTCAAAAAAATGGTATACGTGAAACTTTTTTTTCCGGGTTTTCGCACACCTATGCGCCAGGGCTTGCCCGAATTTTCACCCATGGCCAGTATATCGCCGCCCGCATTTATGAGAGCATCGGTCACCCCGTTAGCATTAAGCGTGTCTGCTAATTTTTCCAGAAGATAGCCCTTCCCGCAACCACCGAAATTAAGCCTGGCACCGCCGGTTGTTATCAAATCTCCTTTTATTTTTATCCTGGAAAAACCCACTTTGGAAAGAGCTTTTTTCAAAACAGCGGAGGGCACCGCGCGGCCTGATTTTTCAGAAACGGGAGAGAAACCGCCCACCTTCAAAACCGGTTCCACCGTGGGATCAAAAAGCCCGCCAGTCTCCCGGTGAGCGTTTTTTACGCGTTTTATCAAAGCGGCAAGTTCCGCGTTTCTTACAAAACCCCGACTGTTAAGTTCCTCTGTAACGCCCACTCTCACATTCAGCAGATTATCGCAGCGCTTTATCTCATCTTCCAGGGCACCGAAAATTTTATCATCTGCGCCGCCACTCAGACTTATGTCTATAAAAGTTCCGAAATAAAGGAAGCGTCTGGTTTTGATTCCCCGCGAACAGCCGGCAAATAAAACCAACGCCGTTAAAAAAAGGAAACAGCCTACAGGGGGTATTCTTAATTTACTCCGGGACCCAGCAGATTCCCCGGATTGTCCGTCTCCCTCTCTCATAATATTAAGGACATCCCGCGCTTTCATCTTTTACAAAATTATGGGCAACACGGCGCCGCAGTTGGCACAGGAATTCCCGTCAAGGGCCTTTATCTCGGTGCGGTAACCCTCACGGCTTATAAGAAGCGTCTTGCAGGACGGGCAGTATGTTCCGGTTTGGCCGTTGACATTTCCCAGATAAACAAAATCAAGTTTTTTAATGGCCATGTCTCTTAATTTATTAAGAGTTTTTAAAGAAGTCGGGGGAGACTTGTGTTTATACGCCGGAAAATATCTTGAAATATGAAGAGGTATAGACGGAGAAAGAGACCATATCCAGTCAATCATTTCAGCGAAATCAGTTTCGCTGTCATTTAATCCGGGAATCACGCAAAGCGTAAGTTCGATGTGCTTGGCAGCCCTGACAAACATCTCAACGCTGCGCATAACATCACCCAGGCTTCCGCCGCAGTATTTTTTATAAAGGTCCTGGCGGAAAAATTTTACATCAATGTTCGCCGCATCTATAAAAGGAAGGAGCGAAGCGAGCGGTTTTTCGTTTATGTAGCCATTGGTAACAAGCACATTTTTCAGCGCATGTTTGTGAAACAACTCCGCGCAGTCTCTGACAAATTCAAAATTAATAAGCGGCTCATTGTAAGTGTAGGCGATGCCGGCAGAATGATAAGTTTTGGCAAGAGAAAGAAGTCCGTCTATTTCTGTATCCCGCAATTGAATTTTATCCATCCCCGACTGGGATATGTCGTAATTCTGGCACCATGGACAGGTGAAATTGCAGCCCGCGCTGCCGATGGAGAGTATTTCTTTTCCCGGGCAAAAATTATACAGTGGTTTTTTTTCAATCGGATCCATGCTTATAGAAGAAAGTTTCCCGTAAGCCAGCGCA
>JAYEJT010000089.1:0-2524 GCA_034660675.1 Elusimicrobiota bacterium
AATTCTGGAAAAAGTGCCGGAATATGATTATGCCCGTATGCGGCATCTTCCCGGGCCGGTAATAGTGTCGGGCAAGGAATCTTCGTCTGCCGGCAAAATTGTCATTGATATGACAGGCGGCACAGAGGGTTCCGTCGAGGCCATACCAAAATTTGCGGATGCCGGAGTGGGGACCGTTATAGGCATGCATTTCAGCGAAAGTCACATAAAGAAAGCGAAGGAAAGTCACATAAACGTGATAATAGCCGGGCACATCTCATCCGATAATCTGGGGCTGAATCTTCTTTTTGACAGAGTTGAGAAGAAATACGGAAAATTTCAGGTAACGGAGTGCTCCGGTTTCCACCGCATAAGAAGAAAATAAGCACCAAATGGCATATTCTTCTGACTTTATAGAGAGGGTGCGCGCGGCATCGGATATTGTTTCCATAGCCGAGCAGTATTTTCCTCTCAAGCGGGCAGGGGCTAATTTTACAGCGTTGTGCCCTTTTCACAGCGAGAAAACGCCGTCATTCATAATTTCCAGACAAAAGCAAATATACAAATGTTTCGGTTGCGGTGAGGGCGGGAACGTTTTTACTTTTGTTATGAAGATGGACAGAGTGTCGTTTCCCGAGGCCATACGTTCTCTCGCGGAACGCGCGGGCATAGAGGTTCCGGCAACAGCTGCGGGTCCCGGGGAAAAAAGAAAAAACTATCTTTTTTCCGTTATGGAAAGAGCGGGTAAGTTTTATACGCGGAATCTGAGCGGTAGCAAAAAGGCGCATGAATATCTTTCAAAAAGAGGCATCACGCCGGAAATGGCGGAAAAATTTTCTCTGGGATTTTCTCCTGACGGTGAAAAACTAATTGAATTCGCAAAGAAAGAAAATATCAAGAAGGAGGATCTTTTAAAACTGGGTCTTGCTGTTGAGAGAAACGGCGGGCTTTGTGATAAGTTCAGATTCAGATTGATATTCCCTATTTGCGACACGCGCGGCCGGACTGTCGCTTTCGGGGGGCGGGCGCTGGGAGATTCCAGGGTGAAATATCTTAATTCGCCCGAAACGGTTCTTTTTCACAAAAGCAACACTCTTTATGCCATGAATCTCGCGAAAAAAAACATAATAGACGAGGGTCGCGTTATTGTGACGGAAGGATATATGGATGTTCTCACGCTCCACCAATTCGGTTTTACCAATGCCGTGGGAGTGCTGGGCACAGCGTTCACTGACAGTCATGTTTATCAGCTTGCGCGTTTTACGGAAAAAGTGTACATGCTCTTTGATTCCGATGCCGCTGGCATACAGGCAGCTTTGCGTTCCGCCCCCAAGGTTCTTGCATCGGATTTTGAATCTTATGTTATTAGACTTTTGAAAACAAAAGACGTTGATGATTTTCTTCACAAATTCGGCGCCCCGGACCTGATGGAAAGAATAAAAGAGGCTCATCCTCTGATGGATTTTATCAGAAAACTTTTTGTTTTCAGGCACAAAGATAAGAATCCGTCATGGAAATCAGATGTCGTGGAGGAAATGAAGCCGTTTATAAATTCTATAGGCAGTGCCGTCACGAAGGAGGAAGAGATAAGGAGAACCGCCGCCGCGATTGATGTGAGTGAGGCGGCTGTTGAGAAAGAAATGAGCAAAAAAGCCGTTCGCGTTTATAAGGCCGCCGATGCGCCGGCCGACGGTGCTGAGAAAAAAAAGAAAATAACGAAGATGGAAAAAATAGAACGCGAAATCATTTTTTTTCTTGTCAATTATCCGGAGATCGTTGATGTCTTCTACAAAGCAATCAAGCCTGAAAATTTTAGATTTATGGGAGATGTTTTAAAAAGTATTTATGAGTGTTCCGACAGCGGCGGGGAAATATCCGTGTCAAATCTGATTTCAAAATTTCCGAAGGACGAAGGCGCGGATTTTATCGCCGAATTAACAGCTTCGGTAATAAAAAATGACGCGCCGGCAGATAAAAAAAAGATACTGGAGAAAAAGAAAGAAGCCGAAAACCTTGCGGATGTGTTTATGACAGCTGTTGATTTTGCCAGAAGAGAAGAACTTAGGAAAAAAGTGCTGGCAAATCCGGACTCGGATCAGATAAAAAAAGAATATATGGGAATTGTTAAGAAACTGGACAGAAAAAGACAGGGAGGGCATTTTGAAAAAGACCGCCGAAAAAGCCAAAGATAAAAAAAAGGTTAAAAAGAAACCGGGGAAGGCTGTAAAGAAAAAAACGGTCAAGCCCCCGTTGAAGGGGAAGCCGGTCCTTAAAAAGAAAACCGCGGCGAAAGGCGGGGGAAAACCGCAGCTGAAAAAGAGTCTGCCGAAAGTGCGGAAAAACATAAAGATAGCCGCGCCGGTTAAACATGTAAAGAGAAAAATCGTAAAACACTCCGCCCGTAAGCTCACCCGCGCGGAGCGGCGGCTGGCAAAAAAGAAAGCCTCTCTGCCTAAGGGGATGGAGCGGGACGCGGTGATAAAGGAAATAGTTCTCAGGGTAAGAAAGCCGGTTCAATGTCCTTCAGTCAGCTTAACGAGATGCT
>JAYEJT010000090.1:0-12952 GCA_034660675.1 Elusimicrobiota bacterium
GACGGCTGTAAGATATGATGGAAGCAGCTGGAATACAGAAACAGTTGATTCTGCAGGGACAACTATCGGATGGTATTCTGATATTGTTATATCTTCTCGGACAGCGCATATTTCTTATTATTTTAGCGATGGAACTAATAATCAACATTTAAAATATGCAAGATGGGTAAGCACACACATAAGTCCAATAACGTCCGCCCCTTTAAATCTTGGTGCTTCAAGTGTAGATACGACACAGATTAACTGGGGATGGTCAGATGTGAATGATGAACTCGGTTATAACTTTATGGCAGGAACTTCCGCTCCGTTTGAAATCCTGGCGGGTACAGATACGCTGGGAGCCGGAGTAAACTCATGGACAGAAACGGGTCTCTCGTATAATACCCCCTACACAAGGTTTGTACAGGCAGTGGACGAAGGAAATGTGAAAAATTCTACATCTACGACAAGATATACGCTTCCTGCGGTATCGGCAGGTGTTACAATCCAGGACAGGACAGCTTCGAGTATCTCCATAGGCTGGGGTGACGGTTCTAATCCCTCATATACCAGGTGGCAGGTTTGGCGTTCTACGGATGATTTTGTCACTGCAATGTCAACCGTAACAGATTACGGCAGCGGGCATACAGATTTATCTCTGGATGACAGCAGCCTTGAATACTCAACTACCTATTTTTACAAGGTGCGGCCGATAAATGAAGACGGGCTTTACGGGACTTTTACAACTTCTGTATCGACATTGACTTTACCGCCACCGCCAAACGCGCCCTCGACTTTTACCGCTACGGCGCTTTCATCCACGGAAGTCAGATTTGATTGGGGCGACGAATCAGGCGACGAGCTGGGTTTTAGTTTGCTCAACTCCACCTACGGTATAGTCGCAGACTTAGGTGTGGATACAACATACTGGATAGATAACAGTTTAACTCCAAACACAACTTCTCAGGTAAGATATATTCGGTCCTATCATGCGGATTCAGCAAGCGAAAATATAGCAATTTCCACAAACCCTTTTACATTTACAAATGCTGCGGGAAATCCTCAGGTATCCGTTACAACAACAACCGTGAATTTAACATGGGAGTTAAATTCCAATCCTTCATATACCAGGTGGGAGATATTGAGGTCAAGCACCAATTTCAGCAGTACGGATACTTTGAAAAATTTTAGTAACAATTTTACGGAAGTTTCTTTAGCCGACAGCAATTTAACGCCCGATACCACTTATCAGTATAAGATAAGATCACTAAACGAAGACGCAGTTCCATCGAACTACAGCAGCGTACTTGAAGGACTGACTATCGGGAATCCCGGCAAGATAACCGGCCTTTCGGCAAGGCAGGATTCAGGGTCAAAAGAGATACTGATAAGCTGGACCTCGCCCGGCGATAACTGGTACTTGGATTCTTTTGATACGGGTTCGTTGTTTAAAATACAGTATTCCACTGATCCGGCCGTAAGCTGGTCTTATAATTCGGCTCAGGCGGAGCTGGACGCTTCGGGTACCGCACCGGGAGTAACTGTCTCTACTTCTGTGACCGTAGGTTTGGAAAGCACTTATTATATAAAGGTATGGGCAAAGGATGATATGGACAACTGGTCGGTCGCATCGGATTCGGCTGCGGTATATGCAAGCAGATTTATTTACCAAGATGTGGGCTTGGCGCATTCTTCTGTAAAGAGCGTGGACCTGGCTTTAAGCGGAGGATATCCGCAGGTAGTTTACAGGGACGATTCGGGTTATTTAAAATACGGCAAATGGAATACGGGCAGTGAAAGCTTTGACCTGGAGACGGTGGAATCAGAAGGAGTCGATAAAGTATCGATAGATATAGACAGCAGTGGCAATCCCCATCTTTCCTATTACAATACAGCAAATAAAGAGTTGAGATACGCAAAATGGACTGGCATCGAGTGGGCTACTCAAACTCTGAGAACAGTAGCCACCGGCGGTGGGGACAGTACGGTAGTTGTAGATTCAGAAGGCAAGGTTCATATAGCTTTTGCCGGGGACGGTATTATATCATATCATAAATGGGACGGAGTTCAGTGGAGTACAGCAGCCGCCGCCACATATGTAGGAACGGGCGGGGGATATGATTTCTGTGACCTGGCCGTGGACGCCCGGGGTTATCCGCATATATCTTTCTATACCCATCAAGACAGTAACCATGCTCTTAAATATACTACCTGGGACGGTAGTTCCTGGCAGACTGCGACTATAGACGCCGTTACTAATAATATAGGGACAAAAGGGGAATACAATTCTATTACCCTGGATAAACAGGGTCTGCCTCGTATAACTTACTGGGATTATCAGAGCGATAAATTAAAATATGCGTACAAGAATCCGGACAACACCTGGACAGACGTCAACCTGGATGATTCGGCGGTTGGCGGATATTCATCAATAGCCTTAGATGGCAGCGACAATCCCGCGTTAACTTATTTTAATAACGGGTTGCGTTCTCTGGAGTATGACGGGGCCGTGTGGGCCGGGGGAAGAATAGACGGCGGCGAAGGCGACAGCGAGGTAAAACTGGATATCTCAGGACGTGTTCACGCAGCTTATATAAATAACAATACCGTAAGATATGCAAAATCGGAAGCAGGCAATACCGCCGCTGCTTTTGAAAGACCGGCACTTTCAGCACAGACCAGCATAAGCTCCATAACCTGGAGCTGGTCGGATTTAAGCAGCGAGACCGGATATAAATTCTACAACTCCGCTGGATACCCTTTCAACCTTCTTTCAAACCCGGCTCAGAACGCCTCTTCATTTGAGGATACCGGCCTTGCCCCCAATACTGCTTATTCACGGTTTCTCCAGGCGGTATATAACGGTGGGGTAAGCAACTCTACCCAGGCGGTAAGATATACCAGGTCCGCTCCTCCGGTATCTCTGCAGTTTGGCGAAGTAAGCGATGTGGACGCTTCATTTAGCTGGGGAGCAAACTCCAACCCGTCTTATACTTCATGGAAGATAATGAGATCTACGGACGGTTTTAATACGGACTCGGTGACTTTAAAAGATGCTGCCGACAGCTATACCGCAACTGAATATACGGCGCAGGGACTTGTTCCGCAGACCACTTACTTTTTCAGGGTATATGCTTACAACGAGGAAGGGTATTTAAGTTCGGGGTATATGGAAATTTCCACGGCAACTTTTGTTGTCGCGCCATCGTCCCCGACGGGTTTCAGCGCAACGGCTGTCTCTTCATCATCTGTACTTTTCAGCTGGACGGATAATGCTTCTACGGAAACAGGCTATATATTAAGCAGCAGCAGCGGAGCAACGAATGTAAATCTTGAACCTGATACAACCTGCTATTTTGAGACAGGACTTTTACCCAATACATCATCTTATATTTTTGCTCTTATAGCCTCAGGCCTTGAAGTCAATTCGGACAGTGTAACTCTTTCTGCTCCGGTTTATACTAAGACAAATGCTCCGTCGGATATAACTGTTTCGACGGTCAGTGCGTATACCGTTACAATAAACTGGCAGGCTGCCGGTAATCCATCCGGAACACGCTGGAATATAGTGCGTTCTTCTGATGCCTTTGCAAGTTCTTCCACAGTAAAAACATTTTCAGATAATTTCACGCAGACTTTATATACTGATACAGGATTGGAGCCGTATAAGAGCTACTGGTACAGGGTTCACGCTCTTAACGGCAACGGCCTGCCTTCGGATTATTCTGCAGATATCTCGACGGTTACCAGTGATGCCTTTGTAGGCAGCATACTCACGAATTCAGGGGAATATCCGTCTCTGGCTGTTGATAGTTCGGATAACCTGCACGCGGTATATTATAACGGGAGTGATATTGTATATTCCGTAAATGAAGGTTCCGGCTGGGCAGCGGAAACAGTTGAGTCAGGGACAGGAAGGTTTTCGGCTATTGCTGCCGATTCCGCCGGCAGTCCTCATGTTGTCTATAATTACGGCAGCACAGAAATCCACTATGCCAGCAGAACAGCCTCAGGCTGGTTAAAGACGGTTTTTACAGAAACATCAGCCATTGCTTCAGGCTATGAGCCTTCAGCTCCGTCTGTTCCGGCTATAGATATAAAAATTGACGTTTCAGGCGCGGTTCACATAGCATATTTTGTCGAATACGATGACGGAACGACAAAACTTCAGTATAAGAAACTGGATAGCGGCGGTTGGACGTCGCAGACTGTGAGCACTGTTACGAATATAGGTTCGGGTGTTGATATTGCTTTTGATTCACTTAGTAATCCATATATTTCTTTTATTGATGCCAATGATTCCTCCCTCCGCAGTGCCCGCTACGCGTATAATAGCGGTTCGGGATGGGTTATGCCCGGTGGTTACGGGGCAACTAACAGTATGGGGTGGGAGACAGAAATCAGTTTGGATTCATCCGATAATATCTGGATACTTTATAATGTTGGTTTCAATCTTGCATTGAAATATGTTAAATGGGATTCGGGCAATCCCACGGAAGCGGGTACGATTGAATCAGCTGCGGGGTACGATATAGGACAGTATCCTGATTTCCTTATGGATAATTCAGATGCTCTGCATATGGTTTATAGTGATGATAAATTAGATCAGCTAAAGTATGTCCGAAAGGATTCTGGCAGCACATTTACTTATGAGAAGGTGGATGATTTTAATGATACGGCAACAAGTAATATAAGTTCTCTTGTATTGGACAGTTATGGCAATCCTCATGTAATATACAGCACATCGTGTTCAGCCAATCCTGATATTTCGGGAGGTATCAAATATGCACATCTGGCCAGTCCCGACAGGGTTGCTCAGCATCCATCAGGTTTCAGGGTTTCAGCCGTGTACATGTCTTCAGTTACATGGGCATGGAATGATGTCGAAGGGGAAACAAGTTACCGTCTGATGTCTGCGGGAAGTTCGCTCAGGGAGATGGGCGCAGAAACCGATTCCGTTACGGAGGAGGGTTTGTCTCCGAATACTCTATATACCAGATATGTCAGCGCTGTTAACGCATACAATACCGCTGATTCTGATACAGCTTCAGTTTACACATTGGCAGCAGCGCCTTCCGCCGCCGGGATTGTTTCCGTATCTACGCAGGCAATAACTTTAAATTGGTCTGCCGGTTCAAATCCTGCGGGGACGATTTGGGGAATAGAACGCTCGACTGATGCTTCCTTATATTTTGAGCAATTAACTGCTTATTCAGATGCCTATACAGCTCTAACTTATTCCGATACCTCCGTATTGGCCGGAGTAACTTATTATTATCGTATAAAAGCCTTTAACGGTTCGGCCGTTGCCGGGGCTTATGGTTCTATTATATCAACCATGCCGGTCTCCGGTTCTGGTTCTGAAATAGATGTTATAATTGTTCCCGGATCCTTTTCCGGAAATGTCCTTTCGGACACAGGTATATTCTGGACTTGGCAGGACCTTTCAACAGGAGAAGACGCGTATAAAGTATTCAGTTCGACAGGCGGCCTGCTCAAAGATCTCCCGGCGGATGCAACTTCGTGGACAGAAACAGGCCTCCAGCCGGGATTTTCATATTCAAGGTACGTTTCAGTCGTCTATGGCGGCAGTTCATACAGCACAGGGTTGAGCAACGCCGTTACTATTCCTTCAGCGCCGTCCGGTGTAACAGTTTCAGCTGTTTCTATTTCGGAGGCGGAAATAAGCTGGGTTTCCGGCAGCGGATTAGCATCATGCTACAGTGTCCAGAAATCTTCCGCGGGAAGCTGGTATATTCTGAGCAGCGGGGTGGTTTCTGTTTCGCTTTCTGATACTGATCTCGGAACAGCGGATACCAGTTTTTATTACAGAGTGGCCGCGGTAAACAGTGAAGGGGTTTTTAGCTCTTATTCGGATCCGGCGCTTTTCAGGCATATATATCTTCTTCCACCGGAAAATCTTTCTTTTGCGGCAAGGGATAATTCAGTTATACAGCTTTCGTGGGAAGAGTCTCTCTCGGAGAATATTTCGCACTATCTTATATATTCTGCCACTGGAACTTCGCTTTTCAATTACAGCGTGCCTTTGGCCACTGTTACAGCCGGAACCGCTGAATACACAACAGGTTCTCTGGTCGCGGGGAAGGTTTATTATTTCGTTGTAAGAGCGGTTAATATGGATGGTTTTATAGAGCAGAATGAGAGTATTGTAGGCGTAAAGGCGCTTGCGAGCACCGCCGGTTTGGTAAAAACCATTATTGAAAATCCTTTTAACGGAAAGGTCATAAGCGGTAACAGTGTTATGCTTTTTGCCGGTATTCAGTTCGGTAGCGTTGCTGATATCACGAGCGTTCATTTTGAGTACAAGACAGCGGATACGACTTCCTGGCAGAGTGTTGCGGCGGCCGATATACAGCATCCCAACCCTGATACAAGTGAACCGTATTTTGTGCACTGGGATGTGTCTTCTTTTGAAGAAAAGGCGTATAATGTGCGTGCTGTCGCGAAGAATACCGATGCTCAACAGGATGATTCTCCGGGGATTATCACTATAAATATCAATCATACGGATGCGGATGTCATACAGATCTGTAGCGCCGGAGGAGAAGTGAGCCGCAAGGAAAAAATAGACAACCGCAGGAATAACTTTGTAAAGATGGGGAATGCTAAAAAAAATACGGTCTTTCAGCTTGCCATCCCCTCGGGCGCGCTTGCGGACGAGCAGGTTGCTGTCACCGTTTTGGACAGTCCTCTTTCCCCTCCGTCAGTTCCGGCCGCTATGCAGTCGGGTTCGCTGGATGAATTTTACAGCATAGAACTTGATAACGGACAGAGCCACCTGAGTTCGGGCTTGTCAGCCACTCTGACTGTTGAATATGAGGACGCAGATTTGGACGCCGCCGCGCTTAAAGAAACGATGCTCTCTATTTTTCATCACAATGACGCGACGGGAGAATGGGAAAAACTTCCTACGACTGTGGATACTGCAGCTAATGTTCTTTCCGCGCAGACGGATTCTTTTTCCTTCTTCGGTATTTTTGCCTCTGTGTCGTCCGGCATGGGGGTGGTAAAGGTGTATCCGAATCCGTATAAGCCTGGCAGCACCGGCGCATATGGCGGTAATCAGATAACATTTGCAGGTCTTGCACCTGCGGTAGAGATAAAGATATTCAATCTCGCGGGCCGGCTGGTTGCCGAGCCCGGCGGCACTGTGAACGGTTCGGGGGAGCTGGCCTGGGCAGGGGCGAGGAACCTTGCTTCAGGTGTTTATATGTATATTATCAGGAATGCGGCTAACAGCCAGGACAAGGCCGTCGGCAGGTTTGCCATAATAAAGTGAGGCGATAAAGATGAAAAAAATAATCACACTTATCTCGGCGGCGCTCCTTCCGGCTTTGGTTTTTGCCGATGACGGCACCAGCGGCGCGCAGTTCCTTCAGATAGGGGTAGGTTCCCGTGCCTCGGCTATGGGAGAGGCTTTTGCGGGGATCGATAAGGATATAGATTCCGTTTACTGGAACCCCGCAGGTCTGAATGGCATAGACAGCATGCAGGGCTCTTTCTCACACGCCGTATGGCTACAGGAAACGAGCTGTGAGCATATCTCTGTCGTAAGGCCCGTGTCTAACGCTGTTATGGGTCTGAGCCTGGATTAT
This sequence comes from Elusimicrobiota bacterium, assembly GCA_034660675.1. Taxonomy (GTDB): domain Bacteria; phylum CG03; class CG03; order CG03; family CG03; genus CG03. Next base: position 7,596 of record JAYEJT010000090.1, read on the forward strand.
ACGGCTTCCGCTTCAATGAAAAAATATAATAATTCCGGAACCCTGACGGGAAGTTTTGATTCCTCGGATATGGTCATGACACTTTCTGCTGCCAAAAATATCAGATATATCCCCCTCGGCGTTAATCTGAAATTCATATCATCGTCAATAGAGTCGGAGAGCGCCTCAGCAATAGCCCTTGATATAGGCACGATGTACAGGATAATGGAAGGCAAACTCAACTTGGGGCTGGCAATACAGAACATAGGCACGGAGATGAAGTTTATAGCAGAGGCCGACCCGCTACCGCTTAACATAAAATACGGCGCTGCGTATAAGGTGAACTCCTCCCTGACAGCGGTGCTGGATATAAACGTGCCCAATGATAATGATGTCCGGGCCAATATGGGGGTGGAATACGCTCAGGTTTTCTCTGACAAGCTCACTTCTTTCTACCGTATGGGCTACAGGACCGATACGGACGGTCTTGATAACAATCTTGCGGGTTTTTCCGCCGGAATAGGGATAGATTTCAAGTCATATCAGTTCAGTTATGCCTGGACACCCTACGGCGATCTTGGAACCACGCATAGAATATCGTTAAGCCTTAAATTATAGGCTGGACAGCCCCAGTTGGATCAACCGGTAAATCCAATTGCTGTTTTCTGTTTTTTAGGAATAGAGGTATCAACTGTTTGACGACAAAAAAAGACAAGAATTGTTGCCGGCTTGGAACCTGTCTATGTTCAGGCACATAGTACTACACGTGTTATAATAACACGGGGGGTAAAAAAGCCGCAAAAAGAAAAAGATTGAGGACAAGCAGGGAGCTGCTGCTCAACATAAAAGAGCCGGGCGATTTGGTGCAGATAGATACGAAACATCTAAATTATCCGTGAGGAGAGAAAGCGTATCAATTTAATCTGATAGACTGCCTGACGAAGATAAAATTATCAAAAGTATACAGACAGGGTAATCTGGTATCAGGCGTTAAGAAACAGAATGAGAAATTAAGTCGCTGGAATGAGATTTATAACGATGTAAGACCGCATCAATCGCTTGATTATCTTACACCAAATGAGTATTATAAACAGTGGAAAAACGACCACTCTTTTACGCGGTCTTTTAGAATGGCGGTGTTACCTGCTCAGCAGGCTGCATCAGGGGTTTAGTGTAGTACCATGTGTTGGACCAGGACTTTTACTTGTTTGGCGAGGCGATATTAATTATAATATATGCTAAGATTTCGCGGATTTTATAAAGGGGGAGGTAATAATGGGATTGAAAATTTTGCTGGACGGCAAACTGGTTGAAAAAGAAAAAGCCAAAATATCGGTTTTTGATCACGGTCTCCTTTATGGTGATGGTATTTTTGAGGGGATAAGGGCTTATTCGGGCAGGGTGTTCCGTCTGAAAGAACACATAGACAGACTTTATGATTCTGCCAAGGTAATAATGCTTGAGATGCCTGTGGATAAAACGAAGATGACCGATGATATAAAGGTGACGCTCAGGGCCAATTCGCTCACTGATGCGTATATTAGAGTTGTTGTCACGCGGGGAATAGGCGATCTCGGGCTTGACCCGCGGAAATGCCCGAAGGCCTCCTATTTCATAATAGCAGACAAGATATCCCTTTATCCTGACGAGCTCTATGAAAAAGGCATGGGGATAGCCACGGTTTCCACAAGACGGAACATTCCCGAAGCGCTGAATCCGCGCGTTAAATCGCTGAATTATCTGAATAACATAATGGCGAAAATAGAAGGCGCGCAGAGGGGCGTGGCCGAGGCGCTGATGTTAAATTCTCAGGGTTTTGTTGCCGAGTGTACGGGAGACAACATTTTCGTAATCAAAAACGGGATTATTATAACGCCTCCCTCCGCCGCAGGAGCTCTTCTGGGTGTGACGCAGGAAGCTGTCATAGAGCTGGCCGGTAAAAAAAATATAGAGGTCAGGCGGGAATTTTTTACGAGGTATGATATTTTTACCGCGGATGAATGTTTCCTTACGGGGACCGCCGCGGAGATCATACCGGTTGTCGCTCTTGACGGAAGAACAATAGCCTCCGGCAAACCCGGCAAAATAACGACGGGTCTTATCGCGGATTTCAGGAAGCTGGCTAACAGCACCGGAGAGGCCATATAACAATGATTGGGATAACTTATTATAGCAACGGAGATATCCGTCGAGGCAGAATGTCCGCCGAGGCGGGGGACGCTCACGTATGAGGTTCGCTCTCTATTCGCCCGCCGCTGAAAGTCTGCCGTGGCGGATGGCGGGGTCAACGCCTGGCACCATATGATCTGCGATATCTGTAAGGAAAACGAGGCCACGGTGCATTTTACCTCTTTTCACGGCGGCGAAGTTACCAAGATGCACATCTGCCACGCCTGTGCTGTAAAGCTGGGTGTTTTTGACGGCAACACGCAGGAAAAGTCGTTTGATATTCTCGGCAAATTCCTTTCGGCGCTGGCTCTTCCCGAATCTATTTCGGATCAGAGCTGTTCCGAATGCGGAAAAAAACTTTCCGAATTCCGTGAAGACGGCAAACTCGGCTGTCCCCAATGCTGGGAAGCGTTTCGCGCGAATCTGGAACCGCTGCTTAAAAAGATTCACGGCCGCTCGTTTCACAAAGGAAAGGCCGGGGCTCCAAAGGTAAAAAATCTGCGCGTGGGTGCTCTTCAGAAGGAGCTCCTGACAGCTGTTGAGAAAGAGGAATATGAAGAGGCCGCGAGGATACGGGATAAGATAAAAGAGTTAAAAAAAGGCGGCGGAAAATGATTTTTGCAAATCTTGCCTCAAAAAGCAGCCCCTGGCAGAACACTGATTCGGGCAGTCTTTTTATTTCCACGAGAGTGCGTTTCGCGCGGAACCTGGCCGGTTTTTATTTTCCCAATCAGGCCTCTCCCGCCGCGCAAAGCAGGGTGCGGAAAAAAGTCTTTGAGGGAATAGCTACCGTTAAAAGATGGAAAGACGCCGGGAAACTGGAGCTCGAGGAGCTGGACATCACCGACAGAAAATTTCTTATAGAAAGGCATCTTTCCAGTTATGACCTTGTTTTTACCGAGCGTGTGGCGGGTCTGGTAATGGGGGAAGGTGAAACAGCCGGTATTATGGTGAACGAAGAGGATCATTTGAGGATGCAGGTTCTCGGCAAAGGCCTTTCTCTTGAGGAAACTCTTGAAGAGGCGTCCTCTATTGAAAAGGAAATCAGCGCCGTCTTTGATTTTGCGCATAGCGATGATTTCGGTTTTCTCACATCATGTCCGACAAACGCGGGAACGGGTTTACGGATATCTTTTCTGGCTCATCTTCCGGCGCTTGTGATGAGCGGTTATATGGGGGAGGTTATAGAATCGCTTGCGCGGGTAGGAGTGGCATCCCGCGGTGTTTACGGGGAGGCAACCAAACCTCTCGGCGGTTTTTTTCAGATATCCAATCAGGTGACGCTGGGTGTTTCCCAGCGCGATATAATTGAAAAACTCAAAGCCATCTCAAAACAGATAGAAGACGCATCCGACAAGGCGCTTGACGATCTTGTGAGCAAAAGAAAAACCGAGATGGAGGATAAAATATACAGGAGTTACGGTGTTTTGCAGTATGCCAGAAGGATATCGTACGAAGAGCTGATAAACAGAATATCCGATATAAGGCTGGGTTTGAGCATGGGAATGGCGCTGCCGCTGGACGGTGAAAGACTGAATAATATGCTTTTTCTTGCTCAGCCGGCGCACATAGAAGAGAGAAACGGCGCGCTGCTGTCACCCTCTGAAAGAGACGAAAAGCGCTCTGAATTTTTAAGAGAGACCATGGGCTGATGAAAACTTTTCAGGAAATAATAGCGGCTTTATCCGAATACTGGGGAGATAACGGCTGCGCGGTGGTGCCCACTTATGATGTGGAAAAGGGCGCGGGTACTTTTAATCCCATGACTTTTCTCAAACTTTTTGACAGGGGTTCGTGGAGGGCGGCTTACACGGAGCCGTCAAGACGTCCAAGTGACGGCCGTTATGGTGATAATCCGTTCCGGCTCTACAAGCATCTTCAGTTTCAGGTAATCCTCAAGCCCGCTCCCGCGGACTGCAGAATACTGTATCTTAAAAGCCTGAAAAAAGTAGGAATAGACGTAAAAAAACACGACATAAGATTTTTAGAGGACAACTGGGAGTCACCGTCGCTGGGGGCATGGGGCAGAGGCTGGGAGGTGAGGCTGGACGGTTTGGAGATAACACAGTTCACATATTTTCAGCAGGCTGGAGGGATTGAACTTCCCGATGTGCCGGTGGAACTGACCTACGGCCTTGAACGAATAGCGATGTTTCTGCAGAACAAAAAAAGTGTCTATGATATTGAATGGACAAAGGGTGTTAAATACGGCGACATGAGGAAAGAGGAAGAAAGGCAGTTCAGTGTTTATTATTTTGAAAAGGCGGATGTGGACGGTTTGTGGAAAGTCAGCGATTTTTATGCCGGCGAACTTGAAAGGCTCCTTGATGAGAAACTGCCTCTTCCTGCCTATGATTCGCTGCTCAATTTCTCGCACATATTTAATGTGCTGGACGCAAGAGGCGGAATAGATCACACCCGCCGCGCGGCCATGATAAAGAAAATGAGGAAGTATTCCCGTTCCATAGCGCTTTTATACAAAGAGCTTCAGGATGAGCGCGCCGGAGGCGAAAAATGAAAATGGCGGATTTTCTTCTTGAACTCTGGGTTGAGGATTTGCCGGTTTCTGTACAGAAGGCCGCGGAGCTGAAGCTCAAAGAGGCGGTGGAGAATCTTTTTACAGGCGAAAAAATAGATTACGGCGAATCAAAGGTCTTTTCAACACCCCGGCGGGTTGCCGTATTGTTTAAAGATGTTTCACGCGTCACGCGCGAAGAAAAAGTGTCCGTGAAAGGGCCCCCGGCGAGAATATGTTTTGAAGGTGAGGACAAACCCACGGTTGTGCTTGACGGCTTTCTGAAAAAACATTCTGCCGATCTCTCCGATGTGAGGGTGCGGGATGAGGGAAAGGGCGAATTTGTCTTTCTTGAAAAAATCATCTCTTCGCGGAGTTTTGAAGAAGCGGTTAGAAACAAAATCCCGGAGGCATTAGAGGAAATAAAATTTTCTAAGGTCATGAGATGGGGGCAATATAGTTTTCCGAGGCCCGTCAGAAATGTTCTTGTGATGTTCGGAAAGAAATTTTTGAAAGTGAGATGTTTCGGTATTAACTCGTCACGCTCAAGCAGGGGTTTCATGGGGGAGGCCATAAAAATAACATCTCCCGCGGATTATGAGACGAATCTTAAAAGAAAAAGAATACTCGCCGGCGCTTCCGCGAGACTGGGATTTTTCAGGGAAAAAGAGCTGAAAGCGGCTTTGTCACCGGC
>JAYEJT010000091.1:0-12945 GCA_034660675.1 Elusimicrobiota bacterium
TCAACGATATCCTTTTTCCCTCGCTGTCGATGTTAAGCACCATCACTTCCACTTCCTGCCCGGGCGTTAGTAAATCCGCGGGCTTGGTGTTCCGTGACCACGAAATTTCGCTGACATGAAGAAGCCCTTCAAGCCCCGGCGAGAGTTCCACAAAAGCTCCGTATTCAAGAATTCCTTTTACAACCCCCTTGTGTATACTGCCGATCGCGTATTTCTCCCCCACGTTGTCCCACGGATGGGGGGTGGTCTCTTTAAGAGAGAGAGAAACCCTGTTCTTGGTTTTGTTTAGTTTTGTCACCTTAACATTTATTTTCTGGCCCATCTCCAGCTCATCCGCAACATTCTCGGTTCTTCCCCACGAAATATCTTTTATGTGCAGAAGCCCCTCAAAACCGCCGATGTCAACAAAAGCGCCGAATTTTGTTATTCCTCTCACGGTGCCTTCCCGCACCTCTCCCTCACGAACCTCATCCCAGAATTTTTCCTGATTCTTTTTATAATCTTCCTCGACAACATCGCGCCATGAAATGACTATGTCGTTTTTTCTTTTGTTGAATTTTTTTATTTTGATCGGCACTGTTTTACCTATGGTGTCGGCTATGTTTTTTACGGGAGGATAACCTATCTGCGAATTCGGCATAAACGCCGTGATGCCCTTGACGGTGGCCTTGACCCCGCCTTTGATTTTTTCTGTTATCACGGCCTCAAGGACTTCGCCCGCTTCAAAAGCTTTTTCCAGTGCATGCACCTCTTTGTACTTTTGCGCTTTTGTGTACGAAAGCGTCGGGTGCCCGTCCGTGCCGGACATATCACAGATATAAATCTCTATATCCTGCCCCACGGAAACGCCGCCGATTTCGGAAACTTCCGAATGCGGAAGAACCCCTTCCACTTTCGCGCCTATGTCCATGAGGACACCTATGTCCATAGAAACATCAAGCACAGTGCCCTTAACGATGCTGCCTCTTTCCAGCGCCGGTATGGCACTCACAACTTCATCCATCAAATTTTTAATTTCACTCATTCAACACACCTTCCTGGCGATATCCAAAACAAGCTCGCGGGGGGAGGAAGCTCCCGACACGATAGCCAGCGGATACCTTATTTTATTTTTTTTAATTTCATCCGCGGATGAAATCAGCGTGACAGAACAGTGCTTTCCGACAACTCCGGCTAAGGTCATTGTGTTGCTGCTTTTCCTGTCACCGACTATTATAACCATTTTTGATTTTTTTGCAAGCGCATTGGCTTCTTTGCGTCTTTTTTTTGCCTCACCGCAGATTGTGTCAATAACCAGCGTCTCCAGACTTTTCCCCAGAGTCTTCGCGGCCATTTCCACAAAAAGGCCGGAACTTATGGTGGACTGGCATATAACCGCGCGCTTTGACACATAAGGAAGATTGGCGCTATCCCTTATTTCCGAAATGACGGACACCCCTTCTCCGGAGCGGGAAACAAAAGCCTCCACTTCCGCATGAGCGGGATTCCCCACTATGGCTATTTTATAACCCTGGCGTTTAAGTTTTTTTATGTTCGTGTGGATTTTTTTCAGGATGGGGCATGTTAAATCATGTATAACACAGCGTTTTTTCCGCAGCCTCGCTATTTCCCCGGACGGGAGCCCGTGCGCCCGTATAATAACATGAGCCCGGCCGGGAATATCTTCTACGCCGGAAACAATTTTCAGTCCCCTGTTCTTCAGCGCTTCAATGACAAAAGAATTGTGTATGATATCGCCTATACAGAAAACTTCATTTTCAGCAAGTAGTTTTTCCGCGCTTTTTACAGCGATTGCAACGCCTCCGCAAAAACCGGCGCAGCGGGCGATTGTTATGCGCTCCGAGGCTGGTTTTTTATTTTTTGCGGTTGATGTCATATTGTCAGGCTATGAATTGTCAAGCGCCGTCCCCTCTTGTTTTCTCCAGACTGTTTTTTATTTTTCCGCAAATGAGCTCCGCCGTCTCTCTCGAGTAGGGCATTTTTCTTTCGGGCAGATCAACGGCTTTGCCCACGGTTATGCTCATTCTTCCAAGAAATTTCCAGCGGTTGGTACCTGATAAAAATACCGGTATAACGGGGGCGCTTGTGTTATAAATCAAATAGGACACGCCTCTTTTTATAGAACCTATTTCATCCGTGCCGGTTTTGTTGCGGGTACCCTCGGGAAACACGGCAATATTTTTTCCGCTTTCAGAAAGTTTTATGGCATAGCGGAAAGCTGTTCGGTCAAAAAAACTCCTGTTTACCGGAAAAGCGTTCAACGCGCGGTTCAGCCATCCGAACAACGGATTTTCAAAAAGCTCTTTTTTGGCCATAAAATGAAGAGGCTTTGAACCTAACACGCATCCTATGACAGGAGGATCCAGATTGGAAAGATGATTAGCGCAGACGATAATTCCTCCCCGCGGCAGCGAGCCCTTAATTGTTCCCCTGAAAATAATCCGGAAAATAAGTTTGAACACCGTTACACCGGAATGATAAACAAAGTTATTTTCCCGCATACGTCACTATTATTTCCGCCACTTCCTCAATGCTTTTGCTGGTGGAGTCTATAACAACAGCGCCCTTCGGGATTATGAGAGGGCAAAGCCCTCTGTTTAAATCAAGGTTGTCGCGTTTGTTGATATCTTTCACGATATCCTCCAATTTCACTTTATCACCTTTCTCTTTGAGCTCGCTGTAACGCCGGCGCGCGCGTTCGGTTATGCTGGCGTCAAGATAAAACTTGTATTTGGCTGACGGGAAAACCACCGAACCTATGTCCCTGCCTTCCATAACCAGGTTCTGGGTTTTCGCGAATCGCCGCTGCTTCTCGCGGAGAATTTTTCTCACATCCCCGAGGGCGGCGATAATTGAAGTTTTGTTGGTCACCCTCCTGGTGCGTATTTTGTCTGAAACATCTTTTCCGTCCAGAAAAATTTTCCCGTCATCAAGACTGATGTCTGATTCATCCGCGAGCTGTATTATTTTCTTTGTGTCCGAAAAATCACATCCGGATTTCAGTGTTTTATATGTCACTGCGCGGTACATAGCACCCGTGTCTATATAGGTGAAGCCGAGTCTTGATGCCGCTATTTTGGCGATCGTGCTCTTTCCCGCGCCGGCCGGGCCGTCTATTGTTACCACTTTTTTTTCGCTCATTTCTTTCTCCCTCTTGTGTGTTTCCCGAGTTCTTTGAAGAATCCGGGAAAAGATATTTCCACGCCCTTTGTGTCGTCTATAACGCTGTATCCTTCGGCGGTCAAACCCGCCAGCGCCAGCATCATTATAATGCGGTGATCGCCGAAACCCGAAAGAGACGCGCCCTTTAATTTCACGGGCCCTTTTATTACAAAACCGTCCGGCCTTTTTTTTATATCAGCTCCCATTTTTTTTAGCTGAGAATAAGTGGCCTCTATCCTGTCGCACTCTTTTACAGCGAGTTCCCCCGCGCCCCGTATGACCGTTTTACCTTTGGCCTGCGTCGCGCAGAGAGCCAGAAGAGGCACCTCGTCTATCATTGACGGCATGTCTTTTTTCGTAAAAACAGCGCCTTTCAAAGAGCTTCTCATAACCGTTATATCCGCCACGGGTTCGCCCCCGAAAAATCTCTTCCTGCTCAATGTGTATTTCACACCCATTTTTTTAAGGGCTCTTAAAAAACCCGTGCGGGTGGGGTTTATTCCCGCGTCTTTTATTTTTATGCGGCTTTTCAGAAGCACAGCCGCGCATATAAAAAAAGCCGCTGAAGAAATATCGCCGGGCACTTTGATTTTACACGCTTTTAATTTCTGGCCGCATTTCATTTTTATTTTACCGCCGCGTGATGAGATTTTCGCGCCGAAGAGCGGAAACATGCGCTCGGTGTGGTCACGGGAAATTATTTTCTCGTTTATGCTCATTTCTCCCCGCGCTCCGAGCGCGGCAAAAAGCAATGAAGATTTGACCTGAGCCGACGGCACCGGCATTTTATAATTTATCCCGCGGAGTTTTTTTATTTGCAAACGCAGAGGCAGACAACCTTTTTTAGATTTGACGGAAGCGCCCATAAGAGACAGCGGTTCCGTCACCCTTTTCATCGGCCTTTTTGAAAGAGAGCTGTCGCCCGTAAAAACAGCGCCGGCACCCTGCCCCGCGGCAAGACCCGAAAGAAGCCTCACCGTCGTGCCGGAATTCCCGCAGTCAACAGATTTTGACGGCGAAGAAAAGCCCCCGCCTGTTACCCTTATTTCCGCGCCCCTCCTTTTCACTTTCGCGCCGAAAGACGCGACAGCCGAAAGCGTGGACTTACAATCGGCGCTCAAAAGAAAATTCTCTATAACGCTCTCACCGTCCGCAACAGCGGCAAGCAGGGCCGCCCTGTGGGATATTGATTTATCCGCGGGTATTTTTACGGTTCCGCTTATTTTTTTTGCCGGTTTTATTTTCAAATTTTTCATAATTTTCGCTAATTTTTTTAAGCGCCTTCAACGGCGAAGATTTCTTTCCAAGGGATAAGATCATAGCGTCAAGGCGTTTCCTGAAATCACAGGCCTGTTTTATAATGTTTTTTCTGTTTTGAGAAAAAACCCCGCTCCACAAAACGGGGCTGCTTTTTGCTATTCTCGTGATGCTTTTAAAGCTGCCCGCGGCGGCGTCGCCCGCTGAAGGATGTTTTTTCTCAAAACGGAAAAAACAATCGGCGAAACAAAAAGATATAAGATGCGGAAGATGGCTTGTCACAGATACAAACTCATCATGCTTTTGCGGTTCTATGCCCATGCATTCCGCCCCCGCGCTCTTCCAGAATTTCTCAACCGCTTTTCGGGCACGCGGCGAAGAATTTTTGCCTTTCGCGGTAAACACAACCGTGCCTTTAAAAAGATCCGATCTCGCGTTTTCAAAACCTGTTTTTTCGCTCCCCGCCATCGGATGCGCGCCGCTAAAAAGAACCCCGCGTTTCTTTGCCAAAGGCGCAAGAGACGCGCATATTTCTTTTTTCACCGAACCCACGTCTGTGATGACGGCGCCTTTTTTCATAAAAGGTATGATTTTTTTACCAAGTTTTATAATTGTGTCAACAGGCGTGCAAAGAAAGATGAGGCCGCATTCTCCCGCGCGGGAGAGATCCGTCGTACTCTCCGCGCATATGCCCAGCCTTACCGCTTTTTTCAGCCTCGCCGTGTTTCTGCCGAAACAGATGACCTGTTTCTTTTTTTTTGTCAGCAACTCCGCTATGGAGCCGCCTATAAGGCCGGCCCCCACAACACCTATTTTGTCGTTTTTCATCAACTCAGACGGTTTTAACGCATATCGTGGCGTTGTGCCCGCCGAAACCCAGCGAGTTGGAAATAGCCGCGCTAATCTTGTAATCACGCGGTTTGTTGGGCACATAATCCAGATCACATTCGGGATCCGGGGTAAACTGGTTTATTGTGGCGTGGAGTTTTCCGTTTTCCATCTGCAGAAGAATCGCGGCGAGTTCGTTGGACGAAGCCGCCCCCAGCATGTGCCCCGTCATGGACTTTGTGGAATTAACAGGAATTTTATAAGCGTAATCGCCGAACACTTTTTTTATGGCGGCTGTTTCGCCTTTATCGTTAAACACCGTTGATGTGCCGTGGGCATTGATATAATTTATGTCATGGAGACTAAGTCCCGCGTCTTTAATACAGAACTCCATGGCTTTAGCGGAAGGTTCGCCTCCCGGCAGCGGAGCGGTTATGTGGTAAGCGTCGTCAGTGGCGCCGAAACCCGCAAATTCTCCGTATATGTGAGCCCCCCTGTTTTTGGCGTGTCCCATTTCCTCAAGCACGAAAATGCCCGCGCCCTCGCCCATTATAAAGCCGTCTCTATCCTTGTCAAAAGGCCTTGACGCTGTCTTGGGGTCGTCATTTCTTTTTGAAAGAGCCTTCAGCGCGCAGAAACTTCCGTGGCCCAGCGGCGTTATAGCAGCTTCTGCTCCCCCTGAAAGCATAACATCGGCATCACCGTATTGTATTGTGCGGAAAGCCGTGCCGAGAGCGTGATTAGACGAAGCGCAGGCGGAAACAATGCTGAAGTTGTGCCCTTTCAGGCCGAACTTTATGGCTATTTCGCCGGCAGCCATATTGACAATCATCTTCGGCGCCAGAAATGGAGAAATCCTCCTCGGCCCCCTGGCATTCAAAATGGCAGCTCCCTCCTCAACCGTTCCGATACCGCCTATGCCTGAAGCGACAATGGCTCCGCAGCGGAAAGGGTCTTCTTTTTCAATATCCAGCCCCGAATCTTCCATCGCTTCCGTCGCGGCCGCCACGCCGAACTGCGAAAATTTATCCATCTTTCTGATTTTCTGAACATCTATATATTTTTCGGGTTCAAAACCCTTTACCTCGCAGGCAAAAGTCGTGGAATGCTTTGACGCGTCAAACTGCGTTATCGCCGCGGCGCCGGATTCGCTTTTCATCAGACCCTGCCAATAAGCTTCCCTGCCTATTCCTATAGGCGAAACAATCCCTATCCCTGTGACAACAACTCTTCTCTTTTCCATAGTTTTTGTGTCTCCTTAAATACACGCTTTTTCCGGAACAGGCCCCGGAGCCTCTTCATCGGTCACTATTGTAATACATAGCGAAAAAAATTACAAAGTTTTTTTCACAAATTTGAAAACACATTAAAAGATATTCCGAAACTAACTGTCTAACGCTTTTCTGACTGCTCCCAGAAGAGAGGCAACATCAAAAGGCTTCCGCTCTTATTTTTATTTTTTTAAGGCCAAGGTTCTTTTTCACCGACTCAATATTGGTTTCGCCAATAACGTCATCTTTTCTTTTGAGAATATTGGCACAGCCCGCCAGACATGACTCAATTTGCTACAGCTTTATGAAAACGCTGTCAAGAAATTCAGTACGACCTGCCCGATACCAAATTTAAAATCGGAAAACGGGCCGGGGTTTAGTAAAGTTTGGCGTTAAGGTCGCGTATGTGGTCAAAGACCCTCGGCGACGAAGAGCCCGGCGTCTGCGAATCAATCAGAGCGGGATTGAGCTCTGCCGAAATTATGTCTTCCGAGGCCGCCGCGAGAGCCGGCACCGTGACATTCGGCGCGACAATCATGCTGTGACCGAAATAATGGCGTCCCGCCGCGTCAACACCGGTGGCATTGGCGGAGACCATAAAAACATGGTTGTCAAAAGCCCGGGATCTGTTGGTGAGAGACCATATCTCAAAATTGCGGAGAAAAGCCGAGGGCCGGACAATGATCTCCGCGCCCTTCTGCGCGAGAATGCGCGCCGTTTCGGGAAAGTCCCCGTCGTAACATATGATCATCCCTATTTTTCCGAGAGCCGTGTCAAAAACCTCAAGGCTGTTCCCGGGCGTTGTCCAGCCTCCCGTTTCAGCCGATTCGCTCCCGAAAGGATGAGTCTTGCGGTATTTACCTATGATTTTTCCGTCGGGGCCTATGAGCACGGCGCTGTTATATATTTTTTTCGCTTCCGGGTCTTTTTCGTAAACCGGCCAGACAATGTGCATTTTTCTTTTTGCGGCTTCTTTCATCACAGCCTTCATCTGCTTGCCCGGCACGGTGTCTATAAGCTCATAGAAACTCTCAAAATCCATGTTAGGCGTAAAACCCGTCGTCACCGTCTCCTGAAAAACGACAAGGTCGGCGCTGTGGTATTTCCGGGCTTTATCCAGCATTTCCAAGGCGTGAGCGGTGTTTTTCTTTATGTCGTTGGGCACAACATACATCTGAACGCAGGCGGCCACAAATTTTTTCATATCATATCTCCTCAATTAGCAAGCATGGCAGATGGTATCCGGAGCGGGCCATATGAGCAAGGGGTTTTGCCTAGTGCCCGAAGCGAATAGGCAGCGAACCTCACACGTGAGCGCCCGTCTACGGATATCTCTGACAGGATTGATTATGGTAACATTTCAGCATCATTTTTTAAAAACATCCGGGATTTTGTAAACGCCGCCGGAAATCCTGACAAGGTCTTCCAGGCTCCGCGCGGCAAGAAGCTCTTTTTTCGCCTGCTCCGGTTCTATACCGAGGTCTTCGCAGGTGGTGACAATTCCCTTTTTGCGCAGCTTCGCCGTGTTTTCCGGCTTTGCCCTTTTCCCGACGACCGTCTCTCCGGCCACGGCCTCTATCGCCTGCATCCTCTGTTTTCTGTTCGCGCATTTCAACAGATTGGCTATGCCGCATTCGGTGACAATGTGCGTGACATTATCAGCGTATATCATAACGGGCGGCGCATCAAATTTCCCTTCCTTATAAAGCGCCACGGCATCCAGCTCATCGACAAAAACGGGAATGTGTTTTTTTTCACTGAATGTGGGCGTCATCTGCACAACCAGCTTCAGGCCTTTTTTAAAACCGGTGTGTTTGAAAAAAGATTTGTTTTCGCGCGCTGTCCTTTTCCATGAAGGCGTTGAATGCCTTCTTCCGGGGGGCGTGCCTCCCAAATTGGGCGCGCCGCCGAAACCCGATATCATCCCCTTTATGGCCGTTGAAGAATTGCCGTATTTGTCTATCTGAAGACTGGAACCCACAAAACAGTCAATGCCGTAAAGGCCCAGAAGCTGGGCGTTGAGACGGCCGCTTCGCATATTCCCGTCGGGCCCCATAAAAAAAAGTTTTTTGTGTTTTTTTACATAATCTTCCATCCCCGGTTCGCCGCCGAAAGAATAAACGGATTTGACAAAACCCGCCTCCATGGCGGGAATCATTGTCGGATGGGGATTCAGAGCCCAGTAGCGGCAGATTTTGCCTTTCAGCTCTTTCGCGTAAGTGGGCAAAAGAAGCTCTATCGCCGCTGCGTTATAACCTATGCCGTGGTTGAGAGAATCAACTTTGTATTTTTCGTAGATGCCTTTTATCACCATCATCGCCAGAAGGATCTGGAGCTGTGAGATTTTCGCCGGGTCCCGCGTAAAAAGCGGCTGGATATAATAATCCTCCCCCGTGGGCACGACAAAATCCACCCAGTCGCCCGGAATATCCACGCGCGGAAGTTTTTCTTTTATTTCTTTGACCTGCGCTATGACAATGCCCCCGCCGAAAGCCGTGGCCTCGCATATAACGGGCGTGTCTTCGGTGTTGTACCCCGTATAAAGATTTCCGTCCTTGTCGGCGTAATCGGCCACAACCAGCGACACCTGCGGTGTGAGGTCGGAAAAATATCTGGCGTAAAGTTCAAGATATGTGTGAATCGAACCTATTTTAACTTTTTTTTCGTCAACAAGACTGTAGAGCCGCCTCGCCTGCGGCCCGGAAAAAGCAAAATCAAGTTTTTCGGCTATCCCCTTTTCAAACATGTCTAAATGCTCGGGAAGCACCACGGAAGACTGCACCATGTGAAGCTTATTGACTTTCGCGGGGTCCAGCGAACTCATGGCCCTGGCAAGAAAATCAGCCTGTTTCTGGTTATCCCCTTCAAGGCACACCCGCGCGCCCGGGGATATAACAGTTTCAAGGAAATCTTTTATGCGGTTTTTATCAAGGATTTTTCCGCCGTCCGCGGAGAAAGCTCTGCCTTTTTTAATTGTCGAAAGTTTATTCATTTACTGATTCTATAAAATTAAAAGTCTTTCCGCAATTAAAGGAAAACGGGAAAACGGGGACGGTTCTGGTACCCGTTTTCTACCGCAATTTTGCCGTCATGGCATCCAGTATTTTGTCCGCGCGGGACATAACAACTTCATAAGAAATAGCTTCCGCCGCCGTCAGATTTTCAGTCAGATTCGTGAATTTTCCGCAAATCATTCTACATATTTAAAGATACCATGCGGGAACAAACATTATTTTTGTTTTATCTATTTTTCCCGCATCCCACACGCCTTTTGTTAAAATCAGAGATTTGGAGGGTTTATACACATCTATAAAATTCCTGAAACTTCTGTTGGCCGACGGCTTTCGCGTATATTTTACTTCTGATGGAATTATCTCATTCCCCGTATCCAATATAAAATCAACTTCCGCTTTGGCCAGCGTACGCCAATATTTGATTCGAAGACTTTCTTTCTCTGAAAATTGCCTGAAAACAAAATTTTCAACGAGTTTCCCCGCATCAGTTCTTATCCGCAAATCGTTGAAATTATTAATTATGTAATTTCTGAGCCCCGTATCGGTGAAATACACTTTCGGATTTTTTTTCAGCTCTGTTGACATATTCCTGTAATAAGGCCGTATTAATTTTATTACAAAGGTTTCTTCCAGAACAGAAAGAAAATGTTTGATTTGTTTAAAATAACTTTTCACATCCTGCGCCAGATGATTATAATTAATCATGCCCCCCATATCGGAGGCAAGAAACGCCGTGATGTCCCTGAATTGCGAAACATCACGAATCATCAGTAGCTCAACAATGTCTTTCGTTAAATAAGTGCTGAAAATATTTTTTAAAATTATTTTTTTCTCTTCCGCGCTGCTTGTTTTTATCACTTCGGGATAACCACCGAATTTTATATATTCCTCAAAATATCCCCCGAGGGCACCTTTGTAAATATCATCCTTCGGCTTAGATATTTTTCCTTTTTCAATAAAATCTCTCACCCTTTGCGCGTTTTCAAGATACGCGTTGTATAAATGGCTTTCCTTTGTTCTCAGAAATTCTTTGAAACTGAATTGGAACAAATTAAACGAAAACATTCGTCCCACCATATATTTCCCTGTTGAACTTGCCAGCTCCAGAGATGAAGAACCTGTTACCACGAATTTAACATTTTCAAATGTGTCGTACAGAAATTTTAATTTTTTTCCGCCGTTCTTCAAATATTGAAATTCATCCAGCAGGAAGAACACCCTGCCTTTTTTCCCCGAGAGATAATTTTTCAAATATTCTTTCGGTCTTTTTTCAAACGCAGACAAAATATCCGCGTCTTCAAATGTCAGATAAATTATATTTTCTTTTTTGACTTTTTTATGCCGCTGGAGATATTCCATGAACATTTTCATCAGAGTTGTTTTGCCGGACTGGCGGGGGCCCTTGATAGCGAACACTTCTTTTCTGTCAATCCATTTTACTATTTCATCCAGTAGATCCCTGCGCAAATATGTCATAGCGTCTCCTTTTTAACAATTATGCTATAATTACTAAATTATTTTTAGCAATTATAGCCTTTTGAAAAAAATCCGTCAAGAGCAGAAAAGTCAGTTCCGGCGGGTTTGGCGGCAGAGTTTTTTTAAATAGCGGGCTTTGTTTTCTGGAATTTCATCTTTTTTTACGCGCCATGACCAATTACCCCGGCAGATGCCGGGCGTGTTAAAGCGCGCTTCGCTCCCCAGGCCGAGAATGTCCTGTATGGGGAATAAAGCGAAGGCCGCCTTTGAGCGCATAGCCATTTCCGTCAGCTGCGCGTTTATGTCTGTTATCTTACCGAGATGTTTGCGTACGATTCTTTTACGGTAAGCGCTGCATGACGAATACCAGCCCAGAATCATGTCGTTGTCGTGAGTGCCGGTGTAAACCACGCAGTTCCTCTCGTAATTGGCCGGCAGAAAACGGTTCTTATCTCCCTTCGTAAAAGCGAACTGAAGTATTTTCATTCCCGGAAAACCCAGCTTCTTTCTGAATTTCCTAACGGGCTTTGGTATGTAGCCGAGGTCTTCCGCTATGACAGGCGCAGACGGGAAAGTTTTTTTTATTTCTCCGAAAAGCTCCTCCCCCGGCACCCTGGCCCACTTTCCTTTTTTGGCCGTTTTATTTTCCGCGGGGATTTTCCAGTAGGAGTAAAAACCCCTGAAATGGTCTATTCTGACAAAGTCAAACATTTTAAAAGCAACCCCGAAACGCATTTTCCACCAGGTGAAACCATTTTTTCCCATAACTTTCCAGTCGTAAACAGGGTTGCCCCACACCTGGCCGGTTTTGCTGAAATAATCCGGCGGCACCCCCGAAATAAATTCCGGTTTTCCGCTTTTCTTCAGAAGAAAAAGTTCGGGGTGCGCCCACACATCAGCGGAATCACGCGAAACGAACATGGGCATATCGCCTATAATTTTTATTCCTTTCTTTTTCGCATAAGTACGCAGCGCATCCCACTGGCTGAAAAACAAAAACTGAATAAATTTGTGGCGCAAAATAATACGTCTGTTTTTTTCGCGCATAAGCGACATTTCTTTTTCGCGGCGCTTTGCCAGACCAGCCGGCCATTTTGTCCACGGAAGGCCGTGCTTTTCAGACAACGCCATGAAATCACAGTAATCATCCAGCCACCCTGAATTTTTTTCGCAGAATATTTCAAAATCTTTATCCGGCTTAAAATTTTCAAAAGCCTTTTTCAGTATTTTGTTTTTAAAGCTTATTGCCCTGCGAAACAGCACTTTTCCGTCGGGAAAAACAGGAATTTCCGGCTTTTTTTTCAGAAGTTTTTTTTGGATAAGGCTGTCAATACTGATCATCAGAGGATTTCCCGCGCAGGATGACAGACAGTCGTATGGTGAATCAAAAACGCTGTGCTGTAAAGGCAGCACCTGCCACAAACTCATTCCGGATGAGGCGAGGAAATCAATGAATTTCCGCGCGTCCGGGCCGAAATCACCCGCGCCGTAAGGCGAAGGAAGAGATGTGGGATGGAGGATAACCCCGCTTTGGCGTCTTAATTTCATCCTGTTTTCAGAGAAACGAGGAATATGCCCGGCAAAGCAGAAAAGTGAATAAAATTGTCCCGGCCAGAGTGACGACCCAACCCGCGAATATCTGGGCCAGTTTGCCGTAGCTTACGGTTTTAACTCCTTTTACAAGCCCCACTCCGAGAACAGCCCCGACAACGGCCTGCGACGACGATACCGGCACGCCCAGCTGCGCGAAAATATGAAGGACAAGCGAAGCGCCGAAAATTGTCACAAGGGCGCTGAAAGGATCCAGAACCGTTATTCCGCTGCCCACCGTTGCCATCACATTTTTTGAATATGTGACAACGCCGAAGACAATTGCAAGCCCCCCTATGATCTGAGCGTAAAAAGAGGAAATCATACCGCTTTCAACATAAATACCG
>JAYEJT010000092.1:0-12707 GCA_034660675.1 Elusimicrobiota bacterium
TAAATACGGGGCAAAAAAAATGAGTTTCGGAATTGCGGGGATTTTGTATAATGAGTGCGATATGCGGGGCCGGAGAAATATTTCAGGGGAATTTGATGAAAAAAGGATGTTGTGTGGTGTTTAAAAAACACCAAATTCTAAAGGTTTGCGCTTTTTTGACTGCGGTGCTGTTTTGCGGCTGCGCGGGGGAAGATGCTGTAACTGAAGGTAAAAATATAAAACAGCAGGATAAAAAAACCGCGTTTCAGGGGGAAAATTTAAAATTCGCCGGACAAATTAACCGGATAAACAGTCAGGTTAACATGGCGGAAATTAAAGCGAATCTTACGGGGCTTCGGACGGCTATTTCTATTTTTTATGATGATAATAGAGAGGTTTGGCCGGCGGCGCTTGAAGAATTAAGTCCGCGGTATATAGCGAAAATTCCGGAGGGCGATTGGGATTATAACCCGGCAACGGGGGAGATAATTTCAAAATCGCATCCCGGTTGGTAGGGGAGAGTAATAGAGTGGCGGGTGAAATGCCTTATTGTAAAGCATCGTCCCTAATGCAGGATAAGTTTAGGAGGAATAAATGAGAGAAGTGACAGGAAATTTTAAGGGTGAAGGAAAAAGGGTGGGGATATGCGTGGCCCGCTTTAACGATTTTATAACGGGGCGGCTTCTCGCGGGAGCGCGGGACGAGCTCATCCGCCACGGCGTGCGCGACGAGGACATTGACTGCGTGTGGGTGCCGGGCTCTTTTGAGATAGGCACGGCCGCAAAGGTCATGACGGACAAGGGTTATGACGGCATTATCTGTCTTGGCGCGCTGATAAAGGGCGACACGCCTCACTTTGATTATATTTCCTCTACTCTGGCCAAAACCATAGGAGAGTTAGGAACAAAAAGCGGTATGCCTGTGATATACGGGATTGTTACCGCCGAGACTCTTGAGCAGGCGATAGAAAGAGCAGGCACGAAAGCGGGTAACCGCGGTTCGTCAGCGGCAAAGTCCTGTCTTGAGATGATGGATCTGATGGCGAAGATATGACGCGAAGGCAGGCGAGAAAAAGAGTGCTGGACTGTCTCTACGAGGCGGAGCTCGGCAAGAGCGCGGAGGATTGTATAGAACAGTACAGCGACGACAAACAGTACGGCTTTATCAAAAATTTCGCGAAAACTGTAATAGCGAACTCCGGATTCTGCGATGAGATCATATCCCGTTATTCAAAAAACTGGGAGCTGGACAGAATAGCCAGCGTGGATAAGCTGATACTGCGCATGGGAATCAGCGAAATAAAGAAGATGAAAGTAGACAAGCGCATCGCTATCAACGAGGCGGTGGAGCTGGCCAAGACCTATTCAACGGAGAAATCTCCGGCTTTTATAAACGGCATACTGAACAGGGCGGCCAATGACGGAGAAAAAACAGGGGGGGGATAAATGAGCGGTTTTTTTAAAAAAATGTTTGGGGGTTTCAGCGCGGGCAAAATAGAAAAGACTTTTGACAAAGAGACGGGCCCGGCACAGACATCAAGATGCAAATTCTGCGGCCAGAAAATAGTGTGGAAGACTCTCAAAAACGGCAGAAGGTGGCCGTTTAATCCGCGAAAAGTGAACTGCGCCGACGACGAAGGTAATGTTTTTCTGGCTTGGGTGCCTCATTTTCAGACCTGCAGGAAGTGGCGGCGCAAGAGAAAAAAGAGCTGAGCGGGGTTTTCTTTTTAGTGGAGAAACAGGATAAGGCGGCATTAAAGTGCCGCGCCGTATCATAAATATGAACAAAGCCGCGGAAAGGATTAATTTTCTCAGGGCCGAACTCCGCCGTCACAACAAACTTTATTACACTGAAAACAGCCCCGAAATAGCGGATGCCGGATATGACGTTTTATATGCGGAGCTAAAAAAGCTTGAAGAAGAAAACCCGGAACTCATAACGAAGGATTCTCCGACACAGAGAGTCGGCGGCGAAACCCTGCCGTCTTTCAGATCCATCCGTCACAAAACGCCGATGCTGTCGCTGGACAACACCTACAGCGAAGATGACATAAAAATCTGGATAGAAAGAAACAGAAAGCTTGTGCCGGGCGGCCGCATGAGTTTTGTGGCGGAGCCCAAAATAGACGGGATAGGCATTTCTCTGACCTATGAAAAAGGTTCGCTTGTTCTTGCCGCCACCCGCGGAGACGGTGTGAACGGTGATGATGTGACGGCCAACATAAAAACGATAAAATCCGTGCCTCTCGTTCTTTCGGGGAATTTCCCCGAATATCTTGAGGTGCGGGGAGAGGTGTACATGAGCCGCAGCTCTTTCAAAGAGCTCAACGAATATCGCGCCAAGTCGGGGAAGGTTCTTTTCGCCAATCCAAGAAATGCCGCGGCGGGTACGATGAAGCTTTTGGATACGGCCAAAGCCGGGCAAAGAAAACTTGACTGTTTTTTATACCAGGCGGGTGTCATTACTCCGACGACGGATATAAAAACACACTGGGAAATGCTGGAATATTTTAAAACTCTCGGCCTTAGGGTGAATCCTCACATTAGAAAATTTGACACTGTCTCCGGGATGCTGAAATTTTTTGAGGAGTTCAATCTCAAAAGAGAGGCTCTGGATTACGAAGTGGACGGAATGGTGATAAAAATAAACGAGATGGCTCTTTACGGTGTGCTGGGCTCGACGCTCAAAGCTCCCCGCTGGGCCTGTGCTTATAAATTTCCCGCGGTGCAGGCGAGTTCCGTTCTTGAATCCGTGGATATGCAGGTGGGGCGGACGGGCGTTGTTACGCCGGTTGCGAATCTCCTGCCCGTTAAAGTCGGCGGTGTTGTCATAAAAAGAGCGACGCTTCACAACTTTGACGAGGTGAAGCGCCTTGATCTGAAAATTCATGACAGTGTCTGGATTGAGCGGCGGGGGGATGTTATACCTAAGGTGACGGGGGTCATCTTTTCCAAAAGAACGGGAAAAGAACAAGAAATAATTGAGCCTGAACATTGTCCCGCCTGCGGAAGCGTCCTTTATAAGGATGAAGAGAACGTGAGAATCGTTTGCAGCAATTCTTTTTGTCCCGCGCAGCTTGAACGCGGCATTACCCATTTCGCTTCGCGCAAGGCCATGGACATAGACGGGCTCGGTGAAAAAGTTGTCAAAGCGCTCATAGAAAATTCGCTGATCAAGGATGTGTCGGATATTTATGCTCTCGGCGAAAATGAGCTTATAGGTCTTCCCTTTTTCAAAGAAAAGAAAGCTGCGGGGCTTCTCGGCGGGATAGATCAGAGCCGTTACCGCCCGCTTTCAAAATTTCTTTTCGCCATGGGGATACCCTTTTCGGGAGAGAAGGTCTGCCGGCTCGTTTCCCGCCATTTCGGAACGCTTGAAAATATCATGAGCGCGGATGAAAGCGCCTTTGAGGAGATAGAGGGGCTCGGTGAAGTCAGGGCGGCAGCCATAGCGGAATATTTTTTACTTACGGGAACAAAGAAAATTCTTGAAAAACTGAATACGCGCGGGGTGCGCCCGGAACGGGACTTGGTCCCGGTATCGGACAGATTATCGGGTAAGATTTTTGTTTTTACGGGGAAAATACCCATACCCAGGGAGAAGGCGCAGGAAATTGTCCTTTCTCTGGGCGGAAAGGCGACGGGGTCGGTGAGTGAGAAAACGGATTTTGTCGTGGCGGGAGAGAAGTCAGGAATTAAATACAAGAAAGCGCTGAAGCTGGGCATAACGGTCATAGATTTTGAAGAATTTATAAAAATGACAGAGGAGAAAAAGGATGAATGAAATTTTGAATAAGGTGTTTTTGATGAACACGGTGCGGGATTATATTATCTGTTTTGCATCGCTGGCGGCGGGGTTTATTGTTCTTAAAGCGGTTCGTGCGCTGGTTGTAAAGCGCCTTAAGGCGCTGGCCGAAAAGACGGCCACGAAATTGGATGATATGGCTGTTTCTCTGCTTATCAACAAAATTTTTCCGCTGCTCTATCTGGGCGTTTTGTATATTAGCGTAAGAACGCTTAAATTGAGCGATTCTGTTTTCAGAATTGTAAAAATAACAGGCACGGCTGTTCTCACCGTGGTCGCGGTTCAGATCATAATTTCAGCCATATCTTTTTTTATTGACCGGTTATGGGTCCGACGCGACGGGCGCGTGCGTAGAGAGGGGCTCAGCGGCATGATGACGACAATCAAGGTTATCGTGTGGTCTGCGGCGCTGCTGTTTTTTCTTGATAACGTAGGTATTGAAATATCGTCGGTGCTGGCGGGGCTGGGGATAGGGGGCGTGGCGATAGCCCTCGCGGCGCAGGCCGTTCTGGGCGATCTTTTCAGTTATTTTTCCATTTTTTTTGACAGGCCTTTTGAGGCCGGGGATTTTGTCATCGTCGATGAATACATGGGAACGGTTGAATACATAGGCGTAAAAACCACCCGCATCCGCTCGCTCGGCGGAGAGCAGGTTATATTTTCAAACAGCGATCTCACGAATTCAAGAGTGAAGAACTACAAGCGGATGCTTCAGAGGCGCGTTGTCTTCAAGGTGGGAGTGACATATGAAACGCCGACGGAAAAACTGAAAGCAATCCCGGATGTCATAAAGAAAGCCGTTGAGGATGCGGGCAACACCGTGTTTGACCGTGCGCATTTTTTTTCTTTCGGCGATTTCAGCCTTGATTTTGAAACGGTTTATTATGTCAAAAGCGGAGATTACAATAAATACATGGACGCGCAAGAGAAGATAAACCTGACTCTGAAAAAAGAGTTTGAAGAGAGGATGATAGATTTTGCTTATCCCACTCAGCTGGTTTATTTCAATAAGAACTGACGCTTGCCGGAAACCGGATGAAATTCTTCCATAATTGTCCGAAAGTTTCTTTGGGGTGATAGGTTGTTTGGGCTGCTGCTTAAGATTTTATTAATGTCGGGGATATGTTACAATAGCAGCTTATGAAACAGACAAAAAGAAAAAGGGAAAAAGGGGACGTCCACAATTTTAGAGGGGGGAAGGTACCTGTGAGAAAATTGTGGACGTCCCCTTTTTTTGCGGGGGTTGTGTTCCTTTTTGCGGGGTATCTTTTTGCTTCTCCCGAAGATTTTGTCGCGAGGGTGGAGATATCCGGCAACAAAACCGTTAAAACAAAAAAGATAAACAAAGAGATAACCGTCCGCGCGGGGGATATTTTTTCGGAAGAAGTGCTCCTCGGCGATGTCAAGCGTATATACGGCATGGAAAAATTTGAGGATGTGTTGGTTGATATAAGCACCTGTGCTTCGGGCGCGGTGATAAGGTTTGACGTGAAAGAGAAGCCGCGTCTGAGAAAATTTAAATTTGTCGGCAACAAAGAGGTGTCAAAAGGGATGATACTTGAAAAGATCATACTTTCCGGCGGTGATTATTTTTCGGTTTCCGATGTGATGAATGAAATCAGGGTGATACAGGACTTGTACAAAGAAGAAGGTTTCCCAAAAGTGTCAGTGAGCCATTTTATAGACGAGCCCGATAAAAAAGGTAAATCTGTTGTGACATTTTATATAGAAGAGGGAAAGAAAATTCTTGTCAGCGAAATCAATCTTCCCGGTGTGAAATCATACAGCGTGAAAAAAATAAAATCCCTGATGGAACTGAAAAAGAAAAAAATATTCAATGCCGAAAAACTGGATCCGGACACAGCAAAAATAAAGGAATTCTATAAAAACCGCGGTTACGCCCGTTTTGAAATATCCCAGCCGTATATCAGTTATTCTGACGACGGAGGTTTTGTAAAGCTGACGTTGTTTGTTTATGAACGCGGGAAATACAACCTCGGCGATGTAAAATTTGAGGGAGCTGTCATAAAAGACAGCGCAAAATTTGCGGACATTATGAAAGAGAGCAAATTCAAAAAGGGCAGGGCGTATTCCCGGAAAAACGAAGAACGCTTTACCGCCGCTGTGAACGGTTTGTACGCGGATGACGGTTATCTTAAGCTTTTACTTGTCCCGGAATACAGTTATGAAGACGGCCGCGTGAACATCCTTTACAAAATTCATGAGGGCAGTCAGATAAACATCAACAGCATTTACATAGAGGGCGCGCGGCGCACCAAAGAATTTGTCATAAGGAGAGAGATACGCGTGAATGAGGGGGATCCTTTCAGGCTCACCGAGGTGCGCGAATCCCAGAGGCGTATTTTGAATCTGGGTTTTTTCTCCGATGTGCAGATTGTGCCAACCGATACGCACATACCGGACAAAATGGATCTGACTTTCCAGGTGCAGGAGCAGCAGACGGGAATGCTCTCTATAGGCGCGGGGTATTCTTCGGTTGACAGGCTTGTCGGCACCATGCAGATTTCAGAAACAAATTTCAGGGGGATGGGGCAGAAGCTTTCTCTGATGTGGGAGTTCGGAGCCCGCCGCAAAAATTATAATCTTTCTTTCACCGAGCCTTATTTTTTCGGGAAGAATCTTTCTTTCAACGCCTCTGTTTACGATATAGACAGGGTGAAGGAATATGTCAGTTCCTCGACGGTCACTGACAAATATAATGAGCACAAAAGAGGCGGAAGCATAGGTTTTGGTAAGCGTTTTCTGGACATATACAACGCGAATATAACATATGCCTATGAGTCGCTGAGACTTTACGGCACGGATGACGTTTATATGCTCGAGCAGAAAGCTGTGGCCGAATCAAGAGGGATAACCTCAAGTGTCAGGACATCGCTCACGCGTGATACGCGGGATTATTTCTGGGATCCCACAACCGGTTCAATTTATAAGTTTTCCGAGGAAACGGCTCTGGGTATATTCGGCGGACAGAATTTTTTTCACAGGGAGCGCCTGCAGATATCGTATTTCTTTCCCATTGTGTGGAAACTTGTTTTTGTGACCAATTTTGAGGCTGGGGTTGTCACCGGTTACGGAACGACTCCTGATGTGCCGGTTTACGAGCGTTTTTACACCGGCGGCGGTGAGTCGATCAGGGGCTATGATTACAGGGGTGAGATAGGGCCTTCCGAGGGAGGAAGGTTCATGAACGTTAATAATTTTGAACTCAAGTTTCCGCTTGTGCGTGAAAACAATCAGACGGTCCTGCAATGGGCTTTTTTCTTTGATTGCGGAGGAGCATGGGTGGAAAGAGACGATATACAATGGTCATTTGGTGAAAGCGAATATAATTTTAAAAGAGGCTGGGGCATGGGAATAAGATTTAAGATCCCCGCGTTTCCCGTACGGCTTGACTGGGCGAAAGGCCTTGACCATGTTAAGGGTGAGGCCCAGACGCAGTGGTATTTTACAATAGGAGATATTTTTTGGTAAAATTCTGCAAAAAAGGGGGCGGTGAATTATGAACTGGCGGGTCGTATGTTTTTTTCTTTTCTTTTCCGCTTTTGCCGGCGCGGAAATGATTTCCACCCAGAAAACAGCTTTTGCCGATATAGAAAAGATATATTCCCGCTTTCGTATGAAAGAGCTTGCGGAAAAAGAGGTGGGGATCCGCAAGGAAAAGTACCGTTCGGAAATTAGTGCTCTGGATAGTAAAATTCGTCAGCTTGAGGCCAGTATGGCCCTTGAGGAAAACGCGCCGGCGTCCGTTTCTACGACAACGGCCGCTGTGAATTCTGCCGGAACCGCAAAAATAGCATTATCCACCGCGACCCCGAAAACGGACAAGCTCGCCGGGCAGCTGGATGATGCGAAAAAACAAAAACAGCTTCTTTCAGCCGAGGCAAAAGAGAGCTTGAAGAACATTAAGAACGAATATATGGCCCAGATAATGGGCAGAATTTATGATGCCTGCGCCGAAGCCGCTGAAGAAGGCGGGTATGATCTGATCATTGATAAGAGTAACGCCGTTTACGGTATCCCGGCCACGGATCTCACCGAAACGATTTTGAAGAAATTAAAATGAAATTATCGGAAATTGCCGCGCGGATAGGCGGAGAAATAAAAGGAAAAGATGTTGAGATAAAAGACATCGCTGATATAGAGGGCGCCGTTTCGGGCGAGATAACCTTTATATCCAATCCCAAATATCTGGCAGCGTTAAAAAAAACGCGCGCCTCGGCGGTCATAGCTCCCCCGGGGATGGAGACAGGTATCCCCGTTGCTGTGTGCAAGAATCCGTATCTGGGTTTCGCGAAAACCATTTCTCTTTTTAGAGAACTCCCCCCCCGGCCGGATGAGGGAATAAATCCTCTTGCTTGCGTTTCTTCAGCCGAAATCGCGGAAGGCGCCGCCGTTGACGCCTTTGTTTTTGCGGGAAAAAACGCGAAGGTGGGGAAGGGTACGGCGCTCATGCCCCATGTGTTTATCGGCGAGGGCGCCGAGCTGGGAGAAAACTGTTTTATTTATCCGAATGTAACGGTGAGAGAAAATGTAAAAGTTGGAAACAGTGTGATAATACATTCCGGTTCCGTCATAGGTTCCGATGGCTACGGTTATGTTCAGGATGAAGGGATTCACAAAAAAATACCTCAATCAGGAAATGTTGTCATAGAAGATGATGTGGAGATAGGCGCCAATGTGTGTATAGACAGGGCGGCTCTTTCTTCTACGGTGGTAGGTGCGGGCACGAAAATAGACAATCTTGTTCACATAGCGCACAATGTAAAAATAGGAAAACACTGTCTTATTCTGGGCCAGGCCGGAATTGCGGGCAGCACCGTTATAGGGGATTATTCAACGATGGCTTCGCAAAGCGGTGTGTCGGGGCATCTTAAAATAGGTAATCGTGTTACAGTCGCCGCCCGGGGCGGCGTGATAAAGGATCTGCCGGACGGGGCGCTCGTGTCGGGTTTTCCGGCGAGGGATCACAGGGAAATGATGAAGGTGCACGCGGCGATGATGCGTCTTCCCGAGATGCTGAAGATGTTTCGGGAAATAAAAAAGGGGAAATAAAAATGGTTAAGCAGCGAACAATAGCGAAGGAGGTTTCTTTAAGCGGCGTCGGGTTGCACACGGGCCAGGCCACCTCCATAACTTTTAAACCTGCGGAGGAAAACGCCGGAGTGTTTTTTGTAAAAAACGGGGTGAAGATTGTGCCCGATGCCTCAAAGGTGTCAAACACCGTCAGGGGTACGACTGTGGGAGAAGGCGCAAACGCTATAAACACAGTTGAGCATTTGATGGCGGCTTTTGCGGGAATGGGAATAGATAACATCTGTGTTGAGATAACGGCGGACGAGCCGCCTATAGGCGACGGAAGCGCCATGCCTTTTGTGAAGATGATAGAGGATGCGGGCGTTGTAGAGCAGGGCGCGGAAAGGAAATATTACACGCCTTCAACGAAAATGTCCTACTGTGAAAATGAGGTAAAAGTGGAAGCTCTTCCGTCGGGCCGTCTGAAAGTGACGGCAACGGTTGAATATGAGCATCCTTTTATGCAGAAACAGAGTTTGGAAATAGTCATAGACGAGGATGTCTTTAAAAAAGAGATAGCTCCCGCGAAAACATACTGTTTTGATTATGAGATAGAACAGCTTGAGGCCATAGGTCTTGCCAAGGGCGGCAGTTTGAAAAACGCTATTGTCATAGGCGAAAAAGGAATACACAACAAAGAGGTGATGACTTTTGAAGATGAGTTTGTCCGTCATAAAATACTTGACCTGATTGGTGATCTTTATCTGATCGGACGGCCGGTAAAAGCGGACATAAACTCTTTTTGCGGCGGTCACACGTCTAACACGGCCCTGGCGAAACTTTTCGCGCAAGACATAGAAACGACAGGCGGCGGCGCCATTCCGGAATATCCTATGTCTCTTGATATAGAGGGCGTTAAATCCGCAATTCCCCATCGTCCTCCTTTTCTTTTTGTTGACAGTGTCATAATCACTGAGGAAGCCAAAGCGGCCGTCGGACGCAGGCTGATACGTCCGGACGAGTGGTTTTTTAAAGGGCATTTTCCCGAAAGGCCGGTGTTGCCGGGAGTGCTGATAACGGAGGCTCTTGCCCAGACGGCATGTGTTCTGCTTCTTTCAAAGACGGACTGGAAAGGAAAGCTGCCTTTTTTTATGGGAATAAACAATGTGAAATTCCGCCGACCGGTGAATCCGGGTGACGAGCTCACTCTCAAAGTTGAGATTTTAAGGCCGAGGATGAGGGGAGGTAAAGCCGCCGGTAAAGCTTATGTCGGTGATGCTCTTGCCTGTGAGTGCGAATTTACATTTTCGCTTGTGGAGAAACAATGATATCGGATAAAGCTCAGGTTGCAAAAAGCGCTGTGATAGGGAAAAATGTTGAGATAGCGCCTTTTGCCAGTGTTGAGGAAAATGTGCGGATAATGGACGGAGCCGTGATAGGTCAGGGTGCCGTTATAGGAAAGAATACCATCATAGGCGAAGGGACGAAGGTGTCGCCTTACGCGGTTTTGGGCACCCCCCCCCAGGATTTGAAATATGCGGGTGAAGAAACTTCCTGCGAAATCGGAAAGAACTGCACAATACGGGAATTTGTCACGGTCAACAGGGGCACAACGGCCACGGGTAAGACGGTTGTCGGCGATAACGCGCTTCTCATGGCTTATGTGCATGTTGCTCACGATTGCAGGGTCGGAAACAGCGTCGTCATGTCAAATTGCGTCGGCATAGCGGGGCATGTCAGCGTCGGGGAGCGCGCCATTATGGGCGCTTATGCGGCGGTTCATCAGTTTACAATGATAGGAGAGCTGGCCATGGTCGCCGGTACCGCCAGGATAAATCAGGATGTGCCGCCTTATTCCATGATAGCGGGCAGTCCCGCTTTTGTTTACGGTCTCAACCGCATAGGTTTGACGCGGGCAGGTTTTTCGACGGAAGAGCTGGCTCTTCTCAAAAAAGCCTACAGGATTATTTTCAGGAGTTCTCTTCTTAAAGATGAGGCGTTGAAAGAAGCGGAAAAGCTGGAACCCACGGATGCGGTGAAGAAGCTGATTGAATTTGTCCGTGATTCCAAGCGCGGAATAACCCCGTCAAAATAATATGCAAAGTTATAATTATGGCCCGTCTGCCATCCGCCACGGCAGACTTGCAGCGGCAGACTTTCAGCTCCGGATACCATTTGTAGTGCTTGATAAAAGTAAAATTAGGAGGATAGGATGAAAAGGACACAGTTTTTTGCGAAACCGAAGATACAGATAAAGTATGTTGCGGTGACGGTTTTAATGGTGCTGATGGCGGCTGTGATTACGGTTCTCGTCATGGATTACAGGATAATGCATTCCACATTTGCGGAGAATCTTTCCACAGGCGAGGTGACGGCGCTTATACATGAAGCTAGAATGAGCGTTTTCTGTATATCGGGCATATTTCTGGTTATGGTGTTTGTGAGATCCATGCTTTTTTTCCATCATCTTGTCGGGCCGCTGGTTGTCATAGAAAGGACTCTTGAAGTTATGAAAGAGGGTTATTTCGGCGGTAAAATCCGTCTCAGAAACCATGACGAACTCAAAGATCTGGCCGGAAGCATTGAGTCTCTGGGCGAAATAATATTGGAAGAGAGCGTTTCCGCTAAAACAAGAATTGACGACGCTGTAAAAAAACTGGAAGGGATGAAAGACAGGATCGGCGAAAAGGAATACGCTGAAATGAAGCAGAAGCTCGACGGCAGCATGGCTTTTTTTAAGGACCATTTCGGCACCGAAGCCGCTGCGGCCATAATAGCAAAAACAGAGTAAGTATGAGCGACAAAATGTTGAGCGAAGCGAAATCCGCCGGCGGCGGAAAACAAAAGATAGGGCTGATCACAACGGGCGGCGATGCGCCGGGAATGAACGCCGCGGTGAGAGCGGTGGTGAGGTCTGCGCTATCTGCCGGCATGGAAGTGACGGGTATACGCCGCGGCTGGTGGGGCCTGCTGGAAAAAGATTATGCCGCGCTTGGTTCAAGGTCGGTTTCGGGCATAATTGCCAAAGGCGGCACAATTTTGCGCACTCAGCGCTGTCCTCTGTCCAAAACAAAAAATGGTATGGCGGCGATAGTGAGTAATCTGAAAAAAATCGCGCCGGACGGTTTGATTGTCATAGGCGGCGACGGGTCAATGCGTGCGGCCAACGCCGTGTCTAAAAACAGCGGCGTTCCTGTCATAGGTATACCCGCGTCCATTGATAACGACATTGCGGGCACGGACGAGACCATAGGTTTTGACACGGCCATAAATACGGCGCTTGACGCAATAGACAAGATCAGAGACACCGCCACATCACACAGCCGGATTTTTATTGTGGAAGTGATGGGCCGCCACAGCGGGCATCTTGCCTTGAGCGCGGGTTTTGCCTCTGCCGCCGAGATAATACTTATGCCCGAGGTGAAATGGACAAAAGCCCGGGTGCTCAAAAAAGTCAGGCATTTTTCAATTGACAAAGCTTCTCTTATCATCGTGATGGCCGAAGGCGCGGGTTCAAGCGGCGTTTTGCGGGAATATCTCGCGGAGAACACTAAAGCCAAAGTGCGGGTTTCAAAGTTGGGTTATATACAGCGCGGAGGTTCTCCGTCAGTGGATTCGCGGATTCTGGGCGGAGTTTTTGGTTACGAGGCGGTAGAACTTTTGAAAAAAGGAAAGAAAAATCTCATGTGCGCCTGGGTGAAAGATTCGTTTAAGACGGTGCCTCTGACATATCCGGCGTCGCACAAAAAAAAGCTGAACAGGAAGTGGCTGGAAATAGCCGGAGTTCTTGCGGGAAGAAAATGATCCCAACCGGCCGGAACGACAAAATTCAGGATGAGCTTATAAAAAAAATGCCCGGCTGGCGGCGTCTTAAAATTGCTTTTGGTCTG
>JAYEJT010000093.1:0-2433 GCA_034660675.1 Elusimicrobiota bacterium
GCCGGCCTCCTTCAATATGCCGTTTTCATAAACATCCTTCTTGCCGTTTTTAATCTCATACCCATACCGCCGCTGGACGGTTCGCGCATACTTTCGGCAATTCTTCCTTATGACAAAGCCTATAAATACGAGAGGATGATGCGTTTCGGGCCTTTTCTGACACTGATTGTCTTCTGGATTTTCTGGCCTTTTATTTTTAAAATTGTGCAGCTGATAGCCGGAACGATTCTTTACGCTGCTATGGCCATATAAAAATTATGAAAAAAAAGAGAATATTATCGGGGATGAGG
Source organism: Elusimicrobiota bacterium (assembly GCA_034660675.1). Classification (GTDB taxonomy): domain Bacteria; phylum CG03; class CG03; order CG03; family CG03; genus CG03. The sequence continues at coordinate 291 of JAYEJT010000093.1, forward strand.
CCGACGGGCGCGATGCATCTGGGACATTTTTTCGGGGCCCTCGGCAACTGGGTAAAACTGCAGGATGAATACGAAACTTTTTACATGGCCGCCGACTGGCACGCCATGACCACGCTTTACGACAAGACCTCGGACATGACGGCGATAAAATCATCCGCGAACGATATGGTCGCGGACTGGCTCTCCTGCGGGATAGACCCTTCCAAAAGCTGCATATTCCGTCAATCGGACATTCCCGCTCACAGCGAACTCTTTCTCATTCTTTCAATGATAACGCCGCTGGGCTGGCTCATGCGCTGCCCCACATACAAGGAACAGATGAGAGAAATAAAAAATCATGACCTCAGCACCTTCGGATTCCTCGGCTATCCTGTGCTTCAGGCCGCTGACATTCTTCTTTACAAAGCCGACTGCGTGCCCGTGGGGGAAGATCAGCTGCCCCATCTTGAAATAACGCGTGAAATAGCGAGACGCTTCAATCATCTCTATCCGGGGGCGGCGGGAAAAATCTTTCCCGAGCCCAAGGCCCTGCTCACAAAATCGCCCAAACTTCTCGGTTCGGACGGAAGAAAAATGTCAAAAAGTTACGGGAACGCCGTCAACCTCACCGACGACGACGAAACGGCCGCCAAAAAAATTTCGCGCATGATAACGGACCCCGAAAGGATTCACAAATCAGACCCCGGCCATCCTGGCGTCTGCAGCGTTTTCTCCTACTGGGAGGCGGTTCCCGGCGAAAAAAGCAAAGAAATTGAACAGTCCTGCAAAGAGGCTTCAATCGGATGCGTTGACTGCAAAAAGCTTCTGGCAAAAGAAATAGCCGGTCTCCTTGCTCCCATAAAAGAGCGCCGGAAACAAATCAGCGCCGAAGAAGTGAACGAAACGCTGAAAACGGGCGCGAAAAAATCCGGCGCCGCGGCTTCGGAAACACTGGGAATGGTGCGGGAAAGCATAAAAATATGAACGGCAAAAACTATATTGTCAGACTTGAGGCCTTTGAGGGGCCGCTGGATCTTCTTCTCTGGCTGGTGCAGAACAACAACATGGATATTTACGACATCGAAATTTCTAAAATCACCACGCAGTATCTTTCTTTCGTTCAAACACGCAACGCCGATCTTAACGCGGCGGCGGATTTTCTCTCCATGGCGTCTCTTCTCATGCGGATAAAATCAAGCCTGATGCTGCCTAAGGAAAGTGAGGAATATCAGGAGGCCATGGAACAAAAAAGAGATCTTTCCGAAAAATTAGCCGAATGGAAAAAGATCAAGGAAAGCCGCGGCATACTGCTGGAGAAGCATCAGTCCAGAAAAAAATTTTTCCGGCGGGACGAACCGGCGGCCGTTGAAATTGATAAAAAAAGCACCTTGAGCGTTTTTGAACTCGCCGACATATTTGCGAATCTCGTAAAAACACATGACAGAAATTTTGACACAATAACAGGACCCGAAATATATCTTGAAGATGTCAAAACAGATATGTTAGAGAAACTTAAAATCAGAAAAGAAATTAAAATTTCGGAAATGCTCCGAAGCCATCCGTCCAAACTTTATCTGGCCGTGCTTGTGCTGGCCGTCCTGGATCTGGCCCACGACGGCATTGCGTCTCTTAAGCAGGAGAGGCCTTTTGCGGAAATATATCTGACATCCAGGGAAACGGTGAGACAATTCACCGGAACTCAGCCACTGGAAGAAAACAACACAGGAGAAGGCACCTATGGAAACAGCTGAACTGAAAAAAACAATAGAAGCTTTGCTTTTCGTTAGCGGGAAAGGCATTTCTAAAAAAAAGCTCATGGAAATCACCGAAGCATCCCAGGAAAAAATCACCGAAACGGTCAATGCCCTGAAACAGGAATGGAACAGCAACCACGGTATTTTCATTGAGGAAATCGGAGGGGGGTATCAGATATCAACAAGGCCTGAATATTCCCCCAGCATACTGAAACTTTACCCGTGGAAAGGCGTGATGAGACTTTCCTCCTCCGCGGCGGAAGTGCTGTCCATCGTGCTTTACAAACAACCCGTCACAAAAGCGGAGATAAACGACATCAGGGGCGTGGATTCAAGCGGAGTGATAGCCACACTCCTGAAAAATAATCTTGTAAGATACAGCGGACGTAAAGAGGCCCCCGGAAACCCGC
>JAYEJT010000094.1:0-2413 GCA_034660675.1 Elusimicrobiota bacterium
AGCCTGTAATCTTCGCTTTCGCCGTCAGCGCAAAGCGGCGCCGTCAGGAGAAAAACAGCCGCGCAAATTAATCGCAAAACATACATTTTATTAGTATACCAAATTTTCGAGTGATTGGGGTGAATTGGGGACGGTTCCTGATACAAAAATCAAGTCGCGTTATTTTACAAAAGTTTTGAAATCTTCGGGAAAGTCTGATTTGAAATAAAGCCTTTTGCCGCTTTCCGGATGATCAAAACTTATGGAATAGGAGTGAAGCATTATCCGCGTTTCCGGCTGTCCGCCGTATTTCACGTCTCCCGCGACGGGATAACCGATGTGAGAAAGATGAACTCTTATCTGATGAGTCCTGCCCGTGAATATCTTTATCAGAAGAAGCGTTTTTCCGGGGAGTCCCGCCACGGGCCTGATATAAGTTTTCGCGTTTCTCCCGTCTGTTTCAACGGAAAAAGCCGTTCTGTTGAAGTCGTTTCTTTTTATGGGGGCGTCTATGAACTGGCTGGATGACACTTTCCCTTCGCAAACGGCGAGATAGTGTTTTGAAACCGTCCTGTCGGCGAACTGCCTCATGATGATTTTCTGGGCGTTGGCTGTTTTCGCGACAATCATAAGGCCGGATGTTTCTTTATCAAGGCGGTGCACAAGGCCGGGTTTGCCGAGGCCCTTCCAGTCATTGAGCTGGGGATATTTGAAAAGAAGACCCTGAAGCAGCGTGCCCGATGAGTGCCTGCCGGCGGGATGGGTTATTACTCCCGAGGGCTTTGAAATGATAAGAAAACTTTCTTCTTCGTGAATCACTTTAAAATTCACCTTTTCGGCTTTCACATGCGTTGCCGGATCGGCAATAAGATTGACGGATATCTCTTCATTGCCTTTCAGTATGTAATTCTTTTTTTCGGTTTTCCCGTCAATCTTTACATTTCCCGTCTTTATAAGGAACTGTATGAAAGAGCGCGAGTGGTCCTTTATCTTTGACTGCAGAAAGCTGTCCAGTCTCATCCCCTTCCGGGGATTGATAAAGCGCTTGAGAGGAATGGCATCATGCGGATAAGAATTTCGCCCCGCTGCGCCGGCGCGATTTTCGGGGCAAATGTTGTTCAATCGTGAAAGGAGCCGTTTATCAGTCGAGCGGGCTTTTGACATTTAGGATATCCTTTTTAGCGACATGAGTATAAATCATGGTTGTTTTTAAACTTGCATGGCCGAGAAGTTTTTGTATTGTGCGAATATCATAACCGCTTTCAAGCAGATGGGTTGCGAAACTATGCCTGAGAGAATGTATAGACGCCTGTTTGCTTACATTTGCTTTTCCGGCGGCGGTCTTGAATTTTTTTTGCAGGTTGGCGGGGTGAATGTGATGACGTCTCACTGTCTTCGTTCTCGGATCGATGGACAGCGCCCGCGCGGGGAACACCCAGAACCAGTTCCACTCTTTCCCCGCATTCGGGTATTTTCTTTCCAGCGCGCCGGGCAGGTAAACGCCGGTTGTTCCGTCATTTCTGTCTGTTTCAAATATTTCCTTTGCGTGTTCAAGATGCTGTAACAAATTTTCTTTAACAGCGGCGGGAAATACGGTTGCGCGGTCCTTGTCTCCTTTTCCCGACCGTGTTGTAAGTATGTCTTTTTCAAAGTCAATATCTTTGATTCTGAGGGTCAGCGCTTCGCCGAGCCGCAGGCCCGCGCCGTATATCAGTTTGCAAATAAGCAGATAAACGCCGTCAAGATTACTAAATATATGCCGGATTTCGGTTTTTGTTAAAACGACGGGCAGGCGTTTTTTCTGTTTTGCCCTGATAGCGTCGGCGCCGGAAATATTTTTTTCAAGCACGTGCCTGAAAAAGAAAAGTATCGCATTGAATGCCTGGTTTTGTGTGGATGCCGAGACATTTCTTTCAACAGCGAGATATGACATAAAGTCCCTGACATGCGAAGATGTCAGTTCATACGGAGAGGAACCTTTAAGATGTTTGTAAAAACCCCGGAGCCAGAACATGTATGTTCTTTCGGTGCTTACGGAGCGGTGCCTGAGACGCAGAATCTTTTTCATAAGCTCCGCGGCGGTTTTCCACTCGGCTTCGCTGTTTTCCGGCGCTTGTTCCCCTTTCTTTTTTGAAAGGAAATAGAGGAAGAGCCGTATCGCGTCGTCCGCCTGTTTTATCTGCCAGTCTTCGCGGTACTTTCCTGTATTTTTAATAAAACGGTCTATCTCGCCGGGAAGAACTGCGTCATTCATTTTTTTACCGAGAAAAGCGTAAAATTTGGATACCCATGTCACATAATAAGGGACTTGGTTTTCCGCCACGATTCTTGTCTCGCGCAAATAATTTTCAAATTTCTTCATTTAATAATCTCCATGCAAATAACACGCATGCAGTTAATATGCTTTTTTAGCATTTTATAAGTGTGCAGGCAA
>JAYEJT010000095.1:0-12390 GCA_034660675.1 Elusimicrobiota bacterium
CATGGGAATAGAAAAAACCCTGAAAGAGGAAATCCCCGGAGTAAAAAGAGTCGAAGCCGTTAAATAAACTCTATTTAACGGAGCATTGCGGCAGTAATTTATGTAATTATACATCGGCATGTCTGCCCTATCCCGAAAATTCAGCGCTTCCTGAAAATGTTAAAAAGCGATTTTATTTTTGAATAGTTTTCCTACCAAAAAAGGCTTCCACCTCACTTAGGAATTGATTAACATCAAATGGCTTATGCAGATAACCAAATGCCCATCCTTCTTTGCATTCACCCTATTTAACCATATATGTCAAGTTTTATGCCGACACATTTTCTATGGAGGGGGGGAGCTCTATATTACTACAATATTCTGGAGGCATCTATGAAAAACATTGTTGAAACAGTGGCTGTTTTTCTCCGCAAATACCGCAAAAAAAGAGAGCTGACACAGGAAGAACTTGCGGAAAAAAGCGGACTTCATCCAACGTATATCGCGAAAATTGAAAGCGGCAGACAAGCTTGCAGCCTGAAGACGCTTTCGCGAATAGCAGATGCTCTAAAAGTATCTCCGCATGCTCTGCTCGGTAAGATTGACAAAAAACAGGCGGCTATTTATAAATTTCAGAACGAACATCTGTGGGATATACTCGAAAAAGGCAATAAGTCCGACAAGGAAATGATTTTTGCGGTCGCCGAAACACTGATAAAGAAAAAACAAAAGAACAAGCTATCACAATCAGTCAGGCGAAATAAAGTTAAAAGGAATTGATAAATAATTGAGTATTTTACGGATGAAAAAATCTATCAAGGAACTGCCGGAAGTTGACAGACCAAGGGAAAAACTGATCAAATACCTCCCCGGAAAACTTTCCGACGCCGAACTTCTCGCCATATTGTTAAGAACAGGCAGGATGGGATTAAATGTTGTTGAGCTGTCAAAAAAAAGCTTTTTCAGCTTTAAGGAAAATAACCTGCTATAAATTTTTTACTCAATCTGAAACAAACAGTCTTTGTTTATTTGAGGCGCCATTTGACACCGGCGGGGGTGTCTTCAATAACAACGCCCTTCTCTAAAAGCTCCTTTCGTATACCGTCCGCAGAAGTGTAATCTTTCGCCTTTTTAGCCTCCGCGCGCTTTTCAATCAGATTTTTGATTTCGTCTTCGGACATCTGCTGTTTCTTTTCTATTTTTTCAAGTTTGAGAAAACCGAGAATATCGTCCATCTTCTCCATCTTTCTCAAAACGGCGGTTGATTTTGTCCTGTTAAAAAGCTTAATGAGAGCGAAAAATGACGCAAAGGCCGCGGATGTGTTGAAATCATCCGACAGAGCGGCCATAAAACCTTCATATATCTTACCCGCTTCAACTTCCGCTTCAGCATTTTTTTCCTGAGACGGTTTTTCATCAAAAATTCTGTTCACCCTTTCAAGAGACCTCTCAGCCTCGGCGAGAGCGTTTTCAGAAAAATCTATGGGCGAACGGTAATGCTGACTGAGAAGAAAAAATCTCACCGCCTGGGGGGAAAACTTTTTATATATGTCTCTGAGCGTGAAAAAATTATTGAGCGATTTGCTCATCTTTTCCTTATTTATCGTCACAAAACCGTTGTGCAGCCAGAAGCGGCTGAAAGTTTTCCCTGTCAGCGCTTCGCTCTGGGCAATCTCGTTTTCATGATGGGGGAAAACAAGGTCCTGTCCGCCGGCATGAATATCCAGAGTTGCGCCTATGTATTTTGAACTCATCACTGAACATTCTATGTGCCAGCCCGGCCGGCCTTTTCCCCAGGGCGAATCCCAGCCGGGTTCCCCCTCCACAGACTTTTTCCACACGGCAAAGTCAAGCGGACTTTCTTTTTCTTTATCCACTTCCACTCTTGCGCCGGGCTTGAGATCATCTGTGTTTCTACCAGACAGTTTTCCGTAACCGGAAAATCTGCTTATTCTGTAATACACACTCCCGGCGATCTCATAGGCAAAACCCTTTTCCAGAAGTTTTGATACCGCCTCTATTATGTCGTCGATGTGCTCCGACACCCTGGGCGAAACATCGGCGTCTTCCACCCCGAGACGGCGTATATCGGTGTAATATTCGTCTATGAACTTGCCCGAAAGAGTAAGACAATCCGTGTTTTTTTCGGAGCTGCGCGCTATTATCTTGTCGTCAATATCCGTAAAATTCTGCACATATTTCACTTTATATCCCGCGCTTTTGAGGAACTTCCTTATGGCGTCAAACACGACATAGCACCTGCCGTGGCCAAGATGAGTGTAATCGTAAGGCGTGATACCGCAAACATACATACCGACTTTGCCCGCCTCCAGCGGAACAAATACCTCTTTTTTCTTCGTCAGTGTGTTATAAAAAAATATTTTTCTCATCTCAAAACTCCATTTTCAAAAATAATTCTATCTCTATTATCTGTATCAGCCCGTTCATTTTTATTAAGGACGTCCCCATTTTATTCTATGAGGCAGGCGCAGAAACAGGCAATGCCCTCGCCCGCTATGCCGAGACCCTCCGGACGGGTGGCCTTGACGCTCACTGCTGATTTTTTGATTTTGAGCAGAGCCGCGAGCTTTGTTTTGATCTTCCCGTAATATTTTGACAGATGCGGCTTTTCCGCGAACACTATGCAGTCAATGTTGACAACCCTGGCCTTTGTTATTTTCATGGTTTCTCTGAGAAGTTTGACCGACGATATCCCGCTGAATTTCGGATCGGTGTCCGGAAAATGTTTCCCCTTGTCGCCTTTTCCGGCGGCGCCGAGCAATGCGTCCATGACTGCGTGTATCAGCGCGTCACCGTCGGAATGCCCTTTAAGGCCTTTGTCCGAAGGCAGCTTCACTCCGCCCAGATATAACGGCCGGCCGCTGACAAGAGGATGCACGTCAAAACCTATTCCGACTTTCATTTCTTCACCTCGAAATAAACGATGTCTTTTATTCCCGTTTCGTTTTCAAGATAAATAACCCATTCACCTTCCTGCAAAGGCATCGGCATTCTTATTTCAATCGCCTTGCCCGTATGAGAATATGAAAAACCTTTTTCAAAAGTGTTGAGCCAAACACCCTCCCATCTGTATGACGACGGAGAACCCTGTCCCAAAGGAAGCTCCACATAATACTTCAGTTTATCCGGCACCTTTAATTTTGAATACAAAACACTGCCCCCCGAGCCTTTGCGCGCTATATAAAAATTAGAAGTTTTATCAAAATCACCTTCCGCAAAAAGATATCCGCTGTTTAAACCCTTCGCGTAGTAAACAGCACTGATATCAGCGCCCTCCGGACCGTCTCTCCGGGGATCTATAAAACGGGCAGCCCCGGCCCAGAATTTTTCGTTGGGAACCCCGTCAAGAAATATGTCAGAATACTCAAAAAGTTTTTTAGCTCCTTCCGGATAGCTGAAATTTCCGTAGGAAAAATGTGTTTCGGCAAGAAGTCTGTCTGCGGGAGAAAGCTCCTTTTTTTTATACGACACTTCCGCCGATGTCTCTCTGAGCGTCAGAAAATGAGGATAATTAGCAACGAATTTTAGCGCCGCCGCCAAACTGCCCCCCGACGTTAAAGACAGTTCTTTTATCTCACCAAGTTCTTTTGACGAACTCCTGAAAGAACCGGAGTAATTATCCGCTGAGGTTTTTACATAAACTCCCGGATTTCCCGCCGGAGTGATATTCAGAGCGACATCACAGTCAACCCCGCTGTCGCCGGTGTTCGTGACCGAACAGTAATATTTAAAGATGTTCCTGCCTCTGGACATAACAATGGTCTTTTTTATCTCAAGGGGAGAATCCTTTAAAATTCCCGAAACACGGAAAGACTCTTTTGTGATATCTTTTTTTATTTTCCAGCCCTTCTCATGGGCTTGAAAATTAAAATAAGTTTTCAGCGCATAATCGCCGGGGTGTCCGGAAGGATTTCCCGCAACAATAACACCTTCCGACGGCACCGTTATAAATACCGGATTCAGATTTTCCGCAGAAAAATATATTCTAAAATAACCGTTACTCACAGCCAGAATATTCTCTCCGCCAACGGAAAAATCGAAACTGCCCGCAAAATCGTAAAAAACCTGCGCCAGAGCCAGCATCTCTCCCGTCTTACCGTTGGCCGATGGCAACGCGAAATATTTGCTGTTGCCCATTTTATAAATATTTTCCAAAAGACGCGGCGGAAATGATGACGCCATGGAATAGAATTTCTTCCACTCCGATAAAAACAATTCCTGAAATCTTCTCAGTTCACCCGGTTCATCAGATATTATTGAAGACAGCTCCTTAAAATAAGCGGGTTCTTTGACCGAAAGTTTTTTTACACCTCTGATCTTAATATTCATCTTGCGCAAAACTGCAAACAACTCCGTGACATCTTCCGCAGTGTAACCTGCCAGGGCTACATTAAACACCACCGACCCGCCCGGTATTGAACCGGCCACATCACCGCACACAACCCCGGCGGTTTCAGCAAACTCTTTGGCCCATTCCAGCGCGGGCGGAAGAGAGGCGGCCTTGCTGATTTTTCCGCTCACAGAATAAAGCATCAGGCTGTCCGGCATAAGAAAAACCTGCAAACGCTGCGCTTCAATATCTTCACCCACACAGCTTTCATCCGCCAAAACATATTTGAAACCCATTTTTTTCAGCATTCTCAGCACACGGGGGCTGAGTTTAAAATCATGCGGATAAAAACCGTCCACCACGGAACCGGAAACACTCTCGGCGAGCAGTTTGAATCTTTTTATCTGGCTGTGCAGAATAGCATCAGGTGCCCTAAAAAGGTCAATGTCATAAAAAATACCCGAAAAAAGTTCGACCTGGCCGGACGAAAAAAGATCAACGAGTTTTTTATTAACACCATCCCGCCGCATATCCTCGAGCATATTCCACGGAATAAAAACCGAAGCTGAGGAAGAAGGTGAGGAAAGCAGCCGCGAACAAAGAGCGTCAACGGTCTTTGAAGACGCGCCGGTCAGGTCAAAAACCAGCCCCGCATCACAGGCTGCGTGAGCAAGAGAAACGCTTAACAAAACAAAACCCGAAATCAGCGCCCGAATAGGCTTATTCAAATTAAGACCCGCCCCCTTTGTTTTCTTTTGATATCTCGTCGAAAATGTCATCAATTTTCGCGGCTTTGACCGGAGTCATGTCAAGCTTAAAATGAACATCCGGAATGATCTTAATACGCATATTTTTCCCTATAACATATTTGAAGTGATTGGCTTTTCCCGTCAGCATACGGCTTATCCGGCTGGTTTCGCGCGCAAGGCGCGACTCATCCGCGGCGTCTGCGTCCGCCTTAGGCGCGATGTAAACGCTGTAAAAAACATAACAATTATGACAGTCATTTGAGACGGTCACATCCGTCACCGTCAGTATTACTCCCAAAGGAATATGAAAATCCCTGTGTATAACGCCGTTCACTTCTCTTTTTATCTGTTTGGCGAGCTTAACTTTTCTTTCAATACGCATAACATAATGGGGTCAGGTCTTGACATATCCTAATGGGGACGGTTCCTATTACTGTAATAGGAACCGTCCCCATTACTGACCCCGCTTTACTCCTTTTTGGTATCCTCAAGAACCCGCGCTATTTTCTCAAGCTCGTAAGCGTCTATGACATCACCGGGTTTCACATCATTGTATTTATCAAGCGTGATACCGCATTCCATACCTTCCATGACCTCGGCCGCTTCATCTTTAAATCTTCTGAGCGTGGCCAAACTGCCCGTGTAAATTATTTTGTCGTCCCTGACGAGCCGCGCTTTAGCTTTCTGCTTTAATTTGCCCTTTGTAACAACACAACCGGCCACAGTTCCAATACGTGAAATATTATAGGTCTTGAGAACTTCCGCGCATCCTATCGGCGCTTCGTTATAAACCGGCGCCAACTTACCTTCAAGCGCTTTTTTCAAATCTTCCAGAAGCTTGTATATCACTGTATAAATTCTTATTTCCACGCCCTTTTCCTGAGCATCAGCCTCAACCCTGTCCACACCCTTCACGTTAAAACCTATAACAACCGACCCCGACGCCTGTGCCAGAAGTATATCGCTCTGATTTATACCACCGCTGGCGGCATGAACAATCTGCAGTTTCACTTCGGTGTTATCCAGTTTGGACAAAGAGTCCTTGATGGCTTCAAGCGACCCCTGGACATCACTTTTTAAAATTATCTTTACGTTTTTTGTATCGCCGGCGTCACCGGAGGAAAGAACCGGCGCGGACAACCTCATATCATCTTTTATCTTTTTTCTGGATGAACGGATGTCTCTTGAAAGACCGGCGTTTGCAATGACGGAGAAATCATCCCCCACATCAGGCAGCTCCGAAAAACCCATAATCTCAACAGGCGTACCGGGTAAAACTTCTCTCACATTCCCTCCGCCTTCCAGACGCATAGCCCTCACTTTTCCGCCGGCAAAACCGCTGATAAAAGATTCTCCCACCTTCAGGGTTCCGTCAGTCATCAGAACCGTAGCAATAGGGCCTCGGCGCGAATCCAGCTTAGCCTCAAGAATAACGCCTTTGGCGCGGCACATTTGATCAGCTTTAAGATCCATCATCTCCGTCTGAAGCTGAATCATATCCAGAAGATCCTTCACGCCATCGCCCGTCTTTGCCGAAATCGGCACCACTATGGTTTTACCGCCCCAATCCTCCGGCAAAAGATTTTCATTCGCGAGCTGCTGCTTTGCGTTTTCCAGGTTAGCAGCCGGTAAATCCATTTTGTTTACCGCCACTACAATAGGCACGCCGCCCAGCTTCGCGTGACTTATAGCCTCTCTCGTCTGCGGCATAATGCCGTCATCAGCGGCAACAACGAGCACAACCACGTCCGTCACCTGCGTACCCCTCAACCTCATGGCTGTGAAAGCCTCGTGCCCGGGAGTGTCCAGAAAGGTCATGTTATAATCTCCGTGCTTTATCTGATAAGCACCTATGTGCTGAGTTATATTTCCGAATTCCTTCTGTGTAACATGAGATTTTCTTATATAATCCAGGAGGGATGTTTTGCCGTGATCCACATGTCCCATCACGGTGATAACCGGAGGCCGCAGAACTGCCCGGCTCATATCCCTGTCGTCGGATTTTTCTATTTCATCCTTGTAAATATCCACAATTTCCGGTTCAAAACCTTCTTCATGAACAATCAGAGAAGCCGTTTCAATATCCAGCCGCTGATTGATCGTCGTTATAATGCCCTGTTTTATCAGCTTTGTTATAAGCGCCACAGCGGACATATCAAGCTTTTCGGCCAAAGAACCAACTGTGGTGGTAACATCTATTTTTACGATTTTACGCTTCGCCTCAGGCACAACCGGCTCTTCCTTTATCTGCTCTTTTTCAACGGGGGGCTGTTCAGACTCGGGCTCAACGACTTCCTTTTTTTTCGGCGAAGGCTTCGGCCCGAGGAACGCCGACTTTATCCCGCTCACCTCATCGGAAGTGAGGCCGGAATTAGCCTTTTTCCCCGTAAATCCTAAGGTTTTTATTTTTTCTATAAATGTCCTGCTGTCGCACCCCATTTCTTTGGCCAAGATGTGTATAAACGTTTTGTATTTTGACCGCCGCCGTTTTCCTGCGGTCTTTTTCTGATCGGCCGCGTCTTTCCGGGAATCAAGTTCAGACTCTTTTTGAACCGGTTTTTCTTCTTTAGACGGAATTACCGCGGATTTCTTTTTTGGAACGCCTTTTTTAGTGGCGGTTTTATCAGCCGGGGCTGTTTTTCTCTTTACCTTTTTTGCCGGCGTTTTTTTCGTCTTCGCGGCCTTGGCCGATGAAGCACTTTTTTTTGTCTTAGCGGCCGGCTTTTTTGTTTTTTTCGCGGTGGAAAAATACTTACTTAACTTTTCGACTTCAGCGTGTATCAATCCCGACGAGGCCGTTTTCCCCTTTTTACCCAGTTTTTTTATCAGCTCCCTGCTGGGCACACCGAGCTTTTTCGCAAGCTCCGAAATTCTGCATTCGTTTTTAACCGCCATTATTCTTTCTCCTTATCATCCGGCTTAGGTTTTGCGGTGGTTGGAAGTTCCGTTTCCGGCGAAACTTCCGCACCGGGCTTCTGTGCTGTTTCCTGATCTTTTTCTTCCGAAGATGCTTCCCCCCCGTCTTCTATATCTATTTCCATACCCGTTAATTCCGAAGCGAGATTAATATTAAAACCTCCCGCGCCCAGCACCTGTCCGCGCTGAGAAGACTCTATTTTCACTACAGCTTTGGTTTTCTCTTTATTCACCTTTACCGCCGCCGATTCAACTCTTGCGGGACTTAACGACGCCGCCACAATCGCGGCGGGACTTCTTGAAACATCCACAAGATCTATTCTTTCTCCGCCGAGTTCATTTATAATCGTCTTTATTCTTGAACCACGCACCCCGACACACGTTCCCACGGGGTCAACACGCTCTTTCAGGGATTTGACCAGCACCTTGCTCCTCGTGCCCGGATATCTCACCACCTTCACCACCTCAACCGTGCCGTCTTTTATTTCCGGCACCTCTTCGGCAAGCAGTTCCTTTAAAAAATCGGGGTGACTTCTGGAAAGAATTATCTCGCACCTCCGCTCATTACCCTCAACTTTCATGATCAATGTTTTAACAAAAGAATTCGCTCTCAAAAACTGCTTGGGTATCTGCTCTTCCCCCGGAAGAACCGCTTCCGCATCACCGAAATCAAAAATAGCTTTTCTTCCGATGAACCGGAACACCCTGCCGGAAACAATTTTGTTTTCCAACTGTTTGTATTTTTTAAAAACCGACACTTTTTCATACTCCCTGATCCTCTGCGTTATGACTTTTTTAATCGTCTGACTGGCTATACGCGCAATCTCATCCACATCTATGGAAAGCTCAATATCATCGCCTTCGGCAGCTTTGGGCTCAATCGCCTGAGCGGCGGAAAGAAGTATTTCCTTCTTCGGCTCTGTCACTTTTTGCACGGCTGTTTTTATACCCCATGCCACAATCTGGCCAGTATCTGTGTTCAGCGCCACTCTGTATCTGTCCGAAAGAGGGTACACTTTGACCAGGCACTTGCTGACAGCGTGCTCTATCAAAGAAATAATCTCTTCTTTGGGGATGCCTTTTTCATGCTGGATCTGATCCAACGCCGCCAAAAATTCTTTAGTCATTACAGCTCCCTCTTCTTTAATTTTTTCAACATTCACAATACTCATTTTATCAAAATATTCGCTTTATTTCAATTTGTTGAGCACCGCATCACCGGCCTTATACACATCACCGGCACCTATGGTTATAAAAATATCGTTTTTACCGAGAATTGACGGCATTATTTCCGATGCTTCACCGAGAGAAGAAAACATTCTCTTTCTTATGTTCCGGGGTATATTTTCCCATATCAGCTGAGAAGTGATCCCCGGAATTTTCTTTTCACCTGCCGAATATATGGGCAAAAGACACACAGCGTCAGCACGCGAAAAAGATCTCCCGAGCTGCCAGGCCTGCTCCTTTGTTCTTGTGTATCTGTGCGGCTGGAAAAGCACAACAATTCTTCTTTCAGGCCATGTCTCACGCGCGGTTTTAACCGTCATGGCTATTTCAGTGGGATGATGGGCATAATCATCTATTACCATAATATCGTTTTTTATTCCCTTCACATCAAAACGCCTGGAAACGCCCATATAAGCCTTCAGCGCCTTTCTGATTTTCGGCAGACTTATGCCGAGATTAAGACAAACACCGGCGGCCGCCACAGAATTGAGCGCATTGTGTACCCCCGGAGCCGGCACGGTCAAAGAACCCATATTTTTTCCCTTGTAAATCAATTCATAAGACATATTAAAACGCTCTCTGTTCAACAGCTTTATCCGGTAATCAGCCTTCTCCGAAAAACCGTAGGTAAAATAACGTTTTCTCAGCTGAGGCAGTATTTCGGCAATATTTTCGTCATCTATGCACAAAAAAGCCATGCCGTAAAAGGGGATGCTGTTTATAAAATCAACAAAGGTCTGCTTTAAGTTATCCATGCTGCCGTAAAAACTCATGTGATCGTCGTCTATGTTTGTCACCGCCACAACCGTTGGAAGAAGTTTGAGAAACGATGCATCCGACTCATCGGCCTCAGCCACGAGAAAATCTCCGGTTCCTTTGTATCCGCCCGTGGCTATATTTTTAAAACAGCCCCCTATAACCATTGTGGGATCACAACCGGCAGAGGACAGTATCTGACTGACCATAGAGGTCGTCGTTGTTTTTCCATGGCTGCCGGCAATGGCTATCCCGTATTTCAAACGCATGAGTTCAGCCAGCATTTCCGCACGCTGTATGACAGGAATCTTGTTTTCAACGGCAGAAAGAACCTCTATATTATCGGGCTTAACAGCGGAAGAAATAACCACCACACGCGCCCCCCTCACATTTGAAGCTCTGTGACCCATGTACACCGCGCACCCCAGCTTTTCCAGATGTTTCGTTACGGACGAGGATGCAAGATCCGAACCTGTGATAGCATACCCCATACCCGCAAGAACCTCGGCAATACCGCTCATTCCCGAACCTCCTATGCCCACAAAATGTATGTTTTCTTTACCTTGTGACATACCCACCGGAACCCGGCTATTTTTTGAAAATACGCTTTTTTTTGTTTTCTTTTTCATTTTTCTCACTCTATATACTGCTTCAATTTCCTGGATTCAGCGATCTCCTTCAACTTGTTTATGGCCTTTGCCTCTATCTGTCTTATCCTCTCCCTCGTCACCTTGAATTCCTGCCCCACCTCTTCAAGAGTCTGCGGATAACCCGAATCTATTCCGTAACGCAAGCGCAGAATTTCCCCCTCCCTATCAGAAAGCACCGCAAGCAGTTTTTCCACTTCCGTTTTCAGCAGATCCATCTGGGCCGCATCCTCAGGGCTGATCAAAGTGCTGTCTTTCACATATTCTTCAAGCTGGGCATCATCCTCATCTCCCACCGGCTGGGCGAGAGAAAAAGGCTCCGGCATAACTTTAAGAACAGTGTATATCCTTTCAACAGGTATTTTCAGGCCTTCAGCGCACTGTTCGGGGCTCGGGTCAACGCCTTTTTTCGCGCGGTATTTCTGTGAGAAAGTGGATACCTTGCTGATAACCTCTTTCATGTGTACCGGAATCCTTATGGTTCTGGCCTGATCGGCTATTGCCCTGTTTATGGACTGCCTTATCCACCATGTCGCGTAAGTGCTGAACTTAAAACCCTTTTTATACTCAAACTTATCAACCGCTTTCATGAGCCCTATGCATCCTTCCTGAATCAGATCCAGCAGCGAAAGCCGCACATTAGAATGATGCTTCGCTATCGATACAACGAGCCGCAGATTGCTCCGCACAACTTTAAGTTTCATTTTTTTTATCTCTTTTTCAAGAATGCGTATTTCGTCATAAATAGTCAGGAGCTCTTCAGGTTCCTGAATCGTTTCTTTTCTGATACGGGAAAGGTTTTCCGCAATCTTATCCAGCTGTTCCTGCTTTTCCTGCCATTGGGTTATTCTTATGCCTGCCTGACGGAAAAAAGCATCAGGGGTTAGATTTTTTCGTTTGTATTTCCTGTAAAGTTTTCTCGCTTCCCGCTCATCATCCACTTTCTTTAAAATATCATCGCGGCTTTTCAGAAAACCGGCGATACGCCGGCCGTCGGATTTAAGCAGATAAAGCAGCCTTTTCAACTTCTGGCCGTTAAGTTCAAGAGCATATATTCTTTCATAGATCGCACAACAGCATCTGTTAATATCTTTTTTTAAACGCTGTGTTTTTTCAGGCGCCCGCAGAACCGAAATTTTCTTCTGCATTTGCACGAGTTTCCTATTGCCGTTAACGATATATTTGGAAACGCGGCTGACACGCTTTTTCATATCATCTATTATTTTCGCGTTTTTCTTACCGCGGGGCATAAGCTCGCGTGCGGAAATAACCCCCTCCTGGAGTAAAGCATTGATGTTTTCCATTTCCCTGAATATAATCGGGTTTGACAGTATTAAAAATTTCAAGCGGTTTTCCCTGTCTTTTATACCCTTGGCAAGAAAAGTCTCCTCATCCCTGGTGAGGAGAGAAGCCTTCCCCATTTCGCTCAAAAACATTTTTACCGAATCTGATGTGTCAACCTTCTCCACCTCCGACACCGGAACAAGCGCCATTTCATGTTTCGAGACAGCACCCCCTATATCAATCCCTGTGCTTTCAAGCGAGGTCAGCACCTCATCAATGGTGTCACTGTCCGTAAACTCGGGCGGCAGCATCTCGTTAAGCTGACTGAAGGACATTGAACCGGCTTTCTTACCCTTGAGAACTATTTCCTTTATCACCGCGTCCCGCTCCATCCCCTTAGGCAGAGAGGCTTTCTTTTTTGCCAGCCGCCGCTCCGCGCGGGTGAGCTTACGGGCGGAGTGTTTTACGATTTTTCTCTTTA
>JAYEJT010000096.1:0-2395 GCA_034660675.1 Elusimicrobiota bacterium
CCTCCCCGTCGCGGCGCCGATTATTGATAATAACATCATTGCCTATTTTTGATTATACCAAAAGACGGATAAAAACAAAGGATTTTTCCGCAACCGGCCGGAAACCCTTTTTCGCAAGATGTGAATTCTGTTATTTCGCGCCTTAAAATCCTTACAGATTGTTAATTGTATTGACAATCTGTAAGGATTCAGCTAAACTTACAGAGTTATGATAATATCAAGAAATTTAAAATCTGAATTAGTGAGACTGGCAAAAAAATATCCGGTCGTCACGTTAACGGGACCGAGACAGTCGGGGAAAACGACACTCTGCAAAATAGCGTTCCCCAAAAAAGAATACCTATCAATGGAAAATCTTGATATACGCAGATTTGCTCAAAACGATCCAAACGCGTTTCTAAAACAATTTCCCCGCGGGGCCATTTTAGATGAAATCCAGAGAGCCCCTGACTTGCTGTCTTATATCCAGACAATCGTTGATGAAAAAAAACACGCGGAGGGAATGTTCATTTTAACGGGCTCACGGCAATTTGAATTTATGGACTCTATAAACCAATCCCTTGCGGGAAGATCGGCAATAACCAGACTTCTTCCTTTTTCATTTTCAGAAATCTATCCTAAGAAATTGCCCGCTATTGATAAAATTCTTTACACAGGATTTTATCCGCGGATTTTTGATAAAAAACTGAACCCGACAGAAACCATGTCTTTCTACACAACCACCTATCTGGAAAGAGATGTCCGCTCTCTGCTCAATATTAAAGATTTATCCAAATTCGAGTTATTTTTAAAACTTTGCGCATCACGGACAGGACAGATTCTCAATCTTTCTAATCTCGGCAACGAATGCGGCATCAATCACAACACGGCAAAAAACTGGCTGTCTGTTTTAGAAGCAAGCTATATTGTATTTCTCCTAAAGCCTTATCACAAAAATTTCAAAAAAAGATTGATTAAGTCTCCTAAACTTTATTTTATAGATACCGGCTTAGCCGCATTTCTGCTTGGCATACAGAGCCCCCAACATTTGAATACCCATCCTCTGAAAGGCGCTTTATTTGAAACATTTATTATTTCAGAATTCCTCAAAGCGCGTTTCAACAAAGTTAAAACCAATAATCTTTATTATTTCAGAGACAGCCTCGGAACTGAAATTGATTTAATACTTGATTACGGAGACATAACCGTTCCCGTTGAAATAAAAAGCGGCCAGACGATTGCAAATGATTATTTTAAAAACTTGCGCTATTATTCAAAACTGCGCGGAAACAAAACGGGAAAAGCAATGCTGATTTACGGGGGAAATTTATCTTACAAAGAAGGAAAAATCAATATCGTCGGAATAACTAACTTCAGTGATTTATTAAAAAATATCGAGTGAGTTTTCCGCTCACTGTTTCATCCAGTTTTCTTTTATCACTTCTCTGCCGAGGCGTATTATAACTTCTTTCTCCTCAAACTGCGGGATTATCCAGAACTTGCAGAATTCGTAAACGTCGCCTATAAAAACATCGCCGGGGCCGGGGGCCGTTTCCTCTCCGAAAGCGTAAATTATTTTGCGGGGTTGCCTCCAGCCGGACAGCAAACGTCGGAGAAAAGAGGCCACCGCTCCGTCGCGGCCAGCCTTCCTCTCAATGACAAGGGCCTCGCCGGAAAGCGAAAAACTAAAGCCGTTTTCGTCAAAGGGAGCGTTAAAATCCCTGAACAGATTTCTGCCCCTGCCCTCATAAAGAAGATTCTCAAATTCGTTCGTCATCTCTACGCCTATACGGAGATAAAACTTTTTGACCAGATTTTTTTCCATGAGCTGTTTGAACGACGCTATGTGATATATTGAGGAGCTCAGTATAAAACAGCCCTCAATCTCTTTTATGCCGTGATATTTTATAAACGCGTCGTATCCGGCGGCCATGTCCCCCGCAATGTCCGAGATCGTGCCTATCTGATACCATTTGCCGGCGGCGGTGAAAAGACAGCAGTCCCCCGATCCGAATTCCGGCACATAAAGCCTGAAAGAGCGGCGAGCCGCTGCCTGAAACACGCCAGCGGCAACGAAAAACAGAACAGCCGCAAAAATGATTTTCTTCCTCTTTGAAAGAATGGAAAAAATCAAAACATAATAGGCCCCGTATGTTAAAACGCTCAGATGCCCCCAGCCGGCCATGGCATTCGGGACAAGAGCCGTTGCCTTAAGAATTTTGTCGATCAGCAATATAAACAAGCTTGCCGACGAGGCGAAAACACCGGCTCCCCATGCTGCCGCTCCCTTAACGACAGACACGATAAAGGCGGGAAAAAAAGAGGGAACGGTAAAAAAAACAGCACAGAAAAATGAAAAAAGCGAAAAAACGATCAAAGCAGCGATAGGTATCACTATCAGATTCATGACAGGGGT
>JAYEJT010000097.1:0-12297 GCA_034660675.1 Elusimicrobiota bacterium
GGTTACGGATAAAGCTCTCGCCGGTATTATGGCTCTTTTATGTTTGCCTCTATTTCTTGCAATTGCAGTTTTGATAAAGCTTTCGGGTATTTTTTATCCTGAAGATTCCGGGCCGGTGTTCCGGTATGAATATCGTATTAGCAAGAGTACAAAATTCAAATTCTATAAATTCCGTTTTATCAAACAGGAAACACTTGCTAACGAAGGGCGCATACGGCTGCGTGACAGAGCAAAGACACTGGAAAAAGATATATACTGTACTGCGGTCGGGAAATACTTAAAAAAAATATATCTTGATGAACTGCCGCAAATCTATAATATATGGCGCGGTGATATGAGCTGGGTCGGGCCGCGGCCGTTTCCCGTGGACGATTATGAAAACGACTTAAGGAGAGGAGATGTCCGAAAAAAAGTGATCATGGCAGGCCTCACAGGTCTGGTTCAGATTAATAAGGGGAGCAGAATCAAAAGATCGGATGTCGAACTGGATAATGAATATATTAAAAAGAGCCGTGAATTAAATCCATGCAAACTCTGGTTTTATGACATGCAGATAGTATTAAAAACTTTATGGGTGATATTTCAAGGTAAGGGTCTGTAGCCCTTTACCTCCAATGGCTTTGCCTTTTTGTGTTCAGTATCATTGCAGCCAAGTACATTTTTTGTTTGACACACGCAACGGTTAGTTGGGATAATATGAACCAATACGGAAAAGCGTAAATGGAGGATATTTTACAATGGAAACAAGAGAACCCCAAAAAACCGCGACCGGTCAAAACGGTAAAGAAAACATGCTTAATAAATTACAAGTCAATCTGGAAAAACTTGAAAGTGAACTTTCTGCCGCATGCAAAAAACTCTATGATGTGAACATAGAACTGCACGAAGCCAGGAATGTCGTAGAAAATATTCTTTCACTTATTCCTCAAATACGCAGAGATAAAGCGCGAATCAATCTGAAAACAGCACTGACTAAATACAAATCACGGCTTACGAGCTACGGCGTTAATCCTTCCTTGGTGGAGTTTATCGTACAAAAAAGAGTGGAAAGAATACTCGGCAAAACTTTCCGTCTCCCTCTCGTCAGGGTGGTGGAAATAGAGAAAAAACTCGGCATTTTCAGCACCGCTGCAGAAAACAGCGCTGATATTTTCACCAAACTGCGCGGAATACTGAAAACAACAGACGATATTGATGAAATATACACCATCGTCAGAAAAATGAGGGTTAATCTCCAGACGCCTTCCGCCATGGAAAAAATTCTGCAAAAAGAAGACAATATACGATACTTTGTTGAAGAAGCGGGTTTTGATGAAAAATCTTCGGTTATGGAATTACTGACGCACAAGAACTTGGCCGATGCCATCAAAGACGACACTATCACCGAAAAAAGACTAAGGCACGAATTAAAAAAACTGACGGGAGAATTCACCAAAGTCAGCGATTATGTCGTAAAATCCATTAAGAGGGAAGACCGCATCGTAAAAGAAGCTTTTAGCCGGGAACTGCCTCTGGCGGTCAGGATCCTTTCAGATTATATGATCACCCCTGTGGCTGTATCCTCCAGCGGACTCGGGGCATTAATCCTGATTTTCTTTGTAATTGGAAATTACCTGCTTGCTCCGATACAAACGGCAATGCCCAAAGCCGCCCACATTCTGGCGTCGTCAGGCATCCCCACCCTCTGTGAGCTTTCGCATCCTCCCTATGTTTTTATAATAGGCCTGTCCCTCATACTAATAGGAGGCCTCATAAAACGCATTGACGAAAAAATGCGCGAAAAAACAAAACAACGCTATCTTAACGATTAAGAAAAAAGGAAATCAGCCTTTTTTCGGCGCTTTTGCAATGAGCAGAAAGAGGATGATACCCGCGGCCGCGCAAACGGCGTTGACAATAACATCGGCGAAATCGCCGACCCGTTCGGGATGGTAATATTGAAAGAGTTCGTCCAGAAAAGCGTAAGCCATCGCGAATTCGGCTCCGGTTCTGTCAAAAAGGCTGACTGAAAAAAAGCCCAGCATAGCGAAAAGGGGTATGTGCAGCCAGCGTTCGGGGTGGGCACGAAGGGCATACATCAGGCCTCCCGCGAGAATGACAATCCACAAAAGGTGCAAAAGGCCCTTCCAGCCGGCCCTGTTAAAAATGTGCAGAGCCGCCGATACAAGAAGGGCTGCCACCGCTGCTGCCATAATCCAGAGGACACCGCTCTTTCCGACAGCGGCCGTCAGCGAACGCTGCCATCCCCTGCCAAAATAAGAAGTCAAAGGTATGGCGGCAAAAGACAGCGCCCACAAAACCGCCAGACGGGGCCTCGCGCGGAAAGTTTCTCTTATGAAGATTAGCCGGATGAACATATCAGATGCTTAACACAGCCGTCAGCGGACGGGAGCGGGAAAATAAGTCACGAAATGCCGCATCCGCCGCTGCAAGTCTGCCGTGGCGGATGGCGGGGTCAACCTCTATCACCATTTGCCTTATTTTTTAGCCGGTATGTTTATTATGGGCGTGGAGCTCATGTCTTCCGGAATAAATATTATGGTGTTATTCGGCGAATCAACGAGCTGCTTCATCATTTCAATCCTGTACCACTTTATGTATTTGTCAGTAAGGCCGGAAGAAATGATCTGGTTAGCCCTTCTTATTCCTTCGGCTTCCACAATCTTCCTGTCTTTCTCTTTTCTTTCTTTCATCACGACAAATTCCATCTTCTGCGCTTCCTGCTCGGCCGAAAGTTTGATGTCAATGGCATCCATCAGGCGCTTGGGAAGAATGAGGTTTCTCAGCAGTATTTTTTCCGGAATTATGCCCCGGCCTTTTAGAAGTTCACGCATTATGTTTTCTATGTCACTGACAAGCTGAGCTCTCTTTTCCGTGTAGATTGAGGCAGCTGTGTATTTCACAACGGCGTCTCTAATGGCTGTTCTGAGGGCCGGACGCACTATTTTGGATTCGTAATTGCGGCCTATTGTTTCGTAAACACGGGCGGCTTCGGCAGGGTCAAGCCTGTACCACGCCGTGAGATCCAGCCTGATTTTCATGCCCTCGGATGTGAGGGCGTCAATGGCGTCATCCCCGCGCTTGTATCCTTCAGACGAAGCCACGCTCATCGTGTATTCTTCCGTCCTCACGCTCATCTTCACCACACTGGCAAAAGGATTTATCAGATGAAGACCGCTTTTTATGGTTTTCGGGTTGACTTTACCGAAAAGCACTTTAACACCCACCGCGCCGGGCGGCACGACAATAATACTTTTTACCAAAATCACAAACACAACAAACAGCATCGCAAAAAAACCTATACCTTTTCCGAATTTCGCCTGCATTTCATACTGATCCATTGAAACCTCCCTTCCTTTCTATAAATCTGCGTTTCTTTTACTGGATTTTAGCTAATACGCGACTTCTTCGCAATTCCCATTAACAAAAGCTTGCTTTTGTGCTAAACTTTTACGGGTGGTAGATACAGTATATAAGGAGTCGTGCAATGGTTGAAAAATTCGGATATCTGGCTGTGCTGATTTCTTTTCTCACATCATGCTCAGCACCGCCGGGCGCATGGGAAGAAATGGTTCTACGCGACGACGACGAACGCCTTTATCTTTCAAGTTCCGAACTGGAAAACCGCGGGCCTTATGTCCGCGGACCCTACGGGGCACGCAATCTTTTTGACGGGAATATCAAAACCTGCTGGTCGGAAGGCGCAAAAAGCGACGGAATTGGAGAAAGCATTTGTGTCGCTCTGGAAAAAGAAACAAAAAATATTATACTGCAAAACGGCTACGCAAAAAACACAGAAGTGTTCATAGCCAACAATAGAGTAAAAGAAGCGGAACTCAGCATCCTCGCCGGAATAAACATCCCCGGCGAAGTAACAGAAACAGGGGTGCTGTTTAACACCCTGCAATACAAAAAAACAAAAACAATAATCCTTGAAGACTCGCCTGAACCTCAAACAATAGCTTTTCCTTTCAAATGGAGAAGTCTCGTGAAATTCCGCACGGCCGCCATCCGTTCCTTCAGGAAACTGCACCGTAAAAAACTAACCGGGATCAAACAAAGCCCGCAGGCAGTGCTCATCCTCCAACTGAAAATACTCAGCATCTATAAAGGCACTAAATACGACGATACCTGCATAACATCCATTTCTTTTCAAAATAAAACAGGGCCGGACTCAAAAAAACATAAAACCCAAGTAAAAATATATGTAAACAAATCCCAGAATGCCATCTTAATAAATACCGGAAGCGGCGAACCCCAAACGCTGGTGCGCGACCCAAAATCAATTTTTCAGATTGTGGATGTAAGCAAAGACAGCAATTGGCTCATAGCCATACACATGCCGGCCAACATTTCCCACACACGCGTTGAAACAGATTATCATCTTTACAACGTCGCGCTCAGGGAAAAAATCCCGTCCTCTTTCATCTCGGAGGGAGCCGGAGAACTTTACGGTTTTAAGGGCGTCAATGAAAACACAATTCTGATGTACGCCGATAACAAAAAAATGAAGGACGAAAAAATACTCCTTTCCAAAATCTACGACAAATTAAAATAAACCTTGCGAACTGTTAAATCCCGGCGAAAAGCGCTTTTTCGCCGGGATTTGACACGAAACGCTTTCAAATGTTAACTTCCTCCTATGAACGTTATAAATATTATTTTTTTCGACCTTGACGGCACACTCGCAGATTCGCGAATGGATATCACCGACGCCGTCAACCGCACACGCAGAACTCTCGGTATTTCCGGTGAAAAAACCCTGGATGAAGTTCATTCTTATGTCGGCGGAGGCCTTCGGGAAACAGTTAAGCGCGCCATTGGCGGAACAGACAAAAACCAAATAGAAAAAGCTCTTGTTCTATTCCGCGATTTCTACAGTGAGAACCCCGTCGTAAAAACTTCTCTCTATCCTGGAGTGGAAGAAACTCTATCGTCCATACCCGGTATAACAAAGGCTATTCTCACCAACAAAGACAGAGCCATAGCGATTGACGTTTTAACGGGCCTGGGCATAAAAAACCATTTCAGCGAAGTCATAGGCGGCGACAATGAAAAATACAGGAAACCCTCCCCCGAAGGCATAAAAAAAATCCTGAAAAAATACGGCTTTTCCGCGGATTCCGCGCTCATCGTCGGTGACATGGCTATAGATATAATAACCGGCAAATCAGCCGGTATAAAAACCTGCGGCGTCACTTACGGCATAGGTAAAAAAGAAGATGTTGTGCGGGCCGATCCCGATCACCTTATAAACACCATAGCGGAATTAAACAGCATAATCAGCTAACCGGTAAAAGTTAAACCATAAAGAACAAATTTTGAAATTATTTCTGAATTTGCTAAAATCTGAAATTATGAGGCGAAACATATGATGCAGAGAGAACGCTGGTCTTCAAAAATGGTTTTCATATTTGCGGCTGTCGGTTCTGCCGTTGGACTAGGCAATGTGTGGCGGTTCCCCTATCTGGCCGGAAAATACGGCGGCGGCGCATTCCTCGTACCCTACATAATAATGCTTTTTATAATTGGGGTTCCTCTTTTGATAATGGAATTCGCCATCGGGCAAAAAATGCAGATGGGCCCTATCGGCGCGCTAAAAAAAATTCAAAAAAAACTGGCAGGGATCGGACTGGCTTCCGTTCTCTGCGGATTTGTGGTTGTGAGCTATTACGCGGTGATTATGGCCTGGTCAATTTTGTACATGTTCTTTTCCTTCAATCTTTCATGGGGCGCGGACACAAAAAGTTTTTTCTTCAACAGTGTCCTTCATTTAAGTTCCGGGGCGGGAGCGCCGGGACATATCGTCATTCCCATTATTTTTGCGCTTGTCGCGGTGTGGATAATGGTTTATTTTTCAATATGGAAAGGCGTAAAAAGCGTCGGAAAAGTTGTTATGGTAACAATCCCTCTTCCTGTCATACTGATTTTTGTGCTTCTGATCCGCGGAATGACTCTTCCCGGCGCGGCGGACGGGATACTGTTTTACCTGACGCCCGATTTCAGCGCCCTGCTTGATCTGGAAGTCTGGAGAGCCGCCGCGTCTCAAATATTTTTCACACTGAGCCTGGCTTTCGGCGTAATGATTGCTTACGCCAGTTTCCAGCATGAATCAAGCGACATCAGCAAATCCGCTATCATAACATCACTGCTTAATTCCGGGATTTCCATCATTTCCGGTTTGGCTGTTTTTTCAACACTCGGTTATATGTCTGTACAAAGCGGTGTTCCCGTAAAAGAGCTTGCCGCATCAAGCGGGCCTTCGCTGGCTTTCATTGTTTTTCCAAAGGCTCTGTCCCTGATGCCGATGGCGCCGTTACTGGCGGTTCTTTTTTTTGTAATGCTGATAAGTCTCGCAATCGACAGCGCCTTTTCGCTGGTTGAAGCGGCCTCAACGGTGCTGTGCGATAATTATCCGCACCTGAGAAAGGAAGACATTTCCTTCTATGTCTGCGCAGCCGGGTTCATCTGCGGAATAATATTTACAAGTTTTGCGGGTCTTTACTATCTTGATATCACAGATCACTTCATCACCAACTACGGTCTGGTCGCCGCGGGCCTGCTGGAAATATGGGCAGTGGTTCATTTTTACGGCGCGGAAAAACTCCGCGCTTATATCAACGAGGTTTCTGATATAAAAATAGGAAAATACTGGAGTCTGGCCATAACTTATATAATCCCCGTTTTGCTTTTTTTATTGCTTATAACAGGGATCGCCCACGATATTAAACAGCCTTATGAGAATTACCCTCAGTGGGCGCTTTTCTGTTTCGGATGGCTGGTGCTGATCCTGGTTTTCACGGCAAGTTTCCTCTTCTCTCACTTCGCCTCAAAATCAGCGCCTGAAAAATAGGCCTGCAGTTTTTATTATTTCTGTTTCTTCTCTCTTTTCAATTTTCGTTTTTCTTTAAGAGATAATTTTTTTTCTTTTTTCACTTCATGCTTCGCTCTGTCTTTGCTTCCCATTTTGTCCTCCTGTTTCTTCGCCAAAAATTCTGTTATAGCCCCAATTGTACAAAAATTCCGGCAAAATTTTCATAAACTGCGCCACAAACCACCAGCGCTTCGGCACATACGCAACCTTCTTCTTTCTCTTTATGGCCGCGCATATAAACTCTGCGGCCCTTTCCGGCGATGCCCTCCAGAAAGCCCATTTATGATTTTTTATGAGGGGGGTATCTATAAAACCCGGCCTTATATCCGTGACGGATATTTTTGTTTTGTTGAGTTTCTGTCTCATCCCTTCCAGATAATTTGACACAAAGGCCTTTGACGCGTTGTAGGCGGGAGCAACAGCCGAACCCCGGATCCCCGCTATTGAGGATATGCCGACGAGATGACCGGCCCCCTTACTCAAAAAATAATTTACCGCAACATTTGTCATTGCTGTAAAACCGGCAACATTAACCGCGAGAGTTTCAAGCTCCGGTGCCGCCCTGAAATTTTTATTGGTAACGCTTATTCCGGAATTGATAACGATAATGTCCGCGCCGCCCATTTCGGCTATCAGTTCACCCAGCAGTTTTTGCGCGGAAGAGGGTTCACTTATGTCAATTTTTTTTATGTGCGTTGTTGACGGTATTTCTTTTTGAAGTTTTTCCAAAAGCGCCGTCCGGCGCGACGCCAAACCAATCTCATAACCGTTTGCAGCCAGCTCTTTGGCCAGAGCCCTCCCTATACCTGAACTGGCTCCAATAACAATAGCTTTCCCTGAAGGTGCCAGGGGTTGACTTTCGTGACTTATTTGTTCTTCCGTAAACATAATGCTTTAAATACCAAAAAATGCGCTGACATTTTTATCAACAGCTTTAGAAAGTTCCTCCGGCGTAAAACCCATAATTCCTGATGCCGTGTCATATGTGTGTTTCACAAAAGCAGGTTCGTTTCTTTTGCCCCGCATAGGATGGGGAGCAAGATAAGGAGAATCTGTCTCTAAAAGCAGACGGTCAAGCGGCATTTTAGCGGCAGTTTCCCGCAAAGCTCCGGCGTTTTTGAACGTGAGCTGACCCGCGAAAGACACAAAATATCCGCGTTTCAACCAGATCTCAAGCTCACGGGCCGTTCCCGAAAAACAGTGTATCAGAATTTTTATTTCCGGAAAATTCCTCAGCACATCCGCGCAATCGTCAAAGGCTTCACGGCAATGAATAATAACGGGAAGATTTTTTTCCTTCGCCAGCATCATCTGCTCTCTAAAAACTCTGATCTGAATTTCTCTCGGTGAATTCTCGTAATAATAATCCAGCCCTATCTCGCCGAGAGCGACAATTTTTTCATTTTCCAGGATACCGGGCAGAACACCTCTTATATCCGCGTAATTTTCAGCGTCATGAGGATGACAGCCGGCGGCGCCGTAAATCCCGTCCCTTGCTTTTAACTCATTAAACAGCGCTATATCTTCATCCGCGAACTCCGTGAGAATACAAACCATTTTTTCCACACCCGCCTCACGCGCGCGCAAAATAACATCTTCTCTGTCCGGCGTGAATTTTTTGTCAGTGAGATGGCAGTGAGTATCAATCATGTAATGGGGATGTAATGGGGACGGTTCCTAT
Source organism: Elusimicrobiota bacterium (assembly GCA_034660675.1). Classification (GTDB taxonomy): domain Bacteria; phylum CG03; class CG03; order CG03; family CG03; genus CG03. The sequence goes on from JAYEJT010000097.1 coordinate 8,556, forward strand.
TGTAAAGAGGTAGTAAATTGGCCAAAAGTAATAGGAACCGTCCCCATCTCACATTACATCAGTATTCCGGCAACCGTACCCGTCATACAGGCGGCTATGGCTCCGGCAAACATCGCGCGAATTCCTATTTTGGCGAGCGCCGCTCTTTTGTTCGGCGCTATGCCTCCTATCCCGCCTATCTGTATCCCTATAGAGGCAAAATTGGCAAAACCGCAGAGAGCATATGACGCTATCACCGCCGAGCGCTGCGAAAGCATTATAACATTCCCCGAAAGAGTGTGATAACCTGTTTTAAGAATACCCGCCAGATTCAGATAAGCGATAAATTCTGTGAGAATCAGTTTCTCTCCAAGAAGCCTGCCCACAACGGAAGCTTCTCTCCACGGCACACCCATCACCCACGCTATTGGCGAAAATATTATGCCGAAAAGGATGGAAAGATTCACAAAAAACAGCGGTTTGTGCCCTTTAAGTCCTGCCCCTCTGAAAAGAAGTTTACCTCCGCGTTTGACGGTGTATCCACTGCCTTTATAACTTGAGACCAGCCTTTCTTTTATGATAACGCTTTTTTCGCGCGTTTCTTTCACGTTGTATTCAAAATCTTTTATTCCGTTATTAAGTATTATCGTGTCGCCGGGCTTTATATTTTTGGCCGCCGCCGCGTCCACAACCAGTCTATAAGGATTTCTTCCAACAGCAATGCTTGTCAAATCGCAGAATTTTTCCAGACCGAAATTAACCATGGCAATCAACCCCACAAAAGCCATGAGCATAGCCGCGACATTGAGCATAAGAGACATGCCTTCCGAGGCGCCCCTCGCGCCCGCTTCAATCACATTGGCATCCGGTTTTTCAACATTTATTTTCATATCGCCCGCCGTTTCCGAATGTTCAGTCTGGGGATACACTATTTTTGAAACGGCCAGCGCCGCCGGCGCGCTCATTATGCTCGCCGTGACAAGGTGCCCCGCAATGTTGGGAATAAAATCTTTCAGAAAAAGAACATACGCCGCCATAACGCCTCCGGCAACGGTGGCAAAACCGCCTGTCATGATCGCGTGAAGCTCGCTAGTGGTCATATTTTTTATAAACGGTTTGATAACAAGAGGCGCTTCCGTCTGTCCCACGAATATGTTGGCCGCGGCGGAGAGAGTTTCCGACCCCGATGTTCTCATTGTCTTACGCATCACATGGGATATCTGCTCCACAATAAACTGCATCACGCCGAGGTGGTAAAGAATTGTCATAAGAGACGAGAAAAAAACAATCGTCGGCAGCACCGAAAAGAAAAAAAACATTCCCTCGTTAAGTCCCCTGGGATTTCCCGGACCGAAAGCAAGTTTCCCGAAAACAAAAGCCGCGCCCTCCTCGCTGAACGAAAGAAGCACATTAACGCTGGAATCAACAAGCGTGAAGAAAAAATAACCGACGGTATCGGACAAAACAATAAGACCGAAGATAAGCTGAAGAGCTACCCCCCACAAAACCGGCCTCCAGTTTATATTTTTTCTGTCAACCGACATCGCGTAGCTTATCATGATGAGAACAAAAATCCCGAAAAAGCTGAGCAGGCGCGCGCCCAAAGGAGTGTCCAGTTTTCTGATTGAGCCTATCTCCGTCGCCGGCGATGCACTTGCATCCGCCGCCGCAGCCGCGCTATCCTCCGCGTGAGCCTCGGCGACAAAAGGCGCGTTAAACGAGTTACCCCTTACATGATTAGCCGCGAATCTCAGCGCGAAAAAAGCCACAACCGCGACACTCATATAAAACCAGAAACGTGAATTTTTTTTCTTTTTATTCATTTTTTCTCCCCGCTTTCTTTTGCCAAAACACGCTCCGTCCACTTTGTGTTTTTCACATACCAGTCAACAGTTTTTTTTAGGCCTGACGCAAAAACCGTTTCCGGCTTCCAGCCAAGCTTCTTCTTTATTTTTGAAACACTCAACGCATATCTTATGTCATGGCCCGGCCTGTCTTTCACGAATTTTATCAGCTTGTCACTCTTTCCGAGACGCATAAGAATACCTTTAACAACATCAATATTTTTCTTCTCAATTCCGCTTCCCGCATTGTAAGCCTCGCCGTCTTTTCCTTCTTCAAGAATTGCAAAAACCGCCTTAGCACAATCGGCGACATAGAGCCACTCTCTCACGTTAAGACCTTTGGCATAAACCGGCACCCGTTTATTTTCAAGAGCGTTCTTTATGATAACCGGAATCAGTTTTTCGGGAAACTGCCACGGTCCATAGTTGTTGCTCGCCCTCATTATAACAACAGGCAGGCCATAAGTCCTGTGATAAGCCGACACCAGCATATCCGCGGCGGCCTTGCTCACCGCATAAGGCGAGTTCGGCGAAAAGGGCGAATTCTCCGTAAATTTCCCCTTAATAATATCGCCGTAAACCTCGTCGGTGGACACATGCAGAAATCTCTTCACCTTATATTTTTTCGCGGCGTCCAGAAGTACCTGCGTGCCCATGATATTTGTCGTCATAAAAGGCGCGGCGTCGTCTATGCTTCTGTCCACATGAGTCTCGGCAGCGAAATTCGCGACAGCATCGGGCTTTTCCTTTTTAAAAACGGCGTCAATTTTGCGGGCGTCGCAAATGTCCGTTTTGTAAAAAGAATATTTCCCTTTAACCTGCGCCAGTCTCTTCATATCACCCGCGTATGTGAGCTTGTCAACAACGGCAATTTTGTATTTTCCGGCGTTCTGCCTCACAAACTCGCTGCCTATGAATCCGGCGCCGCCGGTAACAAGAATTTTTTTATACCGTTTTTTCATGCCCTTACCTCATTTCCCTGTGACCGCATGAGGCCCTTCCTCTTTCGCCACAAAAGCAAGATAACTTCCGTAATCCGTTTTGTGCTCTCCGGCAAGCTTCAGAAGCTGCTCTTTATTTATAAAACCTTTTCTGTACGCAATCTCCTCAACGCAGCCGATCTTGAGAAACTGCCTCTCTTCCACCGTGCGCACATAAAGCGCCGCGTCAAGAAGAGAGTCGTGCGTTCCCGTGTCAAGCCAGGCAAAACCGCGGCCCAAAAGCTCAACGCTCAAAAGCCCCTTTTTCAGATACTCCCTGTTTATATCCGTTATCTCAATCTCGCCGCGCGGCGATGGTTTGAGATTTTTCGCTATCCCCACGACATCTTTATCGTAAAAATAAAGGCCCGTCACAGCGTAATTTGATTTTGGTTTTTCCGGCTTTTCCTCTATTGATATCACTTTTTTGTTTTCGTCAAACTCGGCAACACCGTAACGCTCGGGGTCCTTCACATAATAAGCGAAAACCTTCGCGCCTTCCTTTAACTCCGCCGCCGCTTCAAGCATCCCGCCGAAACCTCTGCCGAAAAAGATGTTGTCACCCAGGATCAGGCAGACGCTATCGCCCCCTATAAAAGACTCCCCTATGATAAACGCATCGGCCAAACCCCGCGGCTCTTTCTGCTCGGCAAAACTGAGTTTGATTCCGAGATGCGAACCACCGCCTAAAAGTTCCCTGAACCTCGGCAGTTCGCCGGGGCTTGAAATAATAAGTATGTCGTCAATGCCCGCCAGCATCAGAACAGACAGCGGATAATAGATCATGGGCTTGTCATAAACGGGAAGAAGCTGCTTGCACACTCCCTTTGTCACGGGATAAAGCCGCGTCGCTTTTCCGCCTGCAAGAATTATTCCTTTCATAAGTCGTTTATTTTAGCAAACTTTCATCATATTTCAAAAAAATATCACACCTGTCAT